>JAILHI010000032.1 GCA_024695865.1 Candidatus Gastranaerophilales bacterium
CAAAAAGGCAATTTTTTGAGAGAGTAATACTTTATATAAGAGTAGAGAGAAGTTGAGGTCGTAAAACAATGGGTTTATCATCAAATCAAGCAAGATTAAACTTTTTAACTTTAAGAAAAGACGACCTTGAAGCAAGATTAATGATGATTTCTGCACAATCTCAAGACCTCGCTACAAAACAGGCAGAACTCATTTCAAGAAAATCAGCTGCTCTCCAACAGTTCACTAACGAAATGACCAGCAAAGAAACAGATGAAAAAGTTTCTTTCGAAACAACCGCAATCTACATCGACATCGAAAACGAAATGGCATTGTTAGAAATCGCAGACAACAACTTAACTCAACAAAAGAATTTAGCAGAAACTGAACACCAAGCAGTAAACGCAGAAAAAGAAGAAATTCAAAAATTAGTTGATAACAACATCAAAACTTCTTTCAAGATTTTCAACTAATAAACAAGATTTAAAAATAAAATAAAAAATAAAAACTCTCAACTCTCTAAACAAATTATCAGCCCTCATTCAGAGGGCTTTTTTTTGCGGATTTTGACTAGGCTGACCGAGTGAAACGAGGGAACGCCGTCCCTGTGAAAAATCTGCTGAAATGAAGTTTTTACGAACAGTAAAAACGAAATGAAATGCAAAGATTTTGAACCGTCAAAATCCAAGACAGCGAAATGACGTAGCAATCCTTTGCGGTTTCTGGGATTACTTCGTCGCTTATGCTCCTCGTAATGACGTGAAACAATCGCAGTTCGTAGGGTTGACTTTAGGCAGCCAAATTTCAAAAATAATATCGATAGACTGAAGTCTATACTACTTGCTAAAAAATTAATCTTTTTAAATTTTATTTTGTAATATAATGAAGTGGAAAAAACAGACAGTTTAAAACAGGAGGTTTTATATGAATGAAAATTTAAAAAAATACGTAGTGGAAATTATAGGAACATTTTTCCTTGTCTTCACGGTGGCATCTGCGGTTTTGATGGCAGGTGATGGTGTTATTGCACCGATTTCAATAGGTTTTGCTCTTATGATTATGGTATATGCGGGCGGACATATTTCAGGCGGACACTATAACCCCGCAGTATCACTTGCTGCAGCAATCAGAGGTGCGCTTGAATGGAAACAGATTCTTCCTTACTGGATTTCACAGGCAATCGGTGCGGCAGTTGCTGTTTTACTTGCATCACGTTTTGCGGAAATTCCCGAAACTGCAGCCGCTCCCGAAGCAATTACCGCTTTGGTTGTAGGTGAATTTTTATTCACCTTTGCACTTTGCTATGTAGTTCTTCAGGTTGCAACATCTAAAAAAACCGAAGGAAATTCTTATTACGGTTTTGCAATCGGTGCAACAGTTACGGTCGGTGCATTTGCCGTCGGCGGAATTTTATGCCCCGGAGCATTTAACCCCGCAGTTGCATTGGGCTTGAACCTTATGCATGCAGTAACCTGCAAGGCTGCTTGTATTATTGCGGCAACTAACCTCGTTGCAGGTGCTTGCGCAGCAATCACTTACAAATTTGTTAATTCTGAAGAATAACAAATGACAGTTTTGCGCATAGCAAAACAAAGTGAGCGAATACCAACATAAATTTTAAAACGCCGAGAAGAATTTCTTCGGCGTTTTTGTTTTTTTATAAAAAAACCTTAATTTTTACTTTTTTTTCTTTAAACTATTTGTTATTATCATGTTAAGTCAGGATTAAGGAGTCGGTATGAAAATTTTAAAAGTTTTTTTATGTCTGATACTGTGCCTGTTTTTTTCGGCTAATATATCATTTGCAAAAGACTTTGAGGTAATGTATTCGGTTAAAAATGCCAAATCTGCCGATGTTAAATATATTGCAGACTTTTATTCACGGCAGAAAAATATGTATTTTGTTTCCGCAAAACAAAATCATACTTACGTTAATCCGACAAAGAACAAATCTAATTATTACGTTATGATTTTTTCACAAAACGGTGAAAATACTGATTTTTACTTTTATTCAAATGTAGACGGGTCAGACATTGCAGATGAAATTTTAAAACGTTTTAAAAGCAAAAAATTAAAATATTCAAGGATAAGAGCAAAAAAAACACTTGCTTCCAAAAAGAAGCAGGCATTAATTGTTTACAACGAAATGAATCCCAAAGAAGTAAACACGGACACAAAAACCGATACTGCAAAAAAAGATGATAATGTTGTTTATGTGCCGTCACCGTCCACGTTTGTACCGTCGGCTTCACAGTATGATTTTAGCGATGAGGCGCAGAAAAAATACGATAATTCTTACAGCCCTTACATCAATACAGACAGTGTTACCCCGCAGGTACAAACGGATTATACCACTCAAAGAGGAAATTTTACGGATAAAATAAAGATTAATAATCCAAAAGGCAATTTGCAGGGTGAAGTTTCGCAAACGTCGGTTAACAAACAGAACACTCAAACGATAACTCAAAATACACCTGAAATAACCGTCAGAATTCAGTTGCAATCCGCAATAAATTCACAGAGTCTTGAACAGGACGATTTGATTTCGGCTATTCTACAGGACGATTTATATATAAATAATAAACTTATGGCAGAAAGAGGAAGTATTGTTTACGGTACGGCAACGGGTACGGTAAAGGCGGGAAGTGCTTACAGAGACGGTTCAATTACTTTGACTTTTAACAGAATTTTAACCACCGAAGGCGATGAGTTTTATATCGGAAGCAGACCAATGGAATTCAAAAGTACAAATTCAAGCAGAGCGGCAAAAGTATCCGGAGCGATGCTCGGAAGTATGATGGTCGGTGTTGCGGGTGCCGCTTTGGAAACATTGATTTTCGGCGGAAATAACTGGGGTCAGCGTTTGACAATGGGAGCGATTGTCGGTGCTGTCGGCGGCGGGTTTGTCGTTATGTCGGCAAACGGGCAGGAAATGGAACTGGCAGAAGGTACTGTTTTGAATTTGCAGATAACAGGCGCAAGATAATCGGGATTGATACAACGACAATAATAAAAACCGATAGCGTTTGCACCGAAAAGGATTGCCGCGAAAATCAAAGATTTTTCCGCAATGACGG
Source organism: Candidatus Gastranaerophilales bacterium (assembly GCA_024695865.1). GTDB lineage: Bacteria > Cyanobacteriota > Vampirovibrionia > Gastranaerophilales > Gastranaerophilaceae > RUG841. The sequence continues at coordinate 3,057 of JAILHI010000032.1, forward strand.
CTTACTTATTCACAAGTACCGACAAGTCGTCCGTTGTGATTTTTTCTTTGCCCTTTAACATCTCAATAATCTCGTCTGCGGGCGTTTTATTGTTTTTCACGTATTCCGCAAGCGGCAAAAGGAATTGTTCCTCGCCCGTTTTCATCATTAAAAGACTTTGCATTGCTATACTCAAAATTTCTTTTGCAAGGTCGTAAAGCGGATAACGCTTAAAAGGTACATCAAGCGCATATTCGGGTGTCAGATATCTCAGTTCCTCAAAATCCTTAAATTCACAGCCTTTAAAAATATCCTCAACTGCATTTTGTGCGTCTTTATTATACAAAAGTGCTTTCCAGAGCGCAGGAACAGCCGTTATCATTTCCGTCTTTTGAGAATCGTGGTTTCTGATTTCAAGATAACTTTTGAGTCTTACATCAGGGAAAAACAGGCTTAAATGCGTGTTCCAGTCCTCTTTTGTCGGAAAATATCCCTCAAAACCTTTTCTGTAATACTCGCCGAAAGTCATATCGCCTGTCGGAATGTATTTGTCATTTTTTTCAATGAAAATCATCGGGATATCAAATAAAACTTTTCTGTAATCTTCGAACGAAAAATCGTTATGAAGAATTTTTTCCGAGATAAGCCCGCATCTGTCCTCGTCCGTATTAAGCCACGAATAAGCCCTGAAAGACTTTGAGCCGTTGAGCCGTGAATTTCTGACGGGGGAATTTGCAAACATTGCACTTACAATCGGGGAAAGTTTAATTGCGGTTGAAAGTTTTGACATGGCATCTTCTTCGCTTTCATAGTCAAAACCCGCCTGTATGCCCGCCGTTTCTCTCATCATAACAAACGGCAAACGAGCCTTTTTGGGCAGATAATTTGTCATTTGAGCGTATCTTTTTTTGGGAATAATTTTTATATTTTCGTAAACCGAAACGGGCTGAATACCCGCCCCAAGCCAGTAAATTCCGAATTCTTCCGCAATTTCAGCAGTTTCGCCGTTGTAATCCTCTATCATTTTTTCTATTTCGGAAATATTTTTTACGGGGTTAAGGCTGATTTCAAACTGCGACCCGGGTTCCAGAGATATATGCCCCTGCGGCAAAACCATTCCCATAGGGTATTTATTCTCAAAAACCACCGTCCTGTCATCGTTTTCCATTTCAAGCAGAATTTTTACGATATCCTCATATTTTACCGCCTCAAAATTATTTTTATAAACCGCAAGTTTTTCGTATTCCAAACCTACGGTCTGCTCATTTTTGCAGCCCGAATAAAATATCTCCGTAAAATCTTTTTTTTCTGCAATAATTTCCATATTATTTTTCCGTAACCCGAATTATATCTTCAATAACGCTTTCGTTAAATTTAATTCCGTGCAGTCTGTTCATTTCTCTGAAAAAGTAGCACGGGCTTGTAACGTTAATTTCCGTCACTTTTTCGTCAATCAAATCGAGAGCCGAGAGGTAAATACCCTGTTTTGTAAGATATTTTGCAATGTTTTGTGCGGCTGTCATCTCTTTTTCGGTCAGAAATTCCTGTTTAAAGTATTTGTCGGAATGGGTGTTGAACCTGAAATCGTTTTCTCCGGGGAGTTTTCGGAGCGACATCGGATAGACTTTTTCTCCGACAATGAAAGCCCTTTTATCCCCGCCCTGTCCGTGTCCGAGGTATTCCTGCACGCAAACCGCCGTTTTTCCGTTGTTTGTGGATAAAGCGATAAGTGAATTTAAGTTTTTATCGTTTTTATTCAGATAGAAAATGCCGCTTCCGAAACATCTGTTTAAAGGCTTTATGATAGCCTCTTTTTCGGTTTCCACAAATTCTCTTATTATTTTTACATCCGCCGCAATGATGTTCTTCGGTGTGTATTCGGGAAAAATATTTCCGTGCAGTTTTTCGTTAAAATCAAGCACCGATTTTGTATTGTTGATAATTTTTGTTTTGTTGGTATCGACAAAATCAAGAATATAGCAGGCATTTATGTAATCGATATCAACGGGCGGGTCAGGTCTGAAAAAGACAAGGTCAAAATCGTTGATTAACTTCTTTTCGGACTCTTTTTCGTAAAAAATGTCGTTGTCCTTTTCATAAGTTTTAAAAGCCATAACAAAGGCTTTGTTCTCCTGTATGAAAAGTCCGCCCTTTATTGCAACGGAAACGTCATAACCACGTTCAAGATACTCTTTTACAAACCAAAAATCAGTGACTAAATCGTTAAATTCAAAGTATTTAAGTTCGATATCGTCAATGATTATTAATACTTTTTTTGACATAAATCCTCTTTCTTCTGTTTTAATCATACAACAAAATTGAAAACAAAAAATAGCCGATTAAGGTAATGGACAAAAATGTAAGAAAATGCCGTCATTGCGAGCGATGTGAAATTAATTTGCCCGACGTGGCAATCTTTTTCAGTACTTGTAGGGTAGACTTTAGTCTACCATTAAAAGTACAAATTGAGTGAGAGCCGACAAAAAAATAACAAAATACGTCATTACGAGGAGTGATAACGACGAAGTAATCCCTGAAACCGAAAAGGATTGCCACGAAAGGCTATGCCTTTCTCGCAATGACAGTAGTATACATTGGGTAAAACCAACTGACTTAATTTACAATCTTCGGTTCGACAAGTTTTAAAATCTCATCAAGTCTTGTTTTATTGTGCAAATAATTATACCCGAGCAAAACTTCAAATTCCGTTGCAATGCGGTGCAAATTTCTGTCAATTCGTCTTGCCGCTGAAGTCTTTATATTCCCCGCCCTTTTGACAAGTTCTTTTTCCTCGTCTGTCAGATATTCCGATAAAAACTGCAAAAGTTCGGTCTGAAAAGATGCGTTAACGAAAGAAACCGTCAAATCGTGAAGTTTTTTAAGATTTTCCGTCATAAAAACCGTTTTTTCACGAACGTAAAGTTCCCAGACGGCATCACCTATATGTGCGTAATTTTTAATATTAAGTTCATTCATATTAAAAATTATACTATAATAAAAAAGACTTTGAAACGATTTCAGATTGACGGAAATCTAAATTTGTCATTCCGAACTTGTTTCGGAATCTGTCGGAAAAATATTAAAACAGACCCTGAAATAAATTCAGGGTGACGAAGAATAAAGTATTGTCATGCTAAACTTGTTTCAGCATCTGTCAGAAGAACAGAAAAGGAAAATAATGAGAATTTTATTAATAACAGACTTATACCCGATAGAAAATAGCGGGGAGCCGCAGACAATCAAGAATTTTGCAAAAAAATGGCAGGAGCTCGGTCACATCGTCGATGTCATTAGACCGAATTTCCTCTTAAATACCGTCATCAGAAAAAAGAAAATTTTTCCGAACAAAACCTACAACGAGGACGGAATAACAATATATAATGTAAATTGCATTACACCGTTTTTCTTTGACGTTAAAAACAAACTGCCGAAAGATTTTCAAATCGGAAATTACAATCTTGTAATCAGCCACATGCCGTCAGGCGCAATGTTTGCAATGAAGTTAATCGGTAAAATTGCGGGTATTCCTTACGTTGCATCTGTTCATGCTTCCGATCTTCAGGTTTTGACAAAACCGCTTTATCAATTTTTATTTGCACCCGCACTCAGAAAAGCCTACAAGAGAGCCGATGCGATTTCAGCAAGAAGCGTTATGCTTTCGGAAAAAATTAAACAATTATCCCCCTTTGCCGTCAACAAAACCTTTATTGCCCCTTCGGGTATCGATAAAAATATCGTTGAGCCTGCCGAATACTTTGAACAAAAGGCTTCGGAAACAAACAGACCCTTTATCATTGCAACAACCGCCAAACTCATTAAACGCAAAAATATCGACATTATCATAAAAGCCCTCAAAAAACTCAAAGACGATAACGTTGTTTTACGCATAATGGGTGACGGAAAAGAACGGAAAAACCTTGAAAATCTCGTTAAAAAATTAAACCTCGGTGAAAAAGTTATCTTTGAGGGTTATCTGCCAAACAATGAAGTCCTGCTTAAATTAAGGCTTTCCGATATGTTTATTCTTTTAAGTACGGGTGAAACCTTCGGAATGGCTTATCTTGAAGCGGCATCAAGGGCAAACATAGTCGTTGCAACCAAAAATGACGGGATAGACGGGCTTATCAAGGACGGCGAAAACGGCTTTACCTGTGAGCCCGATGAAACCAAACTTGCAGAACTTATCGACAAAGTCATGGAAATGCCGAGAGATGAAGTCAGAAAAATTCTTTTCGCCCAAAGAGATTTTCTGCTTGAAAACGATAACGACATTGCAGGCAAAAAGTATCTTGATGATATAGCCCGTGTGTGCGGCTTATAAATTATCCTGTCGGGGAATTAAAAATCACTCTTTGACTAAATATAATCAAAACAAAAAAATGAGGTCAGAGTGGAAAACAAAATTTATAAGTCCGTAAATATTTTTCTGGTTTTGGTGATGTTCCTCTTTTGCTGCTTAACCGTAAAAGAAAGGCTTTTTATCGTATTTGCGGGCATGGTTTCCGCCTGCATAATACTGTTTCTCTTTTTACTCAAAGAAAAAGTAACTTACTTTTCGGAAGAAAGCAATATTTACGAAATAATTCACGATATCAAAACCCCCGCCGCCGCAGAACTTCGGGCGACGGAACTGCTTCTGAAAGGCACCTTCGGAAACATAAACGATATGCAGAAAGATATTCTCCTGCAAATGCGCAATTCTTCTGAATTTATGCTCAATATTATAAACAATATTTCCGCCCTCTGCTCTTACGAACACGAAAATATAAACTGGTCGCCCGAAACCTTTGATATTAACGAAATTATAAAAATGTGTATTGAAAACCTCAAATATCTCTCGGCAGACAAACGATGCACTTTGCTTTTTGATTATGCCGAACCTAAAACGTTTGTCTTTGGTGTAAAAACAGAAATAACAAGAGTTTTGTTAAATCTTTTGACAAATGCCGTTAAATATTCTTACCCTGACAGAATTATTACGGTAACAACAAAAATCAACGGCGATAAATGCGTTTTTACCGTAAACAGTTTTGGTGAAACCTTTGATAAATCGGGATTTGAAAAATATAACAGCAAAAATAAAACGGGAAACGGGCTCGGTTTGTATATCTGCGATTTAATTCTGAAAAAACATAACTGCAAAATGTTTGCGGAAAGTAATAACAAAACGGGAAACTGTTTCGGTTTTGAACTTAAACTCGCTCATCAGGAAATCGGCAATGTCAGACAATAAGAGCATCTTCTTTTGTTTCGGAATGACCGATGAGTTTTGTAACGGGATTGGGTCGTTTCTCTTATAAGACGGTAATTTTGAGATATTGTTAAGTTTTGTAACGAATAATATATACAAAAAGGCAATTTTTTGGAGGTTTGAAACTTTATATAAGAGTAGAGATTAGAGAGAGAAAACGATGACACAATTTGTTATTAACGCAGCATCAATTTACAAACAGTCAATCGAAGCTCTTTCTAAAGC
>JAILHI010000041.1 GCA_024695865.1 Candidatus Gastranaerophilales bacterium
GTTTTTATTGTATCGGATAAACAAGGTTCGGGAAAAACCTTTATAACTGCGGGAATTGCTGCAACAATGCAGTCGCTGGGTTATACTGTCGGCTATTATAAGCCTGTTCAGACAGGTGCCGTAAAACAGGATTGTTTTTTATTTTCTCAGGACATTGCTTTTATCAAAAAAATCGATTCCAATTTAAACACATCGGTTTCTTATGTGCTTGGCACCGATGCAATACCTATGCTTGCGGCGAAAAATGAAAATGTTGTTATTCAGTCCCAAACTATTTTAAAAGATTTTTATATGTTGAAGAACTCCTCTGATTTTGTTTTGATTGAGGGTTATAACGGTATTATGACACCTCTTGCGGACAATATCGAGATTGTCGATTTGATAACGGTTATGCAGGCAAATTTACTTATTGTTGCAGAACCGTCAAAAGATGTGCTTGAAAAAATTCTTTTAACCGTAAGTTATGCAAAACACGCAAATATCAGAGTTTGCGGTGTTATTTTAAACAAGTTTTTACATCTTCCGGATATAAACACAAAAAATCTTGTGTATTTGATTGAAAAATATGCGGAAGTTCCTGTTGTAGGGGTCGTAAGTTATCTTTCCGATATAACTCCCTTTGGATTGATAGACACTACTTTGCAGACAATAGACCTTGAAACTGTTTTCGGAATGAAAATCCCCAAACTGAATAACAATATGGAATAAGTGTTTGCTCGTTCGGTTTCAGAAATGACAGACTTTCACGTCATTGCGAGAAAATCTTTGATTTTCGCGGCAATCCCGTTCGGTTTCGGGGATTGCTTCGGGCAAGCCACGCAAAGACGTCGGTTGTCATACTGAGCGTTAGCGAAGTATCCAGCTAACATGAATTTTTTTAATCGGCTGGATTCTTCGGCTTCGCCTCAGAATGACATTGAATATTGTCATTGCGAGAAAATCTTTGATTTTCGCGGCAATCCCGTTCGGTTTCAGGGATTGCTTCGGGCAAGCCTCGCAAAGACGTCGGTTGTCATACTGAGCGTTAGCAAAGTATCCAGCTAACATGAATTTTTTTAATCGGCTGGATTCTTCGGCTTCGCCTCAGAATGACAAATTATATTTGTTAGGTTTTTCCGACAGATGCTGAAACAAGTTCAGCATGACAAATTTTTACTTTTTGTTGGGTTTCACCCAACCTGCAATCCAAATATTTTTAATGGTAGACTAAAGACTACCTGCTACTTTTTTAACAACAAAAAAGAACCGACATTAAATCGGTTCTTTTTCAGGAAAAATTAAATTTACCTAAGCGTTTGCTTTTGCAGTTTCAACAACTACCGAAAATGCTTCGGGCTGATTTACTGCCATATCTGCCAGCATTTTTCTGTTTACGGCAACATTTGATTTCTTCAAAGCATTCATAAATTTTGAATAACTCATACCATGTTGTCTTACTGCCGCATTAATTCTTACAATCCAGAGTCTTCTCATATTTCTTTTCAGATTACGTCTGTCTCTGTACTGATATTTTAATGCTTTCATTACAGCCGTGTTGGCAACTTTAAAAATTCTGCTTCTTGCACCCTGAAAACCTTTAGCGAGTTTCAGGATTTTTTTATGTCTTTTTCTTAATACGTTTCCGCGTTTAACTCTCATTGTTCTGTTCCTTTCTTCTCAATTAACGTGAATACTTCTTGTATGGAAGTTCTTTGGAAATCAACTTAAAGTGAGTTCCTGAAATTTCACACATTTTGAAGATTTTTCTTTTTCTTGAACCGTCTTTGTGTTGAAGAAGGTGACCGATACCTGCTTTTCTTCTGAGAATTTTACCCGAAGCAGTAACTTTGTAACGTTTTGCACCCGAACGGTGAGTTTTAAGTTTAGGCATAGTTTTCTCCTTTTCTTTTTTACCGTTTCGGAAACCGAAGAATCAGTCCCTTACGGTGTTTCTGCCTGACAATTTCGGCTCGGAGCCAAAAACTGTCCTCTTTTATTGTAAAACAAATATATCTTCTGTCAAACGATAATCTGTATTTTTTTGCCGATTTTGATATAATAATTTTATGAAAGCAGTAATTCAAAGAGTTAAATCGGCTTCGGTCACAATAGATAACGAGTTATATTCCTCAATCGGACAGGGTCTTTTGGTGCTTTACGGTGTCGAAAAAGGCGATGTTGAGGAAAATTCAAGATACTTGTGCGATAAAATTTTGAAACTGCGCATTTTTGAAGATGAGAACGGCAAAATGAATTTGTCCGTAAAAGATGTTCAGGGCGAAATCTTGGTCGTTTCGCAGTTTACGCTTGCGGGTGATACGAGAAAAGGAACAAGACCGAGTTTTGATACCGCAATGCCGCCCAAAGAGGCAAATGAGATGTATGAAAACTTTGTTTCTATGATGAAAGAAAGCGGTTTGACGGTCAAAACAGGTGTTTTCGGCGCTATGATGGACGTTGCCCTCGTCAACGACGGCCCCGTAACTTTTATTTTAAACAGCCCGAATAAATAAGATATTATTTATGAAATTTGGTTGACTAAAGTCAACCCTACCTACTTTTCGGTTTCAGACTATCGGTAGTTTGTAGGGTGCGAAAAGGTACGTTCGCACCAATTTTATAATTATTCTTTTCGGTGCAAACATTTCATTTTTTGCACCCTACGGACTACATGCTGTATGTCATTCTGAGGCTTTGCCGAAGAATCCAGCCGATATTATGTATTTGTCAGAACCCTACCCTACTGATTTTTGGCTTTTTCTGTGAGTCCATTTATACCATATCAAAAACGACAAATAACAGGGTAAAACACCAAAAAATGTGAACACAAATACTAATGCTGATTCTTTTATTGCATCAATATAATCAGGATTAACAAGTTGTTTTTCAAGTAAAAACACTGTAATCAGATACACAATAATATCAAAAATCAAAGCAGAGAATAATATTTTGATTGAAAAATTTTTATCGGTTGCAAATTTTTTCAAAAAATCTTTTATATTACTTAGGAATTTAATTTTGTATAAAAATGGAAATATCAATATTTTTAATAACATTGAAAAAATCGGAATAACGAATATTAATGAATAAATAAAAACATTATCAGCAAAATTTTCTACATGGTTGTATTTTTCGATAATTATTGCAATTTTAAATATCGGCACAACTACAATAAATACTGTCACAAAAGCATTTAGCCAAAAAGCGCTAAGATATATATTTAATATTGTGAAAAAAGTATATTCAATTTTTTTCTTAATCATGTTGTTATTATATTAATTTACTAAACAAACATATATTACCCAATTGGGTAATATGTTAATCAAATCAATATAATTTTTCAACAGGAATTTTCAAAATTATTATTAAAAAATATGGTTGTAACAAACCGTTTTTCTGTAATTCTGCACCGATTTGATTGGATTGGTCTGTTTTTCTGTGGTCAAAGTTTGTAGGGTGCGAAAAGGTACGTTCGCACCAATTTTATAATTATTCTTTTCGGTGCAAACATTTTCATTTTTTGCACCCTACGGACTTATTTCAGAATTTATCGAAGAAATGAAAAACAGATGCTGAAACAAGTTCGGCATGACAAAAGAAAAAAACTCTCAAATCATAAATCATATTGGCTGGATACTTCGCTAACGCTCAGTATGACAGTTAAAGGATAGAAAAGCAGGCAGGGCAGATTTTACTCTGCCAAAAATTTTTTCAAACCTCTATCCTTTTTTCAAAATCTCTGCGAGATATTGACCCGTATAAGAATTTTCGCATTGTGCAACTTCTTCGGGTGTTCCCTGCGCAACGACATAACCGCCGTTTTCGCCGCCTTCGGGGCCCAAGTCGGTTATATAATCCGCAATTTTAATAATATCAAGGTTGTGTTCGATAATTAAAATCGTATTGCCCGCATTTGCAAGTTTTTGGATAATATTTATAAGTTTATCCAAATCAGCCCAGTGAAGCCCAACCGATGGCTCATCAAGCAGATAAAGCGTTTTTCCCGTTGCCTTTTTGTTCAGTTCGGCTGCAAGTTTTATTCTCTGGGCTTCGCCGCCCGACAGCGTATCTGCGGACTGACCGAGTCTGATATAGCCCAAGCCGACATCTTTTAAAGTCTTTAAACGGTTTTGAATTTTTGGTATATTTTCAAAAAACTCATACGCCTCTGAAACACTCATATTCAGCACATCGGAAATGTCTTTTCCCTTGTATTTAACTTCAAGCGTTTCTCTGTTGTACCTCTTGCCGTTGCAGACATCGCATGTAACGTAAACATCAGAGAGAAAACTCATTTCAATTTTTTTGACACCGTCACCCTTGCAGGCTTCGCATCGTCCGCCCTTTACGTTAAAACTGAATCTTCCCGCCTTATAGCCTCTCATTCGGGCTTCACCCGTTTTGGTGAACAAATCCCTTATATGCGTAAAGACATCGGTATAGGTTGCGGGGTTTGAACGTGGCGTTCTGCCTATCGGCGACTGGTCTATGTTAATAACCTTATCTATGTTTTCAAAACCGTCAATCCTCTCAATACCCTGCGGTTTTGGACGGTTTCCCCTTAATTTGTGTATAGCATACTCGTAAATTAAATCGTTCATAAGCGAAGATTTTCCCGAGCCGCTTAAACCCGTAATTACGTTAATTTTGCCGAGAGGAATATCAACATTTATGTTTTTAAGATTGTTTTTAGATGCACCGATAATATGTAAAAACTGACCGTTGCCCTCCCGTCTTGTTTCGGGAACGGCAATCTTTTGACGGCCGCTCAGATAATCACCCGTCAGCGAGTTTCTGCACTGTTTTATATCCTCAACACTGCCCTGACAAACAACATTTCCGCCGTGTTCGCCTGCATTTACCCCTATATCGACAATATAATCCGCACTTCTTATGGTTTCCTCATCGTGTTCTACCACTATAAGTGTGTTGCCGAGATTTCGTAATTTCAAAAGGGTTTTTATCAGCATATCGTTATTGTACTGATGAAGCCCGATTGATGGCTCGTCAAGTACATACAAGACACCCGACAGGCCGCTTCCGATTTGCGTTGCAAGGCGTATTCTCTGGGCTTCGCCGCCCGACAGGGTGCCTGCCGTTCTCGCACAATCAAGATAGCCCAAGCCCACATCAAGCATAAATTTCAACCGTGATGTGATTTCCGTAATTATTTGTTTTGAAATTGTATATTGATAATCCGTCAATTCGAGTGATAACGTGGAAAAGAATGCAAAAGCATCTTTAACGGACATTTTGCAAATTTCGTAAATATTTTTTCCGCCGACGGTGATTGCAAGCGGAAACGGCTTCAACCTTGCGCCGTGACAATCGTTGCAGGGGATTGCCGACATGTATTTTTGCACATCATCTCTGGTTTCTTCCGATGCCGTTTCGTTGTATTTCTTTTCAAGATAAGGAATTACGCCGCTGAAAGCAATATATTTCTTTTCAAGATGAGTACCGCTGAAATTCATATATTCCATGTGGACTCTTTGCCCGTTGCTGCCGTACAGAATAATATTTTTATGTTCTTCGGACAGTTCTCTGAACGGAATTTCTGTATTTATATTAAATTCACGTGCAACAGAGTTTATAACTTCCTGATAATAAGGATTTCCCGTTTTCATCCACGGATAAATCGCACCTCCGCTTAAAGATTTTGTATCATCGGGAACAATCAAATCGGGGTTTATTTTAAAGTGAGCGCCCAAACCCGAACATGTCGGACAAGCCCCGTAAGGTGCGTTAAAACTGAAGATTCTCGGTGTTATTTCATCAAAACTCAAATTACATTCGGGGCATGATGCTTTTTCGCTGAACATTGTGATTTTACCGTCATTTTCAACGTAAAGCAGGCCGTCACCCTTTTGCAAACCTAACTGAACACTGTCTGTAAGTCTTGCGTTTATTCCCTCTTTTACGATAAGTCTGTCGATTACGATTTCGATATCGTGTTTCTGATTTTTATTGATTTTGATTTCATCATCGGCAAGATTAAAGATATTTCCGTCTATTCTCACTCTTGCAAAGCCCTCTGAACGAATGGAACTTAAAAGTGCGGAATATTCGCCCTTTTTACTTCTGACAACGGGGGCTAAAAGTTGAATTTTGGCGCCCTTTGGCATGTTTAAAATGCGGTCAACGATTTCATCAACCGTTTGGGGAACGACTTCCCGTCCGCAGTTTGGACAGTGAGGAATACCGATTGACGCAAAAAGAAGTCTTAAAAAATCGTAGATTTCCGTAACCGTTCCGACAGTAGAACGGGGGTTGTTGCTGGTTGACTTCTGGTCGATAGCGATTGCGGGGGACAAGCCCTCAATGCTTTCAACATCGGGTTTATCTAACTGACCGAGAAACTGTCTTGCATACACCGAAAGACTTTCTATATACCGTCTTTGGCCCTCTGCAAAAATCGTGTCAAAGGCAAGCGAACTTTTGCCCGAACCGCTTACACCCGTAAATACAATGAGTTCGTTCTTCGGAAGTTCAAGGCTGACGTTTTTTAAATTGTGCTGATTTGCACCTCTGATGATAATTTTGTCATTCATAATAACATTATACATAAAGTTTTTCCTGCGGAAAATTGTTATTTTTGGCAACTATATACACAGATTTACCCAAAATAACCGTAAATCCTTTTGTCTGTTGTTATTGCGAGCAAAGCAATCCCTTTCGGTTTCAGGGATTGCTTCGTCATAATCAAAATCACTTCGCTGATAAACGGCATTACAGACAAAGTTCATCGCAAGCCGCCTCTTGCAAAATTATACTTCCACGCTGACCAGGCTGCCCTGTTTTGTTTTGAAAACAATTATTTTTCTGTCTATTCTGTTTTTCAGTTCGGTAATATGTGAAATAATACCTATCAATCTGTTCTCGTTTGACAAATCGGACAAAACAGTTAATGCCTGCGCCAAGGATTCATCGTCAAGAGAGCCGAAACCTTCATCAATAAACATTGTATCAAGTTGTATTCCGCCGGATTGATTTTGAACAATATCCGATAATCCGAGAGATAAGGACAAGGCCGCTTTAAAGGATTCACCACCCGAAAGGGTATCTACACTTCGTTCCTGACCCGTGTAATAATCCATAACATTCAAGTCTAAACTCTTTTGACCTGATTTGTTCATGTCTTCTTTTCTGCGAAGTTCATATCGGTTATTGCTGATTCTTCTGAATCTTTGGTTTGCGGCTTCAATTATCATATCAAAATAATGAATCTGAATGTACTGTTCAAAGGTTATTTTTCTCTTTGAATTTAATTTTCCGTTTGCAGTATCCGACAACTGTTCTAAAATAGTGTTTTCTTCCTGCAATTTTGTAAATTCGGTAAAAGTTTTTTGTATATTAGTAAACAACTTATTATTTGAAAAATATCTTTGATTGATTTTATTATGATTTTCAGATAAGTTTTTGGTCTTATCCTGTAAGTCGTTGATTTCGCTTTGCAATTTTTCAATATCAACTTCTTTTTTATCTTTTGTTTTTTCCTGTAAAACCAACAGATGTCCGTTCAAAGTTGCCAGATTGTTATCTGCGATTTCTTTTTCCTTGTTCGCTTTAGCAATTCTTTTTACAATTTCTTCGTGTTGTTTTTGATATTTTGCTTTTTCGGTTTCTGCAGAAGTTTTATCACTATAAGATAATTGTTTTTTGATTTCTGCCAAAGAGGTTTCTTGTGCAGTTTTGTCGTTTTCTAATTTATTTTTGTTATCCTGTAATGTTGTTATTTGGTTTTTACACTCATCCTGTTTGTCTTCAAAAGTTTTAATTGCTTTTGCAACGGTTTCTTTTTCTGATTTTTTAATTTCCAAATCTTTTTGTTTTTTGCACAAATCCTGCTCATTATTTTGAGCCTTTGTCAATTCTTCCTGAATTTTATCAGGCAAAGTATCCTGAGTTACTGTTCCGAAAATCTTTTTTGCACTCTTTAAAAGATTTTCTTCTTTTTCTTCTTTTTGAGTTTTTATTTGCGTAGTGGCAGTTGATTGTTTTTCTAAATTGCTTTTTGAAGTATTCATTTCTTCAAGAGAAGCATCAACCAATTCCTTTGATATATTTTCAACAGTTTTCTTTGCAGGGCAGGGGTGCGAAGTTGAACCGCAAACAGGGCATTTTTCGCCTTCCTTTAAATTTTCGGCAATTATTCCTGCCTGCTCATTAAGATAAGTTACATAACGGTTGTTATAGGTATCAGATTTTTCCGTATAAATCTTTTGTAACTTTAACTGTTTTTCCTGTGCTTCATCTAACTTTTTCTGAATTTTTTTCAATTCGGCAAGCAAGATGTTGAGTTCGTTTAATTTTTTGATATTTTCGGCATTTTTTTCAATTTCATTGCCGATTTTTACAATATCTGTTTCAACAGAGTCGTAATTTTTTAACTTTGCCTTGTTTTCTTTATACTCTTTTTCTTTTTTGGCAAAATCTGCCTTTTCCTGTTCTAATGACTCTGCTGCCGATTTCAGATTTTTTTCGATTGTTTTCAGAGTTTTTTCTTTGGCAAGATATTCGTCATATTTTGCAAGTTCTTTTTCAATTTCATTAATCTTTGCAATAAGTTTTTCCGCTTCAGGTTTGTCTTTTTCTGCCAAAGCGACTATTTCCGCTTTCTTTTTCGCCTCTTCTTCTGCGGCAGGGATTTTCAAATTTATTTCTTTCAAAAGTTTTCTGTCTTTTTCAATTTCTGTTGCTTCACCGAATTTGACATTTTTATCATTAAGAATTTCCTGCAAAGCATTATTTTCTTTTGCAATTTTGTCTAATTCGTTTTTATCGATATCATTTTGTTCTTTTAATAAGTTCAAAATATTTTCCGATGAAAAAACAGCATTTTCCCCTGATTTTTTCTCAAAAAGTTCCGAAGTTTCATCACAAACAATCTGATTTATATACTGATTAAGTGATTTTTTCTTGTCATCGTATTTGTTGCCCAAAGCCCTTGCTCTATCCTGCATGGCAATTTGAAAGTTTTTGTAATTATCCGTTTCAAATATTTTTCTGAAAATTTCTTCTCTGTCTTTTGTTTTCGGGCTTAAAATTTTCAAAAACTCACCCTGTGCCAGCATGACAATTTGAGAAAACTGGTTTTTGTCTATTCCGAGAAGTTTCTGAATTTCCTGTTCTGCATCTTCTTCACTTGAAATAATTTTGCCTGTCGGCAAAGTCAGTTCAACTTTTTCGGAAACAGTTTTCATTCCCTCCCCTCGTGTTTTGGCAACCTCTTTTGTCGTGGTTCTGAAAATTTTATACGTTTCCCCTCGACATATAAAAGTCAGTTCAACAAAAGAATCGTCTTGTTCTTTTGCATAATCACTTCTTAAATGTAATGAACTTTTTGATGCTTCGGCTCTTTTTTGTCCGCTTGCACTTCCGAAAAGAGCAAAGGTAATTGCATCAAAAATACTTGTTTTACCGGCACCGGTTTCACCCGTAATCAGATATAATCCGTTTGCACCGAATTGTTCAAAATCTATTTCAACCTTATTTGCATAAGGGCCAAAAGCATTTATAACCAAATTTACAGGTTTCATTGAGCACCTCCGAGTTCTTCTATTACGCTATTTACAATTTCTGTTTCGGTTTCATTGAGTTCTTTATTGTTCTGCAGATAATAAAAATCCGCAAAATGTTCAAAAATATTTTTTTGTTTTAAATTTGTAATTTCGACCATGGAATTTTTTTCTCTTGTTGATGCGTTGTCGTAGTCAAGAAGCATTATGTTCGGGAAAACGGTTTCAAGTCTGTTTTTAACATCCATAATCAAATCATCTGTCAGGGTAATATGAACATAATCATTACAGCCCTGCATCATAATATCTTTAAACGAACCCTTCAATTCTTTAAAATCATGAATCGGTTTTATGGGAATTTGAGTTATCTCGATTTTTTTGTCGTGTATATCCAAAACCGTTATTGCTTTCTTCTGGTTTATTTCGGAAAAGGAATATTTTAACGGTGAACCCGCATAACGAACAGTTTTTCTTCCCATTGACTGAGGATTATGAATATGTCCGAGAGCAACATAATCAAAGTCGTCAAACACCGAATAATCCACATTATCGAGAGTTCCCAAAGAACTGTTTTCAGATTCGCTTCTTGAAGGCGGCACCCCGTTATTTGTAACAAACTGGTGGGCTACCAAAATATTAGTGATACTCTTATCAATATCCATATTCTTTACAACCGCCGCTACTGCGTCCTGATATCTGCCGCAGGAAATTTCCTCACTGTGATAAGGTCTTACATCTGTCGGACGGACAAAAGGCAAAAGCCATATCGCAATTTTTTCCTCATCATTTGCCATAATCGGTTCAATTTTTCCGTTGTAAGATTTAGCAAAATGAATATTGTTTTTTGCCATAATGCTTGCCCCGAAAGAAACTCTCTGAACACTGTCATGATTTCCCGAAACAATGTAACTGCTTATATTCTTTTCGGAAAGTTTTGTGACAAAATCATCAAAGACATCTATCGCATCAACCGACGGTATGGATTTGTTGTAAATATCTCCCGCAATAATTATGCCTTTAACATTTTCTGTTTCCGCAACTTCTAAAATATTGCCCAGCACGTATTTTTGTTCTTCTAACATTGGAAAACCGTTTACAATTTTTCCGATGTGTAAATCACTGATATGTAAAAATTTCATGATTTCTCCTTTTTTTAAGTTTGTTTCCCGCTTACATTTTTATTGTATACCCCGAGTATGTCAAAAATGGATATACATAATTGCTTTTTTTGAAAAATTTTAAAAATTTTTAAAAATTTTTGAAAAATCGGCAAGTAGAATTAATATAACATACGACTTTGTATCAATACAAGGAAAACGGTTTTTTATTTTTATGTCAATCCGTAGGGTGTCAAAAAGTTTCAATTTATTGAAACGTTTGCACCGAAAATATAATTGTAAATTGGTGCGAACGCTTGCCTTCTTGAATTTTGACAGTTCAAAATCTTTCACTTCATTTCGTTTTTACTACTCGTAAAAACTTTCATTTCGTCAGATTTTTCACAGGGACAGCGTTCCCTCGTTTCACTCGGTCAGCTTTTTCAAAATTCGCTTCTTGCACCATACTTTCTACACAAAAACCGCTCGCAATGTCATAAAAACCTGTCATACTGAGCGGCAGCGAAGTATCCAGCCGATTTGAATTTTAGATAATATTTAACAAATAAAATTATCAAGAGATTTTTTGCTTTCCAATCTCAACATAGGCATTATATTTTTTTCGTACCCATTCTTTTTTCTTTTCTTTCGAGAATATATATTGGGTGAAACAATACAAAAAAACTGTCCGTTTCCGAACAGTTTTTTAATATAAATATTTTAATGTTATTCTTCCTGTTTTGCGGCTTCTTCCGCTTCAACAAGTCTGTTTATACGGTCGCAGAATGCTTTTGCGGAAAGATTATCTCCCGTTACATCACGAAGAATTTCGTTATCCTCTTTTGAGCCGCCGTATTGGAAAATATGTTCGTCAAGATAATTTGCGGTTTCCGTATTTTCCGTCAGTTTGCCGAACTTATCCGTCAAGGCTTCGTATAATTGAGCCTTAATCAACGCAGAACGGAAATAGTTCTGGTAATATGCGGGGTGGGACAAATAATGCGGAATGGTTGCCCATTCGTTTGTCGCTTCGTCCATTTCACTTCTTCCCGTATATTTTACGTTCATTTCTTTCCAGAGTTGTTTCAAATCCTGATCGGGATTTTGGTACATTCTGCGTTCAAATTCAATAGTTCTCATACTTGAATTTACGAACAATGATTCTTCCTTGCCGAGAGAGGTTGCAAATTTTTCGTTAACTTCGGGCGAAATCAAATCTTTTGCAAGACCTTCCGTTCTAATCATATCACCCATCATCATTGCAACTGCTTCCGTCATGGTTGAGGTTGTATCCTGTTCCATATAAGGAAGTGTCGGGTCTGTTTTAACCGTGAAAACAGAATGTCCGAGTTCGTGCATTAAGGTATCCACGCTCGATGCGTTATTGGTTAAGTTTGCCAAAATTCTTGCATCTTTACCCGGTGTAATCGGGAAAGAAAATCCGTGAGTGTTTTTGTTTTCACGGGGGAACAAGTCAAGCGTAATCGGCAAATCGTCAACATTGTAGCCCATTCCGAGATATGCTTTTTTCGCAATATCCACAACCTGTTCTTTTGTCTTGATTTCGTCATTGACAAGTTTTTCGGGGTCTTCTCCCGTCAAAAGACCGAAATGATAACTTCTCAAATCCTTTGGGTCGATGCCGTAGGCTTCGGATAACTCTTTCTTAATACCCGACATTACCGTATCTTTTGATTTTGCGGTATTTTGAGCAACTTCGTTCAAAAGTTTATCAAGTTCTTCGGGCTTGATATCGTAATCTTCCGCAAGTTTCATATCAAAGTAGTTATCATAACCTTTCTTTTGGGCAAGGTCATTTCTGAGTTTGACAAGTTCAACCAAATCGTCCGCAATCAAATCACCCGAGGCAATTTTTGCATCAGCCGCTTTTTTACGGACTTCGGGGTTTGTTTCCGTTTCCATAATCTTTTGAATTTGAGCCTTTGAAACGGGTTCGCCGTCAATCTTCATCTGGAATGAATTTAATTTTTGCGAAATTTCGTTTTCTTTTTTGTTGATAGCCTCAATTTCGTCCTTATATTCGATACCGTCACCGAATTGTGTTGTCAGTTTTGTAAGTTGTTTTTGAAGTTTTGCGTCTTTTACTCCGCCGCTTTCGTTTATGGCTTTGAGTTTTTCGTAAACTTCTTTGTTATCAAAAAATTCGCCCTGTTTGTCGGTTGCAGCGTTCATTTTTGCAAGATTTTCTTCATTACTGTTAATATAAAAATCCCATGCCGCAGATTCTTCACCCTCTAAAACTTCTTTCATTCCGATCGAAATTTCATCTCTTAAAGAAACAAATTTTTCGTCGTTAGAGGGTTGTTTTGCGGTTTGTGAAAATTCCACGCTGTCCATCGGCATCGGTTTGGTTTTCGGATATACGTTTGTAGTTTTGTTTTGCGTATTAATTCCGAGCGCCTGTGTTATCTTGTTTATATTCATTTTTTATCCTTCTTTCGTGTTGTCAAAAACACGGA
This sequence comes from Candidatus Gastranaerophilales bacterium, assembly GCA_024695865.1. Lineage (GTDB taxonomy): Bacteria > Cyanobacteriota > Vampirovibrionia > Gastranaerophilales > Gastranaerophilaceae > RUG841. The sequence continues at coordinate 13,075 of JAILHI010000041.1, forward strand.
CATGATTTTTTTTGCTAATTTTTTACTTATTTTATTTCGTATGTAACGTTTACAACAGCCGTAACTTTCTTTTCAATCGAACTTGTATCGATAATGCCGGAATCGCTGACGTCTGTTGATTCGGGTGAAGTAATCTGAAAAACGCCCGTTTTTACGGATAAAATTCTGCCCGTTTTGTTGCCGTTAATTTTCAAAGTTGAATTTGCTCTGTTTTTTGCATCCTGTGATGCCTTTTCAAGTAATTTGATTTTTAAATCGGCAAGTTTTGAGTATTGGTAATCAGGTGTCTGGGAATTAATATCATAACCCTGTTGGGCAAATTTTTGGATATCCGTTGACAAGGTCTGAATTTTCTTGACGTCGTTTGATTTTACTTTAACGTTTTGAGAATAGTTGTAGTAAGCAATTTCGTCTGAAGTGTTTCCGTTCGGGTATCTTTTGTAAGACGACCAGTAGTTTGCGGGTTCAATCGTGATATTTTCCTCGTTAATGCCGTTTTCCGCAAGATATGCCTTTAAAACGGGAAGTTGCTTTTGCAGAGTCTGATAAGAGCCTGCAAGTGTCGGGTTTTTAACATTAATAATAAATGTCCAGACCGCAGAATCCGAAGTAACGATTTCTTCCGCAGAGCCTGTCATATAAATACCTTTTTGCGACATCGTTTTTGTTCCGACTGCAACCGCAATAATCAGTCCGAGCGCAAGAATTATTGCAAGCAAAGTTAACTGATATTCTTTTAATTTTTCACATAAAAAGCACATAAGAACCTCTTTCCATTCCAAAATACTATCTAATGATAATATTTTTTTTTAAGATTATCAATAAAATATTGATTTTTGTTATTAATCTTCTATTTCTTCATTTTTCGGCATGCAGCATTTTTTGTATTTTTTGCCGCTTCCGCACGGACAGGGGTCATTTCTTCCGACTCTTTCAATTTTCGGTTCGGCCTCTTTTTCTTCTTTTCTGACCTCTTTTACCATAATCTGAGAGAAGACGTTTGAAGAATACAAAATTGAAGCAGGTGAAATAACGGGCTTGTTGAGGTTATGAGATTTAAAAATTCTCAAAATATCATCAAGCGTGTAATTCGTTTTCATAATGTCATTTATAACACTGACAAAAGACGGGTGTTTTTCCGCAACATAAGTTAGCACAACACTCGGAATTTTTTCATTATGCAAAAAGTTTCTGAGGCAGGAATCGTAGTTTGAAACCGTTTTGTAATCATCTTCAAAAATTTTGCAGAAGGTTCCGAAAAACGGAATTGCAAACAACCCCGAATTTTTTATAAACAGAATACCTACATCGTATTCATTGTCCTGCGAGGAAAATCCCGCCATTGATTTTTTTGCAAAATCATTGCCCGTAAAATTGAAGTCTTTTGTCGGAAAATATGCGTATTTTTCGGGTTTTTTAATGCCCTCGGCAACAAGTTTTTTTATCTCATCGCTGCCCGATTCACAGTATTCGTTGAAAGCATTTATTATCTCATCGGCACATTTGTTTGTTGTTATTACTTCCATGCCGCTGAAACATTCTTCAAATTTCTTTTCAAAAGTGTCAATCTGGGTTTTTATTTCCTGCAATTTTTCATCGTTATCAAAATAAACCAAATCGGGATTTTCGATAATTCTTGAAATTGCATATCTCTGAGCGCCGCCGACTTTGTCTGATGCGGTTATTGCTCTTATATCGTAAACGTAATATTCGTCCTTGAGTTTACAAAGACAGCAGTATAAAAACGCTCCCTTATATGCGCCTCTGAAATCGTGCATTTTGCCGAGAATGTTTACGGAATAAGTTTTTTCATTGATGACACTGTAAAGTTCAAAACCTGATTTAAAAACGTTTTCAATTCTGAAAACACCGACAAAAGCATCTCTCATTGCCTCTAAAACAGTTAACTCTTTTTGCGCAAGATTTAACGTTTTGCTCATATAGTATTCAATCATTGATTTTCCGGATATGAGTCTTGTGTAAAGATACGACAGGGTTCTTGAACGTTTTTCTTCAAGAGAAATGTTTCTGTCCTCAATATGTGTAATATTCCTGAAATCTTTACCCGTTTGCATATCATGCAGTAAAAAAGCCGTAAGTTTGTCTGTTAACTGATTTATCAATGTATTTGTGTCTTCAATAATCATGTTTTATCCTCTTATTTTTAAAACAGCAGAATGTCTTGCCGTGTTTCCGTTTTCTTTTCTGTAAGAAAAAAATACATCAGTCGAACATGATGTGCAATAGTCTGCCGTGTCAATTTGTTTAACCGATACCTGATTTAATAATATCTCATTCACTTTCTTTAAATCAATAAAATATTTATCTTTTTCTTTACTTTCTTTATATGCGTTAACCGATTTTGCATAATTTAAGTCAATATCCCGCATAATCTGTTCAAAAACATCTTCGTTGACATCAAAGCAGCAAATGCCGATACCTGCGCCGATTGCGGCTTTTATGTTCTCGGGGGTTGAACCTTTTTGACACATTATTTCAACCGCCTTTTGCTGAATTTTAGAGGCAGTGCCTCTCCAGCCCGCATGTACAACTGCACCGATATTTTCGACAAAATCGTACATTATTATCGGAATACAGTCTGCAAAATTCAAAAATGCTGCGGTGTTCTTCTCTGTTAACACTATTCCGTCCGTGTTTTCAAAAAAGTTTTCACTATCGTGCGAAGCAACCGCCACATTGTTTGTGTGTCTTTGCTGACAGCGGTATAACTGACTTTCGGACAGACCGAGTTTTTCTCTTAAAAAATCAACATTACAGGTGGCAGTTTCCGTTAAATCTTCACGATTTCCCGAATGTAAAACAAAATCTCTCGTCGTAAAAAAATGCTCCAAGCCGTCCAGCAGGGTTGATTTTAAAACTTTTTTACCGAAAAAATCCGCAAAATAGAACATTAATCGCCCAAAGTGTTAAAGATTCTGTCGCCCGCATCACCTAATCCGGGGATAATGTAACCGTTTTTAGACAGGGTTTCGTCAATATGTGCCGTCGTGATTTTGATGTTCGGATAAGAGTTTCTGATTTTTGCAAGCCCTTCGGGTGCTGCAAGCAGGCAGACAAAACGTATGTTTTCAATCGGTATTCTCTTTCTTACAAACAAAGTAATGCAGTCTAATGCCGAATTACCCGTTGCAATCATCGGGTCTAAAATATAAACTATTGTATTTTGCGGGTCTTCGTACATTATCGGGGTTTTGTCGTAGTACCAGACAGGTTTTAAAGTCTTTTCGTCACGATACATACCGATGTGTCTTATGCTTGCGTTCGGCAGAATATCACTTGCAATATCCGAAAAAATTAATCCCGCTCTCAATATCGGCGCCAAAATTATTTTTTTATCTCTTTTTATAACCTGCGTTTTACATTCCGCAATCGGCGTAATCGTTGTGACTTCTTCTGTTTCCAAATCTTCCGTTGCCGAATATAAAAGAAGGTAAGTCAATCTTCTGACGGCGTTTCTGAAAACTTCCGCCGTAGTATTTTTATCTCTTATAACCGTCAGGTTTTGTCTGCATAACGGATGGTCACAAACCGTTGTGTTCGGGTCATTGGCTATTGTGTATCTCATTTTTGTTGTCCTCCTGCTCGGCTGTTTCCGAAGAATTGTTCTGATGATGTACTTCTTCTTTTGTTCCGAGATTTTCATGGTTTTTATTGAAGTTTTGAAATCTGCTGTTTAAATCTTCTACAAAATCATCTTCACTTTCTATAAAAGATTGTATCATATTATTCATTTTCTGAGCACTTTTAGTTAAAAAAGGTATATTGATATCGCTTTTTGTGTAGGCATCAAGCATCATTGATGTATTGTTCATCGTATTTTCAAGTATTGAACTGATTTGATGTCCCCATCTGTAATAATTTTCAAGACGGTAGGGGTTTTTGGTCATTATAATCTCTTTTCCGTTATAATGCTCTGACGGAGGTTCTATTTCAAGTGATTTTGAACCGCCGAGACCGTAAAATTCAACCTGTGCCGTTGAACCCGACGGAATAATCACGTCTTTTTCCGTAACGAGAAAAGAAACAAAAATATTGTCCTTAAAAACTTTTACATCTCGGACATAGCCTATCTGATAGCCCATCATTCTGACGGGAGAACCTTTGGTTAGTCCGTCAACGTCCTGAAAAAACATGTAATAACTGTGGTTTTTATTTTCCGAAGTCGCAAAAGAATATGTGAAACCGAAAATAAGAGCAAGTATGAACAGTGCCCATAAAATTAATTCAGTGAACCATACCAGTCTTTTATTCATAACTGTATTATAAAACGAATACGTTAAAATAGTAAATAAGGTTAAGCCGATTTGTTAAGTTTCCAAAGTCCCGCAACACTCACGATAATAAACAAAACACATACAAAAACGGCAACAGGGATACCAAAAATATCCAAAACACTGTCAATACGTATAAATTCTATAAAATATCTTGCAGCAGAATACAAAAGCAGATAACTGAAGAAAATACAGCCGTCTTTATCCTTAAAAACTTTTCTCAAAAAGAAAAACAAAATAACAAAAATCAAAACATTTACAATACTTTCATACAAAAAAGCAGGGTGAAAATAATCAAAATCCTTATACAAAAAGGGTCTGTTTTCGGGCGAAACAAACATTTTCCACGGTAAATCACAGGGGCGCCCGAACGCTTCCGAATTGAAAAAATTTCCCCATCTTCCTATTGCCTGCCCTATGGGCAAAACCAAAGCATACAAATCGGCAAGTTTTAAAAAATTAAGATTTTTCTTTTTTGTGTAAAAATAACCTCCGATTATTCCGCCGATTATTGCTCCCTGTATTGAAATTCCCCCGTGATGAATCATTACGGTTTCCGCAAGATTTGAGGAAAAATAATCCGCATTTAAAAGAACATACCACAATCTTGCGCCGACTATCCCCGCAAAAATTACTATACAACTTAAATCAACAATAACATCTTCCGAAAAAGACGAGTAATATTTTTTTCTGAAAAACAGCAGCAAACAAACAGACACGGCTATTGCAAGCCCCATTGTAATTCCGTATTTCATAATGGGATAATTCCCGATGTAAAATGCTATTCTTTCAACAGGTGCCTGAAACATTTCTAAGGCTATTCGTTTTCTTCTTTAACGCTGTCTGAATCGCTGTATTCTTTTATTTTTTTATTCAGTTCGTCGATTTTTTGTTCAACTTTTTCTTTATCTTCGGCATTTTCTTTTTTTGTCAGATAAGCATTGTAACTGTCAATTGCCGCCGTAAGATATTCCGTAACTTTAATTTTATCTTCCGTTGATAACTCTTTTTTTGAAGTTTCCGCAGTTTCTTCATCATCGTTTGACAACTTTTTATCTTCTTTTTCTTCGTTGATAATTTCGTAGGCTTTTTCTTCGTAGCAAACGCCCATTGAATGATATGCTTCCGCAAAATCAGGATTTAATTGTTTTACCTTTTCAAGAGAAGCAAGTGCTTTATCGTATTTTTTTGCCTCAATATAAGCAACAGCCAGATTGTAGTGTGTTTCAAAAATGCTCTCGTCAAGGTCAATGCTTGATTCAAGTCTTGCTATCGCCGCATCAACTTTACCCTGCGATAAAAGTTCCTTCGCATTGTTGTTAAGTTCCTGAACCGCAAAACGATTTACACACGCCGTACACACAAGTGATACAAAAACAATAAATACTACCAATAATGATTTATGCATAATATATTCTCCAATTTGTTCACTATTCTAATAAATAATAAAAATTTTTGCAATACTGTTAAGTTTACGATACAATAATGAAAAAATAAGGTAAAAAGAATGAGTGATGAAGAAAAAATAGTTTCTCTTTCGGGAGCAAGAAACAAGGCTAAAGCGTCCAAAGAAAGCAGCAGCGAAAAGGACGAAAAACGTCCCGAACCCGTTTATTGCAGTTTTTGCGGACGTCCTAACACACAGGTTATAAAGATGATTGAGGGCCCCGGAGTTAACATTTGTTCGGAATGTACAATGATTGCCGTACAATATCTGATTATGGAGGACAAAATGCCCTCGGGTGAAGCACAGGCTATTTTAGACAGTTTTTGGAATAAGGCAAGATAATGGCATTAAACAAACTTCAAATCAGGGCAAAAATTTTGCCCGTTATAGCCGATTTGAAAACGGACACCCGATTGTCCTTTGATGTCTTTATGCAAAAAACAGAAGAATTAAAAGAAATCGAAGATAAAAGAACCTTCTTTGAAATTCTCTGTAAAGAAATGTCAAAAGAACTTGACGATAAAAGTACGGATATTTTAAGGGCAATGACTCTTGAATTTATTCCGAGAGAGGATTTTGAAAAATGGTCGCAGGAAATTCTGGAATCCCCTCACGAACCTGATTTACTCAAATATCAGATTATTCAGATACTAAAAACAATGGGGAAAAACATTGATTATCAGGAGTTTTTCGACTACCTTGAAGATGCAGAATCCATTATAAATTACGATACGGAAAAACTGCTTGAACATGCGGTTGTCAACCCAGAAACACAAATAGATTTTCTTGATTTTCTTGCGGCGCTGCAAACAGACGATAAAACTCTTTTGATAGATTCTTTATCCGAAGATTATACGGGAGATAATCTTGCAAATATTTTAGCCCCCGTTTTGTATTCCGATTATCCCGAAAATGTTTTGCTCAAATCGGTTCAGATACTCGGTGAAACAAAGTCTTCTCTTGCGGTTGATGCGCTTGAATTTCTATATGAAATCACAGACAGCGATGTTTTAAAATCCGCCTGCAAAAAAAGTCTCAATATGTTAAAACTTGCAGGGGCTTCAAAAGAAAAAGCCGATGCCTTTTACAAAAAAATCATGTCAGAGTCTATTCCCTATGCTTGTTACACAAGTGTTCCCGACGGACATTACAATCAGGGCTTTATTTTTTCAAGAAAACGCAACGACGGTACTCTGATGATGTTTTCTCTTGTTGTCAGCAAAATCTACGGCATTGTTGATGCCTTCGGATTTTTCAACCTTTCGGAAGAAGAATTTGAAAGAATTACTTTAAGATTTTCAAAAGACGAAATTAGATTTCAGGTTTCTCCCCAATATTGCAAAAGACTTTTGGAAAACGCTCTTGCTTTGACAAAAAAACGCAGAGAAACAATGCGCTATGAGTTTATGTGCTGGTCTATGCTCATGTGTGATATTGACAAAATGCCGACAAGTGAAGAAATTTTTGTCAGAGAAAATATTCAGGAAATTCCGTTAAACCAGAAAATAGTTAACCTTTTATACACTACAAATTATCTTGACAAATGGTTCTTCACCATAAAAGACAACAATGATTTTAAAGCGCTGATTGATGATTTTATAAATCAGGAAAAACTGACTTTTGATTATATTGAAACAAAAATCAAAGAATCTTACGACAAAATATGGAACGAAGAAACAAATGAGTTGTTCAGACAAAACATAATGACAACCTGTTTCCTGTTTGCCTACACCGATTTTAAAGATTATGCAAAAATTTTATATTCAATAATCTTTGATGACCGTCTTTTCACCGCAATGAAAGAAGACATCATCAAAAAGAGTGTTTACGAATATTTCTTCAATCTTAAACAGACAAACAAAGAATTTAAGTTTCCGACAAATATTTTCAGACGTAAAGAAGAAAAACAAAAGGAAATTGATGCAAAAACGGTCGATAAGATTATCGAAGAAATTGAAAAGAATTGGGTATCGCAGTAATGAGAACGTTAGCGCTTGATGTCGGAACAAAAAGAATAGGCATAGCAGTAAGTGATGCTCTCGGAATAATAGCAACACCGATACCTGCCATTAATCGCAATCCCGAAGACAAGGCTATTGACAATATAAAAAATCTTTGTCAAAATTACAACGCAAAAACAATTGTCGTCGGATTGCCGAAACACATGAACGGAACAATCGGCGAACAGGCACAGGACTGTATGAATTTTGCCAAAAATTTTGAGGCAGACTACACGATTGTTTTTGAGGACGAAAGACTTACAAGCAGACAGGCGGAAAGAAATCTCGCAACCGTAGGAAAAAAATATACAAAAAACAAAGGACTTGTTGATACGGAAAGTGCCTGCATAATTTTACAGCAGTATTTAGACAGAAAGTAGGATAAAATGAGCAACAATGTGAATGACGACAAGATTATCGAAACAGTTGACGAACACGGTCAGCATGTAAAATTTGAACTGGTTGATATTGTAGAATTTGAAGAAGTCGAATACGGTCTTTTATATCCTATCGAAGGCTTTGACCCGCAAAACCCCGAAAAACACGGTGATAAAGTTATCGTAATGCGATTAAAACAGGACGGCGACGACTTTATTTTTGAAAAAATCGAGGACGATGAAGAATTTGACAGAGTTGCCGATTACATAGCAGAAGTTACGGAAGCCCAACTTGCCGAAGATTCCGAACACGAACATAATCACGAACACTAGGCAATTCTTGTAAAATAAATAGTTCCGTATGCCGGCAGAGATATTTTTACCGGTATTTTTCCGCTATCGGAATAGATTTTTCTGTCATTTAAAAACGAACCCTCTCCGCCGTATTTCTGATTGTCCGAATTGATTTCTTCTTTCCAGACACCTTCGGGGAAAATGATTTTGTAATTGTTCAAATACGAAACATCTGAAAAATTTGTTATCGAAAAGACTTCATTTCCGTAGCCCTTGCAGTAGGTTGCATGCACCCACGACAGTGCATGAGAAATCGTTTCCGCAACGGTACCGTTTTGCAGGGCTTTGTTTTCTGCGTTAAATTTATTTATATCGTGCATAAATTTTGCGGTATTAACTAAATCTTTTGCGTATTTGTGGCAATAGTGAACGCTTCCGATTTTAGAATCCATTAACGCTTCATAACCCGGTTTGTAGCCTTTTGTTTCTAGATTTTTTTCGTAGCCCGAGGAAAATTCTCTGAAAAATTTAAAATAAGTCATTTCGCCTTTTTCATCACCCTGAAAAACCATTTTCGGCCCGGGGATTGAGAAGGTTGCACCGAGAGCCAGACGGTACATTTTGAGAGCTTTTCTGTATGCCTGCTTCAGACTTGAAACGGTTACACTTAAAGCAAGATAATTGTGCTTTGCAAAGTACAGAAAATCTTTGTACTTCATTTTTTCAAGTTCGCCCGTCAGAAGTTTCTTTAAAATATTGTGGGAAACGTGGGCAAACTCTTGTTCACGTTTATGTTTTTTGTTTTTTGGAATGTTTTTGTAAATATTAATTTCTTTTGCAAAAATTTTTGTTATCAGACGGGTGCCGTCAATGTTTCCGATTTCATCGTGGCTCATTGCGTATTTAACTCTCTGCCCCGAATTTTTAACCACCTTATCAAAAGCGGCAATGCTTTTCGGATAACCGCACCAGTATTCAAGCATAAGAGCAGCAATCTGTTTGTGGTAAGGAAAATCCCATTCGCTGTCAAAACCGAGCGCCGAAAGAGAACAGTCGTTTTCCATTATCTTATTGATGAAAGATTTATGCTGCCTGTTATTATCATCTATTTCTTCGGGAGAAAATTTTGCGGTTACTCTCTTGTCGTTTTCTCTTGCATCTTCCGCTATCAAAAAAGCATCGGGCTGATGAAAATGCAGTTCCGCCGCAATAAGTTTCATCGTATAGTCCGAGTTCATATATTTTGTAAGGTCAAATCTCAGACCGTCGCAGTGATAATTTACAAGCCAGTTTAAAGCCGCATTTACAATAAATTTGCGTGCATGCTCATAATTTGAGTTTTCATAATTGAATTTAAGGCCAAACTCGTTACAGCCGTCTGTATAGGGGCCTGCATTTTGAATATCCACCATATCGGGACCGAAATGATTGGGTACGATATCCATTATGACATTCAGATTTATCGAGTGGGCATAGTCAATTAAATCTTTTAAGTCGTTCGGTGTTCCGTAGGTTCTGTTCGGGGCAAATTTATCAACGCCGTCATAGCCCCAGTTGTATGAAAAACAATTCTCCACGGGCATTATCTGAACGGCATTGAAGCCGAGTTTTGCAGCCTCGGCAAATTTGGATTTTGCTGCGTGATAAGTGCCTTTTTCCGTCAAAGACGGAATGTTTACCTCGAAAATTCTTAAACTTCCGAGAGGAGAAAGATTTTTCAGGGCGCCTGCAAGCCTGCTGACTCTTGCGGGATTTCGTCCCTCCCTCCATTTTTTGTCGTGCCATCTGTATCCGTGGTGGTCAAAAATTATCGACCACGATGAAAAATTATCCTGTAACATTGAATACGGGTCACGGACTCTCTTTTTCGGCTGATTGGGTCTGTCTATTATAAATCTGTATCTGTCGCCCTTTCCCGCAATTTTTTTATCCACTTTTAATTCAAAAACGCCGTTGCATTTGTTTTCGAGCGGTAAAATTTTAAAAGCCCTTTTTTTGTTTGATTTGATTTCCACACCGACGGAAATTGCATCGGGAAAGGTTGCAAATTTAAAGATTACGTTTTGTTTTTCATCAACGTAAGCGCCCCAGTGCATGTGTTCTTCTTCGGGGGAGCGGTTAAAATCAAGGCTGCATTCAAGGTTTGACGGTTCAATTTCATGAGCCTTTAAAAGATTGAATCTGTTTTTAAGTTCTCTTTTTCTCAAAAGTTTCATATCTTAATATTACTATCAACCAAAAAAAAAAAATCCACCGTTTGTATAAAATATCGACATTTTTCCAAAAAAAATATATAATTGTTTGCATGAAAGTCATTAACGGTCTGACACATATTCATAATCTTTCACTTGCTCTGGGTTTCTTTGACGGTGTACATCTGGGACATGCCATCGTTATAAAAAATGCCGTAAAATATGCAAAGCAAAGCGGGCTGGAATCGGGGCTGATTTTGTTTCGTTCCCACCCGAGAGATTTTTTTAATCACACAAAAACAGAACAGATAATCGAATTTAATGACAAGATTAACATGTTTAACAAACTTGGCGTGGATTACGTATTTTTGCTGGACTTTGATGCGGATATGGCAAATATGACGGCGGCGGATTATATGGAAAAAATCATTCTGCCCTATTTCAATCCGAGAGCAATAACTACGGGATATAACCATACCTTTGGTGCAGGCGGGTACGGCAATGCCGCTTTCCTCAGAAAGTATGCCGAAGATTTTGATTTTAAATACTTTGAAATTCCGCCGATTACCACAAAAAACAGTATTATAAGTTCTTCTTCAATTAAAAACGCCGTCAAAGCATCTGATTTTGATATGGTAAAAAGTATGCTCGGCTACCATTTTTATATAAAATCACCCGTTGTTCACGGCAGACAAATCGGCAGAACAATTAACTTTCCGACGGCAAATCTAGTTTATCCCGAAAATATTGTTCCTATCGATAACGGTGTTTATTACGTCAATGTCCATACTCATTCCAATTCTTATAAAGGTGTTATGAATTTCGGATTAAGGCCGACCATTGACAAATCTGACACCGTTCCCGTTCCCGAAGTTCACCTTTTAGACTTTTCTGGCAACCTCTACGGCAGTGTTCTAAAAGTTTCCGTTATCTCAAAAATAAGAGATGAACAGCATTTCTCATCTTTGACACAACTTAAAGAACAAATCGAAAAAGACTGCTGTTATGCGCAGAATTACCCGTTTTCAGAGGAGAAAAAAGAGAAAAAGACTACACTTTTTCCGGAACATACCACGGTGCACGCTCCGGATTATCTTTAAGCATATTTGCAAGTCTTTCATACATTTCAAGATAAGTTCCGTATTTATCCGACAGTTTTTTGATTTCGTAAATAAAATCAAAAATACTCTGCGGCAAATCGTGTTCGTGTGCCTTAAACCAGTTTTCTTCCAAATCGATAACCGTTGTATGAACACCCGCTTCAACATCGGCTTTTATCCAGTTTTCAACTTCTTCAAGGTTGTCGTTCACATCAGGGATAACGATGTATTTAGAACTTGCGCAATACGTTCCGATTATGTATAACTTCGGTGTAATTGCGTGTGTTCTGTCCACCTGTGCCGCCGCATATTTGCGGATATTTTCCCTGACGATGTCATAAGCATCGACCTGTTTGATTTTTTTAAAGGTTTCCCTGCTTCCCGCATCAACGGATACAACGACTTTGAGTCTGCCCTCTCTGATACCTCTTTCCAAAATCGGCATATACTTTATGCCTGAGGTATGAACTCTTAAATCGTAAAATTTGTAGTCCAAAAGAAGCCTTATTATATCCTCAAATTCGGGTAAAAGAGCGGGTTCTCCGCCGCCGAAATGGATACTTCCGCCCCGTCTTAAAATATTCTTCTGGAGCATTTCTTTAATTATCGGAAGCACGGAATACGGCTTTGTTTTAAACTGAAATTCTTCGGGGTGCTGAGTTGCAAAACAGTAGGTGCATTTACTGTTACAGTCAACCCAGTGGCTGATATAAAGGTTTGAGATATAATCTTCACCCGATTCCCATTCTTCATTGCTTTTTTGCGTTAAAAACGGGCAATCAACACAGTTATCATTGATTAAGCCTTTTTTATACAGGCGGTTAAAGGTTTTCTTTTGTTTGAAAATATGTTCCCAGTTAATAGGCTGACCGGAGTAATCGTCTTTTACAAGCGTATGACCGCCGCCCGAATGTCCGCAGTAACAGCAGGTTGCTATTTTGTATCTGAAAAATACGAGCCCGTGCTGAATCCATTGGCAGCTGTAAAAGTTTCCGCTGTTTTCGTTTTGACAGTCGTACTTTTTATTATATCTGAACATTTTTACCCCTTAATTCTTTGCATTGTGCCGCCAAAGATTGCCGTATCAATTTTGTGAATTTTTCTCATAATTGATGCACGTTCATCGTATCTCAATATCAGATTTTCTCTTTCCGCCGCTTTTTGCGTAAAGACAATCAAATCATAAATTCGTCTTTCGTTTTTCAGATTGTCAAAATGTTCGTGAATCCATCTTAAATCCACGTCGATTGAAACGTGTTTCAGACCGAGCGCAGCCGTGTTTTCAATCCACGCTTCGATTTCTTCTTCCCTGTCATTAAAACCCGGAACAATAATGAATTTTGAACAAACCATGTCTTTATTGTAAATTTGGGCTTCCGAATATTTTGAAAGACTTTCTATAATATTGTCGTAAGTTTTTACAAGTTTGATTTTTTCGTAAGTTTCCTGAGTACCCGAATCTATTGAAATTGTGAGTTGAACTTTTTGTTCCGTAATTCCCTTTGCTATTGCGGGAGAATATTTTATTCCCGATGAATTTACGAGAATATTGTCACAGCCGTAATCCAAAAGAAGATGAAGCATATCTTCAAATTCGGGATAAATGGTTGATTCGCCGCCCGCTATTGAGATATAGGCATTTTTCTTTAAGATACCTCTGTCGCACATTTCCTGCAACGTCGGAATTATGTTGTAATGTCTGTTATTTGCTTTCAGTTTTTCATCTCTGACGGCAGGACAGTAAACACATTTACAGTTGCAGTTTATCCAGTGGGTCAAAAGAAGCCTGTTTATGTAGTCCTCGTCGTCCCATTCGTCCTCACGGAGAAGAATACAGCCCCTGCATTTTTCATAAGTCTGCCCCGTTCGCTGAACATTTCTCATTTCTCGTTTTAATTCAAAAATCCTGTCCCAATCGAGTTTTTCGCCGTAATACTGACCTCTTAAAACGGGTCTGCCTCCGCCCTCGTTACATTGAGAACAGCATACTCTTATAACATTTTCGTGGTCAAAAATGATACCGTGTTCAAGCCAATCGCAACTTATAAATTTGTTTCCCATTTGCTGTTACCAATTCATTCCCAATAACCATCTTGCCCACGGATAGATATGAAGTTTATATCCGTATTCGTTGGCTTTATCAACAAAATACTGCGCCATTTTTACAAGTTCGGTGTTATCATCGTCCTTGTGTTTTTCCCACCAGAACATATCTAAACTCAACGCAACGTGGTCAATTTTTTCTTTTGTTACTTTTTCAAAAAAGATGTCTATTTCTTTTTTGATGACATTGACTTCGGGAATTAAAATATATTTAAGGCAGATTTTTTCTTTGGTTCCCGCTTCCTGCTGTGCTTTTGAGTATTCTCTTATGTTCTTCCATACTTTATCAAAAGAATTTACCCTTTTTATTTTTTTGTGCATATCTTTGGTGCCTGCATCAAGGGAAATCGTCAGGGTAATTTGATTGTTTCTGAGTGCGTTTCTGATAGAGGGAGAATATTTTATTCCCGAAGTGTTAACAAAAAGGTTGTTAAAGCCCTCCGTTAAAAACAGCGTCAAAAGTTCTTCAAATTCGGGATAAACGGTAGGTTCTCCGCCTGCAAAATCTATTTTTGCCGTTCTGATTAAACTTCCGTTCTTTATCATTTCTCTGATAGCAGGAGTAAAATCATAATATCTGTAATTTGCCCTTACAAATTCATCGGTTGTTGCGCCGCAGTATATGCAGCGGGAATTACAATCCACCCAGTGTGCAAAAAGGACGTTGTCTATGTAATCCTCATCGTCCCATTCCCTTTCGACAAGCATGGGGCAGCCTTCACACTCATAAGGATAGGAGCCTTCTCTGGTTAATTTGCGATGCTCCCATTTTTTTGCAAAAAACTCTTCTTTGTCAAAAATTTCACCCGTATAATCTTTGTATAAGATAGGTCTGCCGTCGTGTTCCGTAATTATGGAGCAAACTCTTACGCTGTTTGAATTATCGACCATAAAACCATGCTCGATTAATTCGCAACTTTTAAATACCTTTTTGTTGTCGTTTTCCTCCTTTTGACCGTCAAAACAGGTATCTTCGTTTTGATTTTGAGTTTGTTCCGATAAATTATCCATTATTTTCGCACTTTTTTCTGTCTTCACGCAAATTCATTGCACGTTCGTACAACTGGTATTCGTTAAGTCCGTAATAAGAATGATTTTTTACAACGTAATCAAACAAGTCGTAAACGTGTTGGGGGATATGGTTTCTGTTCGCTTTAAACCAGTGGTCTTCTATGTCAAAAGCGACTCTTTTTACACCCGCAGCCTGACAATGTTCAAGCCAGCCCTGAATTTCTTCAAGAGTATCGTTAAAGCCCGGCATAAGAACGTATTTTACATACAACGGGCCGTTTGCCTTTGCATATTTTTCAATGTTTTCACGCACCTTTGAAAACGTGTTTATATTTTTTATTCTTTTGTAGGTTTCGGGGGTTGAAGAATCTATTGAAATAATTGTTGTAACCTTACCCTCTGATAAACCCTGATAGATTGCGGGTGAAAATTTTATCCCCGAAGAATGTATTCTGATATTGTTGATACCGTGCGAGATAAAGGCATTAAGCAAATCTTCAAATTCTTCAAGAATTGTGGGCTCGCCGCCGCCAAAGGTTATTTCACCGCCGTTTCTGATAAGGTTTTTATCAAGCATATCCTGTATTACGGGCCCGATATGGTAAAATTCTCTTGTGTTGAAATAGTATTTGTCCTCATCGGTATAACAATAGATGCAGTTGCAGTTACAGTGTGACCAGTGTCCGATTAACATTTCGCAGAAATAATCTTCATCGTCCCAGTCACGTTCTTCAAGATAATAGCAACCTTTACATTTTGAATATATTTCGCCCGATTTGTGTAAATCACGGATTTTTCTTCTTTGGGCAAAAAAGTTATCCCAATCAATCGGTTCGCCAAAATAGTCGTGAACACATTCAATCTGCCCGCCTCCCTCATGACTTGAGATACAGCAGCATTCTATATTTCTCGAAAAAAACGCAATACCATGCTCCAAATGTTTACAACTGACGTATTTCATTAAATTCTACCCATTCTGTCGATAATAATACAATTATATGTCAAAAATGTTTTGTATTCAATTAAATATTTACTTTTATAACCTTTTATAAGTTTTATTATTACTAATCCGTCTAAAACTTGACGATAAAAATTTATAATGATAACCTATTTTTAAGCGGTCTTTTAAAGGTTAAAGAATTGAGATATAAAAGTTGCGGATATATTGAACACGGATTGGATTTTGAGCACAGAAAACTCACAACCTGCTGTTTTACCTGCCATTCGGGCGGCGGACATATAGATATCGAGGACGATTACAACGGTGAACTTCTCAACTGGGATAAAATTTTTGAACAGAAACGCAAAATGAGAGAAGCACACAAGGCAGGAAATATCACTCCTAATTGCAGGGGCTGTGTTTTTATGTACGAGGACGAATGGCCCGACGGCGACTACATTGACAGACTTCAATTCAATTACTGGATTAAATGCAACAGCAAATGTATCTACTGCTATGCGGAAAATAACAAGAAGAATTATGAAAATCTTGTTCCCTATAACGTTGTTCCCGCAATCAAAGACATGGTAAAAAGAGGTTTGCTGAAAAACGGCGGCGAAATTGCTTTCGGCGGCGGTGAACCTACGATTTATCCCGAATTTGACGATTTGATTAATCTTTTTACAAAAAGCGGTATCACAAATATGCGTGTTCATTCATCGGGTATCAAATTTTCGCCCGCTATTGAAAACGCAATCCGCGAGGGAGCCTTGAACGTAGTTGTTTCGATTGATTCTTCCTGCCCCGAAACGTATAAAAAAATCAAAAGGGTTGACTGCTACGACAAGGTTACCGAAAACCTGAAAAAATACGCACGGGCAAACCAAAACGGTTACAGCCTTATGACCTCAAAATACATCATAATCCCGCACATAAACGATAATATTGCGGAAATCGAAAAATGGATTCAGCAAACTCTGCAATTCGGCAGCAGATGGCTGGCTCTCGATATTGAGGACGTCTGGTACAAAATGAACAGAAACCATATCCCCGATTACTATTTGAATTTGGTTAATTATGTCATAGACAGGGCAAAAGATTTAGATATGAAGATTGAACTCTATGACAGAGCAAAAGGTTTGAAACAAGGTTTAAATATGGTTTAGAAAAAATGAGTATCAGCCAAATTACAGAAAAATTTTTAATTTACATAAAAAATATCTGTAAAATTTCGCCTTATTCAATTGTTTCTTTGGGCCCGAACTGTTATCCGAAAACTGTTTTGACCCGTACGGGACTGATAAAAAGAAAACGGCAGGGCAGACCTACAATGCCCTTTGATTTGGCGTGGTATCACAAGGCAGAATATATAACCGAATTTTTAAAAACCGATTTTGACAAGTTTTTGGTAGATTTAAAATATTCAGAATTCAGCGGTTCGTGGGATAACGGCACAAAAATAAACTTCAGCCACGAAGCCTATATCGGCCCCACGGAAAAACACAGACTCATTCAGGTTTACCGCCAGAGAATAAATAATTTCAGAATTGAAATGAAGTCTGATAAACCCGTTTTGTTCTTACAGATTTTTAAAGATGCGAAAGTCGGACAGGATTGTGCAGAAACCTATAAAGCCTTACAGGAACTCTGCGGTGAAAGAAAATTTGTATATGTCGTAATCGATTGCATAGGTGTTCTTGATAACGTTAATTTACCGTCTGAAATTTTTTCAAAAAAAATGCCCTATCCGATTGAAGATACATCAGATTTAACCGTTTTTTCAAAAGAATTTTACGAATCACCCGAGGGTATATCCTTTGAACAAAGTATTGCTGACTATATTTCACAAATTATTATTGACGAATTTGCAATGACTCCGATAAAATATTTATAAATGTTACAAAATTTAACAAATGTTTTAAAAAGTAGCAAATTTTGTGAGATAATTGCTTTAAAGCACATGTGAAAGCGGGTGTTTAAGTGGTAAACAATTTATCAGGATACGTAAATTTCAAGGGTAATGTTTCGGCGGCTTCACAGGCTGCAAACAAGCCGAAAGTCCAAAACAATCCCGAACAGGAAACTGTCCAACAGAGACAGGCGTATTCTGCAGAAAACGTCAGGGCTTACGGAACAACGGGAATTAAAAATTCTCTGACCACAGAAGAAGCGCAGCAAAAGTATTCCGAAGTTTCTAAAATGTTAGAACCCGAAACACGTGTTTTGCTTTCAAATTTACTTAAAACAGGAACTTTATTAAATAATAATTCAAATGACGGTACTTCCGTACTTGATAATTTGCATAAAATAGCAACCGAACCGAGAATCAAAGGTTTAAATGCCCAAAACTTACTGACGGAAGCAATTGAAACGGTATCAAACCCGAGCAGAATTACCCAAAAATTCGGAGATATACCCGAATCCGTATCCAAAGCAATTTACAGACACCCCGAACTCGGTGTTCGTTATGCCGATGAAATGGATATAGGAGACGGTTCAAACTGCTGTGTTGCGGCAAGTATCGAATATGATTTGGCAAGCACAAACCCCGCAGAATTTGTCAGAATGGCTGCAGGCTTGTCATCGGAAGATTACAGTGTAGAAAAAAATCTGCCTCTTTCTAACATCGCAGGCTCAAAAGAAGATGCAATCTGGATGCTGGAAAAATTTAATCTGCCTTTTGAAATCGGCGAAAATGACAGCGCAAAGGTTAAAATTCAGCCCGACAGAAACGCAATCATAAGAGCCCGTGTTCAGACATCTTACAAAGACGCAGGTGAACGTTCATCTCTGGACGTTTTAATGCAGTCCGCCTTTATGAACGTCGGTTCTGCACAAACCTACAATGCGTTAACAGATACAAGAGAAGCAAATGGTGTCTTTTCATCCGAAACAAGAGGTCTTTCCTCAATGGAAGCAACCTTTACGGGTGATGTAATCGGTTCTACACCCAAAGACACTGTTATTTGTATGGAAATAGACAATTCCGATTATAAATTAATGCCGTATTTAAGCGGTTTCAGCAAAGATGCCGCCGCAGAGTCAATTCAGCAGAAGATGTCCACGGTTAATCCCGAAGATATCAAAAACGCAAACGGTGACCAGATTTACGGCTTGATGTCGGCTGTTTCAAAAGCAACCATCGAAGAATTAACCAATGCAACGGTTTCACCTGAATTTGAAGAACAAATTAACAATATTTTATATCAGCAATCAATGATAACTCTTAATAATACAGGCGATGTAAATTTAAACAATCCCGAAGAAGCGCTAGCTGCGGTTAAAGCAAACATGCCCGAAATTATGCAGGAAACGGTAAGAAAATCAGTTCGCACCGTCGTTCAGGAAATTATGGGCAACAGCATTGTTGAATCTCTGCAAAGAGGTCAAAATGTAATGGTTGGTTATTATCCTTCAATTGATGAAGTTAACGATTCTTTCATAGAAGGCGCTCACGAAATCAATGTTGTTGATGTTGCCGAAGGCCCTCAGGGTGAAACACTTTTTGTATGTAAAGATACAATGACGGACGAAGAACCCGTTTGTGTTTCCGCAAATTACCTGCTTCCCAGACTTCACCACGCAAATTTACCTAAGGATTTAATTGATTATCAGCATATGGCTACAATTTTGGATTCAATGCAGTATTTTCGCCAAAATTCATAATTGAAAAACTAATATAATTGTGTTTATGTATTCCTATTGAGTATTAACGGATAGTGTTATGTCAGTAAAAAATAAAAAATTAACCATCAATGATTTACCGAAACATATACCCGATTTTAAAAAATCGGGCGGAGCCAAAGACCGTTTGACAGAAAAATGGCTGACGGACTGGATTATTTCATCGCTTCAGACAAAAGCCGTTAATGTCGGCGATATTTTACCGAGAAAAGACATCATTGCACAGCATTTGGGCATCAGTATCGGAACCGTTCAGAACGCAATAAGATATACCGAAGATAAGGGTTTTCTGCAAAGCAAGCAGAGAACGGGCACCGCTATTGCCAATTTTAAAAATTTCACGGGACAAACGGGTGATGTAAAAAAACAAACCTCAAAAAGAGATGTTACCGTTGAAAAAATCAAAAAATATATGATAGATAACGGAATAAATGCGGTAATGCCTGCGGCTTCCGTTATTGCAAAAAAAATTAATGTTTCGGCAAATACCGTAAGACTAGCCTATCTTTATTTATGCGATACGGGATTTTTGGAATATTCGACGGGCAAAGCGGGCAAAAAAATGCTCCGTGTGGTTACCGTTCCCGATAAACCCATAGAGCACTCGGCTTCTCATATTTCACTTGTCGGAAAAACCGTCAACGATTTATCCGATTACATAACCGAAAATATGAAAAAAGGCGATAAACTTCAAACCCGTGCGGAACTTGCAAAAATTCTGAATATCAGCGTAAAAACCGTACACGATGCCGTTAATATTCTTGAAAAAAAAGGAATTTTGATTTCAAGACGGGGCAAGTACGGAACAACTGTCTTAAAAATGCCCAAAGAAGCGGCTGTTTACCAGCCGATGAAGGAACGCTCCATCTTTGCAAAAGCAGATGAAGCCGCTTTTTACAGATGGGAAAAAATCGAAACACAGATTTCAAAATTAATCCAAAAAGAATACGAAGTCGGTATGAAACTACCGCCGATGTCTGTTCTTGCCAAAAAATTTAATGTAAGTACCAACACTATCAGAAAGTCCTTACAAAGACTTTCCGAACAAAACTGCATCAAAGCAGAAAGAGGCCGTTACGGCGGAACCTTCATTATAGACATTCCTGAAGTCAATCTTCACAATGCTTACGAATGGCTTGCCGTTACGCCTGACTTTTTTACTTCCAAAAAAGTCAAATAATTTACAAATCTTAACACCTCAAAACCCTTACTGATGACGGCATTTGAGAAAAAAGTGTTAAAAAATATAACAAAATGTTAAAAAGTGTGTTATAATGTTAAAAGATTTTAATGGTAAAGGAGGAAATATGCCAGGTTCTACTTTAGAAAAAAAAGATACAAAATGTGTTTCTCAGTCTAATGATTTTGAAACCTTTTTGCAGACGAGAAGGGAAAATACCACCTATAACGGTATAGAACTCGAAACAGAAAACTGGCATCAGGAGTTGTTCGGTTTCAAGAAAAAAATCAACAAATAAAAATTTGTTTTCATATAGTGTATAAAAGGCGGGGTCAAACCCGTCTTTTTTGTTCTTTAAAATAGCCGTTTCGGCAATGTATAAAAATTGATAGAAATATACACTGAAAATATGCTTAAAAGTTTTAAAAAATTTATAATTGTTTCGGTGTTTTTTGGGTCGGTTTTGTTATTTTCGGGATTTGAAAACTACAAGGTTGTTCCGCACAACAATCTTTCGGAAGTTATAAATGACGACAGATACGAAAAAATATTGTTCATTGTTGATTTATCAAACAGTATGAACGAAACTATTAACGGGATAAAAAAGACGGATATTGCATTCAATGCTTTTGCGGCGATAATAAGCAGATTGAATCCTAAAGTAATGACGGGGCTGCGGGTTTACGGGCATAAATACGGTTTCAATCCTTTACTTGCCTGCACTGCGACAGAATTAGCCAGCCCGATAAAAGAGAATAACGCTTATAACATTTATTCGATATTGTCAAAAATGGAGGCAACGGGCTGGACACCGATAACACGGTCTTTAAAAAGTGCGGTTAATTCTGATTTTGCGGGAATAGAGGGGCAAAAGAGAATAATTTTGCTCACGGACGGCGGGGAAAACTGTGACGAAAGCCCCTGTGATTATGCCATAAAACTTGTTCAGTCGAGAGATGATATCAGAATTGATGTTATTGAATTTGCGATTGACGACCCGATTGCCGATGCCCAACTTAAATGCACGGCTTTAACCACTTCGGGAAAACTTTATAAGGCAAATGACGCTGATAGTCTGGCTAAAAGTTTGGAGCGGATTTTAGAGGTAGAAACTCAGGTTGAGGGAAAAATTATTTCAAAATAAGATTTGGCGAATATCTGTCTGTGACCACAAAAACAGTTGTAAAATTTTATGTCTATTGTCATTGTGAGGAGGGCAAAATGCCCGACGTGGCAATCCCGAACAAAAAAGGACTTCTACGGGCAAATCTATCACATCGCTCGCAATAAACGGCATTACGGGAAAAGTTATTCTTGTTTTTTCAGGGCTAGTCTGTTTTTGATTACCGTTTTTTAAAAGTTTTTACTTAATAAAACCTTTCTGCTTTCAAATGTGTTATTATATTTGTTATAAAAGAAGGAATATTTTATGAAAAAATTTTTAGCCATTCTGGCAATTCTGGCAATAACCGCTTTTCCCGTATATGCTGAAAATCAGACAAACGGAGATAAAATAAAATCGGAAAAAACCGCATCAGTTTGCAAATGTAAAAAACACAATAAAAAAGATAAAGTAATCAAAAACAAACTTTTCAAAATCGTTATACCTAAAGAAATAACGAGCAATTATCAGGTTAAGAAAACAAAAAACAGTATATCATTATATGACAAACCATCAAGAAAAGCGGGATTTGGCGGTTTTGCGTTTACAATCAAAGCCTTTCAAGACCCTTCCGAATATGACGATTACCCCGGATACAGAAAAATCGGCGAACTGACAGACAAAAAAAATAATTTATATGATATTGTTCTTATTCAGCCTACCGACGTACAGTATGATTATACAAAAGGCGAAAACAAAGATTATCTCCAGCTTTTTCATTTTGGCAAAAAGGTTGAAGTTCAGGGCATAAACGGGTCTGTATATAGCAAAGTCAAGAAAAGCAAAAATTGACAAAAAAATATTTGGGCAGTTCGGAAATAGTGCAATAAATACCTTTATTTAACTATGTATAAAAAACCTATTAAAATTTTCATTGTTATTACAATATTTATAATAATATCTGAAATCATTTGTTTTTTGGCAGAATCATACGAACTTTATCAATACAAAAAACAATTTGAAGCAGTTGCAGATAAAGATGATAGTGTTAATTGGAAAATGGGGTATAAAATTTTAAAGGATTATCCGATTAATGAATTTAACCCATCTGCAATAAAAAAAACAAATAAAAGTCCTGTATTATGGTTTGGCTGTTCCTTTGCGGATGGTGATTTAATGCCCATAGACAAAAAACCTTATAACAAACTTTCCGATTTAACAGGCAGAACTGTTATAAATCGGGCTCAAGGTGGAACGGGCACTCAATATATTTATAATCAGTTTATAAACTTTGATTTCAAAAAAATAGCACCTGATGTTGATTTTATTATATACACGTACATAGATGACCACCTGCATAGATTATACACTTATCAGATAAATCCTTTAACGGACATTGCTAATATCAGATATGAATATAAAAACAACAAATTACAAAAAATTCCACGGTGGAATAAATATTTGTATTCTTCTTTCTTAATTAAAAGATTAAAAAATATATGTATTCATCATCAGTGGAATCAAGAATATATCGACTATCATCTTTTTAACATTACCATAAATGAATGCCGAAAAAAGATGAAAGAGTTATACCCTGATGCAAAATTTATTTTAATTGAATTTAATACTAAAGACCAGATTAAAGAAGATGATTTTATACCGCCATGGGAAATTAAAAAACTAAAATCCTATGGCATTGATGTTATAAAATTAAGAGATTATACGGGAAATACAGACATAACCGATGACAAATACTGGTTTGAAGATAAAATTAATCCCCGTGAAGAACTTTGGGATATAATACTTCCCGTTTTGGTAAAAAAATATAATATGTAAAAAAGAACCTGCTTTAAAAAGGATTTCCCGCCTCTGTCATCCCTTAAAACAAAAAAAGAACCTTAACGGTTCTTTCTTTAAATGGAGCGGGAGACGAGGCTGTCTTGACCTGTTCGCAATAAACGTGCCTACGGGTTGCCGCCTTCAAGTCTTTACAGACTCGGTCGTCAAGCCCTCCGCACTCTGCTCACAGGTCGCTCGAACTTTTTAAAAGGAGTTCTCGCCTCTGTCATCCCTCAAAACAAAAAAAGAACCTTAACGGTTCTTTCTTTAAATGGAGCGGGAGACGAGGCTCGAACTCGCGACATCCTCCTTGGCAAGGAGGCATTCTACCACTGAATTACCCCCGCAATTCGTGCTTGTATTATTATTATACATGGGCATAAAAAAATTTCAAGCGGTTAAATAAAAAAATTTAAATATTATATATCCGAATTATCTTACATTTGCCACAATAACGTATGAATTTGTCAAGTTGAACTTGTTTTTTATCTTAATAACATAAGTCAAAAAAACTTAATTAATCATCATAGTCTATTATTGCCTGATAAACAGCTCCTTTACAAAAAGAACTATCTGGTTCGCTATCTTTAATCGGCAATTCTTTTATATTTTTTATACTAATTGATTTATTAATAAAATTTTTACAGCATTTGCATTTTTCATTACATACTAACTTAACTTTTTTTATCCCATTTTTTTCCATTTCTATTATATTTGACTCATCGTATATTTTATAATTTTCATAACGTTGCATAATTGCTAAGCAATCACTCCAATCAAATTTATTAGAATAAGAATAAGGTCTATTTAAAAATTCTTTTTCAACTTTATAATTTTTAATTCGTTTTAATAGAACAAATAAAAACAAAAGATATTCATAATCCGAATCAGAAAGAAAACTTAATATTAATGGTTTCGGATATGTTTTTATTCGTTTATAATCTTTGTTTTCTTCGGGATTATTTTTTAATATTTCAATATATGTTAAATCATC
>JAILHI010000013.1 GCA_024695865.1 Candidatus Gastranaerophilales bacterium
CTTAATTTAGGATTTTTGTGATATACTTTTGAATAAGTTTTGATATTTTAAAGAAAAGAATGAAAGAATATGGACTATAAATTAATAGATACAAAAGTTTTCGGCGACGAAACAGGACATTTGATTTCCTTTGAAAAGGGAAGTAACTGTCCTTTTGACGTAAAGAGAACTTTTTATATTTTCGATACTATCCCCGGAAAAATCAGAGGACAACACGCAAACAGAAATTCCGAATTTTTGCTTATAGCGATTTCGGGAAGTTGTAAAATAAAAATCGATGACGGACATACCTACAAAATTGTCGAATTAAACACACCTCATCAGGCTTTGTATCTCGGTAAAATGATGTGGAAGGATATGTATGATTTTTCGTACAATGCGATTTTGCTCGTTTTAACAAACACAAACTACGATGAAACAGAATACATCAGAGATTATAAAGAATTTTTAAATGAGGTAAAAAATGGTTAAATGTCTTATACATAATGCCAAAATCAAGGGTATAAGTTCGGTTGTTCCCAAAACCGAGTTGTCACTTCTTGACATGCCCGATTTATACAACGGCAACCAAAAGAAAATCAAAAGGGTTATCGAATCTTCGGGTTTTCTCAAAAGACGTGTAACGGATAAAGAAACCACAACGGCAGATTTATGCGAAACTGCGGCAAAAGACCTTATCAAAAACCTCAATATCGATGTTTCGACGATAGACGGAATAATTTTTTCGAGTTACACACCCGATTATCTTATGCCCGCAACGAGTTACGTTCTGCATCATAAACTCGGTTTGAGTGAGGATTGTATCTGTATGGATATTCCTCAGGCATGCTCGGGCTATGTTCTCGGTCTTTATCAGGCTTCAATGATGGTAAATTCAGGCTGTAAAAGAATTTTACTGCTTGTAGGCGATTCTTTTTCAAAGTTTACCGATATGTTTAAAGACAATTCCGCTCCCGTTTTTGGCGATGCAGGCTCGGCAACGATTGTCGAATACGATGAAACGGCGGAGCCGATGTATTTTAATATCAAATCGGACGGACAAAAACACGAATCCCTTATTTGTAAAAACGGCGGTTTCAGACACCCCGCTTCAAAAGAAGATTTTTATGAAGACGGTGAATATCAGTATCTTGCCAAAATGCAGGGTGCGGAAATATTTAATTTCACAATAGAAAAAGTTCCCGAATCAATCTCGGAGACGCTGGAATACGCAAAAACCGCAAAAGACGATGTCGATTGGTTTATTCTCCATCAGGCAAATAAATTTATTCTGACAAATATTGCACAAACTCTTGATGTTGATACTGCCAAAATGCCTATGGAAAATATCTCAAAATACGGTAATCAGTGCGGTGCGTCTATTCCGAATACAATATCCGAAAATATCAGCGAAATTGTATCAAAAGAAAAACAAAAACTTTTGATTTCGGGTTTCGGTGTCGGTTTAAGCTGGGCAAGCGCCGTTCTGACACTTGATAATATTTATTGTTCAAAAGTTCTTGAATACGGAGAGTAAAAATGAAAAGAGAAGATTTTTTTAATTTGATAACTTCAAAATGTGACCTTGAAGATATGGGCGATGTTACACCCGATACATCTACTCAGATTTCTGACTGGGACTCACTAGATGTAATTACTCTGCTGAGTTTATTCAAACAGGAATTCAAAATGACGGTAAACGTAAACGATTTACAAAATTGTTCCTCTTTTAACGATATTTTAGACTTTGCAGGCGATAAATATGACGAATAAAAAACTTGTTATTATAGGTACGGGTGAAACTGCCAATCTGGCTTATGAATATTTTACTCATGACAGTGATTATGAAGTTGCCGCTTTCAGTGTCAGCAAAGACTATTTAAAAGAAAAAACTTTTAAAGATTTGCCCGTTGTTGAATTTGAAACTGTTGAAAAGGTTTATTCACCCGATGAATACTATGCTTTTGTTGCAATGGCGGGTGAAAAATTAAACAGAAACAGAACAAGAATGTATCTTGCAACAAAAAACAAAGGCTATAAAATGGCAAGTTACGTTAGTTCGAGGGCTTTTGTATGGCATAATACCCAAATCGGCGAAAATTGTTTTATTCTTGAAGATAACACACTTCAGCCTTTTACAAAGGTCGGAAATAACGTGGTTATGTGGAGCGGAAACCATTTGGGACACCAATCCGAAATAAAAGATAACTGTTTTATCACCTCTCATTGCGTAATCTGCGGACAGACTGTTATCGGTGAAAACTCGTATCTCGGCGTAAATTCATCGGTTGCGGACTTTGTTACGGTTGCAAAAGACAATTTTATCGCAATGGGTGCGGTAGTGAATAAAAAAACGAAAGAGGACGGATTGTATATCGGCAATCCTGCCAAAAGACAGGTTTTAACAGCAAAAGAATATTGCGGGGTAACAGAAGAATGAAATGGGAAAATAAAGGCTTAATATACAGACCTGACGGCAAAAACGGCTGGGACGACAATACTTTTATTGCTCCTTTGCCTTTGCAGGTTGATGAAAATACTTTAAGAATTTACGGTACCGTCAGAGATAAAGAGGGTGCCGGCAGATTATCCTACATTGAAGTAGATGCGAATAACCCTAAAATCATAAAGAAAACAATCGATAAACCGCTTGTAGATATCGGCAGACCGGGCATGTTTGATGATAACGGTGTCGTTGCGGTCGGCTTATTGCCTTTAAAAGACGAAATAAGAATTTATTATGCGGGTTATACTTTGGGAACAAAAGTCAGACACTTTGACTTTACGGGTCTTGCTATCAGTAAAGACGGCGGTTTAACCTTTAAAAAATATTCCGAAATCCCGATTTGCGACAGAATTGAGGGCGAAGAACTTACAAGAGCAATACAAATGGTCTTGTATGAAAACGGAATTTACCGTGCTTATTATGTAGGCGGTTCGGGCTTTGTTCAGGGCAAAACAAAGGCTATTTCGCAATACGATTTGCGTTATATGGAATCAAAAGACGGTATTCATTTCCCGAATGTTGTCGGCAAAACCGTTATACCTATTGAAAAAGGCTGTTACAGAGTCGGTAAACCGTATATTGTCAAAGAAAACGGAATTTATAAGATGTTCTATTCGGACGGCGGCGATGACGGCGCTTTATACAGACTTGCTTATGCAGAATCTCCTGACGGTCTTGAATGGACAAAGAAAGACTTAAATCTTCCGCTTTCCGAAAAGGGCTGGGATTCACAAATGGCGGAATATCCGTCCTTTATCAGAGTAAACGGAAAAGCATATTTGTTCTATAACGGTAACAATTACGGCTATGACGGCTTCGGATATGCCGAATTGATTGAGGAATAATATGGATATCATTGAAGCGGATAAGGAATTATATTCAAAAACTGTTTTGAACCCGTTTTGCAAATTTGAAACGGCTGAATTTGCCGACCTTAACAAAGCGAAAGCAGACGAAGTTAAATATTTTATTTTTAACAACGGCAAAAATCGTTTCGGTTTGATTGCGGGGATAAAAGACGGAGTTATGAAACTGCCTTTTTCTGCTTCCTTTTCGTGTTTAAGCGAAATTACCACAAAAAACCGTATTGAATATTATGTTGAAGCGGCACAGGCTCTTGTTGATTATGCAAAGGCTCATTCTTTATCAAAAATTATCTTCAATACCCCGCCGATTTATTATAACGTTGAGCATATATCAAAACTGCACAATGCCCTTTTGAATGTCGGATTTGAACAAAAAGAGTATAATCTGAATTTTGAATTTTATCTTTCCGATTTTGGTGAAGATTATTTGGCAAGTATTCAGAGAAACGCAAGAAAGAATTACAATACGGCGGTCAGAAATAATCTTGTTTTTGAAAAAACCGACGATATTGAAACTGTTTATAAGGTCATCAAGAGAAACCGTGATGAAAAAGGTTATCCGCTTTGGATGAGCATAGACGATATCGTTGAAACGTCAAAGATTATACCGTCAGATTATTTTCTTGTAAAAACACCTGACGGTGTTCCGATAGCAGCGGCTTTTACCCACGATATTGACGGAAAAAATATCAGAGTCAACTATTGGGGAGATATCAGAGAATACGAAGAAATGCGCCCTATTAACTTTTTGTCGTACAATTTGTTCAGATATTACAAGGAACAGGGTAAATATACCGTTGACATAGGGCCTTCCACAAACTCTGGCATTGCGGATTTCGGACTTTGTAATTTTAAGGAAAGTTTAGGCTGCAAAGCCTCGGCAAAATTGTTATTTGAGTATATGATTAGCGATTAAAACAAAAATATTGGAGATAAGCGGTGAAGATAGCATACAGTTTTGGAGCATTGGATTTAGTTCACATAGGACACATTAACGCTTTGAAAAAAGCAAAATCGTATGCCGATAAGCATATTTTCGGGCTTGTTGACGATGATACGGCTTCGGAATGGTTCGGGCAGTTAATCTCGAATTTTGAAGAAAGAAAAACCACCGCCCAAAGTATTGTTTACATTGATGAAGTTATGAAACAAAAAACCTTTGACCCGTCGCATAACTTAAAAGAAATTCACTCAAAATATCCCGATGCCGAAATTCTTCTCTGCTGTGCTAACAGTTGGAAATTTCTGCTTCCCGACGATGATTTTCTGAAATCCATAAACTGCAAAGTTCAGTTTTTACCCTATTATGTCAAACTGTCGCTTGAAAATATTTCAAAACACTTTGACGAAAAGAAAGAAACGGCAAAACCGAAAAACAATATTATATCTACAAAAGCCACCACTTTAATCAGACTCAAAAAAATACTCAAAAAAGCAACCATCGAGGATATTTTTGTTACCACGGAAAACGAATTTAACAAAAACAAAGCCGAAGTTCTCAAAAAAATCAAAAAAAACTTTAAAAACAAAATCGTAATAAGAAGTTCATCATCAAGAGAGGACGGCTTTGAAAAATCAAATGCGGGTTATTACGAAAGTATATTAAACATCAATTCACAAAATGACAAAGAAGTTTCAAAAGCAATATTAACGGTTGCAAACTCTTACAAAAAAGGGGTTGATGATGAAAATTACGATTCCCGTGACGAACAGATATTAATTCAGTCACAGACGGAAAATATCGCATATTCGGGCGTTATTTTTACAAGAGATATCCAAAAGAACAGACCCTATTACCTGATAAATTACGACGATAACGGTTCGTCCGATTCCGTAACCTCGGGAAAAGCGGGAAAATCTCTCTGGATAACCAACAACATGCCCGTAAAAGCAATCAGACAACCGTGGAAAAACCTTATTGAAGCGGTTAAAGAAATCGAAAACATTTTAAACGGCATTGTTCTGGATATAGAATTTGCAATTAAAACAGACGGAAGCGTGGTTATTTTTCAGGTTCGTCCTCTTGCCGCAGTTTACAAGTTCAAAAAAGAAATTACCGATAACGAATTTTACAATAATCTGAACAACGAAAAGAAAAAATATTTTGAACTGACCGATGCTTATACCAAAAAGCCTATGCTCTGGTCAAATATGGCGTTTTGGAACCCTGCGGAAATTATCGGCGAAAATCCGAAAACTCTCGATTATTCGCTCTATAAAGAAATTATCACAAACAAAATATGGAACGACGGGCTTGTTCCAATGGGCTACAAGCAGGTTTCTCATAACCTTATGAGAAGATTTGCAAACAGACCCTATATCTCGCTTGATTACTCGTTCAGAAGCCTTATTCCAAACGTTTTGAGCGAAAAACTTACCCGTAAATTAATCGGCTTTTATAAGAAAAAACTTGCTTCAAACCTCAAACTGCACGACAAAATCGAATTTGAGATTGTATATAGTTGTTTTGATTTTGAAACCGATACAAAACTGCAAGAGTTAAAAGATAACGGCTTTACCGACAACGAAATAAAAGAATTGAGAAAAGCCCTCTACGATTTGACCCTTAACGCCGTCAAAACCTTCTTTACCGTTTTGGCAAACGACAAGAGAGATTTGTATTCACTTGAAATTACAAGACAAAAAATAGAAAAAGAACTTAAAAACGACCTTAACGAAAGACAACTGATTGATTATTTTGAACTCTTGATTGAAGGCATAAAATTAAACGGAACACCGCAGTTTTCCCGTCAGGCAAGATTTGCCTTTATTGCAAAAAGCCTTTGCAAAACACTTGTTTCAAAAGGATACATCAAATCAAAGGATATGGAAAACTTTATGCTTTCCGTAAACACAGTAGCAAGCGACTTTTCAAAGGATATGAACTTATACATGTCCGACAAAATGTCAAAAGACGAATTTCTTTTAAAATACGGACATTTGCGTTCGGGTACTTACGATATAACCTCAAAAACCTACTCGGAAATGGATTTCAGCAGCAATATCAAAGCCGATGCAAAGGCTTGTGAGGTTGTAAAATCAGCAAAATTAAGCGAAAAAATTATCAAAAACGCATTAAAAGACATAAATTTTGATGTGGATTATGACCATTTTATCGAATTTTTGAGAACTTCTTTTGAACAAAGAGAAGAATTTAAGTTTGAATTTACAAAATCTTTGAGTCTGGCAATAGAAGTGCTTGCAAGAATTGCCGAAAAATTTGATTTCACAAGAGAAGAATTTGCAAATATTGACGTTTCGGATATTTTCTCGTCAAAATTTTACGCAAATATCAACGATTTGAAAGAATTTTGGCAGACTCTGATTAATCAGAGAAAAATTTTCCACGAAAAAAATACCCCGATTGTTCTGCCCGACGTTATTTTGGACGAATATGATTTCAACATGATTTTGTTTGAACAGATGAAGCCTAATTTTATCACCGAAAAAGAAGTTACGGCAGAAATTATCAACCTGCAAAACAATAAAGACGATGAACTTGAAGGAAAAATCGTTTTGATTGAAAGAGCAGACCCCGGTTTTGATTATATCTTTTCAAAGGGTATAAAAGGACTTATCACAAAATACGGCGGTGTTGCTTCGCACATGGCGATAAGATGTTCGGAATTCGGGCTTCCTGCGGCAATAGGCTGCGGCGATAAAATTTATAAGGAAGTCGCCGAAATGAAAAACGTAAATCTTGACTGCAAAAATGCAAAAATAACGGAAGTGTTATGAAAGCCTTAATCACCCAAAGAGAAGTAACAGACAGTTATAACGTAAAATGTGATATGCTCGAAAGCACCTATATTCCGTATTTTGAGAGTATAGGCATTAACGCCGTGCCCGTATCAAATTTTCAGACAGTTACCGATATTGATACCGATTTGATTATCCTGACAGGCGGCGGAAGTATTGCAAAAGAACAGCCGAACAGAGATAAAACCGAAAAAGAACTTTTTGAACTTGCAATAAGCAAAAATTTGCCGATTTTGGCGATTTGCAGAGGTTTTCAATACATAAATTACCTTTTGGGCGGCAAAATTTCAAAACTCGATAATCTGAAAATAAAAAGAGATATCGGAAAAGACCATTTTGTCAGCATAAAGAACGAAAAAATTCTTGTGAACAATTACCATAATGACGGCATTTACACCAAAGATTTGGCAAAGGGTTTAAAGATACTTGCACTTGATGAAGAAAATGACACCGTTGAGGCATTTACATCGGAAAAATACAGAATACTCGCTGTTCAGTGGCACCCCGAAAGAAAATTTTCCGACGAAAAATCACGGGGAGATACAAAAAATTTAATCAAAAAATTTATTAACGGAGAAGAATTATGAAGGCAATAATATTAGCGGCAGGCAGAGGCACAAGAATGGGCAAATATACGGAAAATCTGCCCAAAGGAATGTTGGTTTTTGAAAATAAAACCTTAATCGAAAGACAAATTGAAACTTTAAGACAGGCAGGCGTTTCCGACATTGCCATCGCAACAGGTTACGAGTCGCAGAAAATCAATTATGAAAATATCAAATACTATCATAACGCCGACTGGGCAACTACCAATATGGTTGAAACGCTTATGTGTGCGGAAGAATTTTTGGACGACGATATTCTGGTCGCCTATTCCGATATTTTATATACGGCAAACCTCGTCAAACAGTGCATAGATTCAAAATGCGATATCGGTGTCGCCGTTGATTCCGCATGGAAAAATCTCTGGAAATTAAGATACGGCAAAATCGATTTTGACCTCGAAAGTCTGACCGTAAAAGACGGTTTGATTACGGAACTCGGCAGAGAAATAGAAACTTCCGAAAACCTTGAATACCGCTATATCGGCTTGATAAAGTATTCAAAAAAAGGTATGGAAATCCTTAAAAATATTTATAACAAACGAAAAGCCGAAAATCTCAACTGGACACAGAGCGGAAAAGAATTTAAAAAAGGCTATATGACGGATATTCTGGCTGAAATCATCAATTCGGGAAACGATGTTAAGGCTATTGCCGTAAAGGGCAACTGGATGGAATTTGATACCGAAAAAGATTATGAAATTATATCTCAGGCGAAAAAAGACGGAAAAATCAGCGAGGATTATCAGATAACGGCATAAACCCGCTCGGGTTTCTTCGCAAAAACGAATACACCTTTGTGAAAAGACCTGTCATTGCGAGCCCGAAAGGGCGTGCAAACCCTGTACTAAAACACAAGTTGTCATTCTGAACGAAGTGAAGAATCCAGCGGATTTTGTGTAGGACGAAGTCCGAAGAAGCAAAAAGCAAAGTGAACAGCAACGTAGTGAAGCGACGGTGAGCAGAGGCAGAAGGGTCAAGGCGATGAGCCTTGCCCGCAACGCCGTTTATTGCGAACAGGTCAAGACAGCGGAACAATAATCAAGAGATTTTTTGCTTTCTAATCTCAATATCGGCATTATATTCTTTTTCGTACCCATTCTTTTTTCTTTTCTTTCGAGGAAAAGAAAAAAGAACGTGTACCCCAAGAAAAAAGCGGTTTTTGTTTAGGACGCCGTGTGAGCGATAGCGAACCCAGTCCGAAGAAACGGCGAAATAGTGAACGACTGTTTTGCGCACAGCAAAACAAAAGTGAGCGATATG
>JAILHI010000028.1 GCA_024695865.1 Candidatus Gastranaerophilales bacterium
TGACGGAAAAAGCGGATTATCAAATTCAAATTCGGAATTATCATAAGTAATGTTATTGGGGCGGTAATTGTTATCATAGGTTATTTTATCGGGTTTTACCGCAAGTATTGATGCTTTCAGTTTGTCTGTTCTGTCTGATAAATCGCCGTCAAAAGTTTTTCCGAAAGCCTGTTTTTCAAGACGTTCAACTCTTTTATATATATTTTCACCCTGATGAACTTTTTTAAATAATTTTTCTTCCATCATATCTATTACGGGATATGAAACATTTGCATCTTCGGGTTGTAAATCTGCCGCAGCAATTTTGCGCTGTTCGGCTGTCGGTTTTGGTAAAAGAGAAATACCCGATGCTTCTGAAATTTGCTTGAGCCTCTCTGCGTTCTGTCCCGATTTTTTTGTTCCGAAAAGGTGTTTTTCTATTCTGTCTAGCCGTTGCGATAGGGTGTTATCTTTATATTCAAATCCGAAAATTTCTTTTTCAACAGTCGATATATCGTTTAATTCATTTGCAAAAACTCTGCAAGACAAAATTGTCAGTGCAAAAATCACTGTTAATAATTTTTTCATTTAGCGCTCCGTGTTTTATCACTACACGGTATATATATAACTCAGGTTGAAGATACTTCCAATCAGCCATATAAAGCCGAAACCGAAAGCAACGGACGGCACTAAAACCAGCAAAAAGGACGATGTTTTTGATATCTTGTATGTCTTTTCAAGCGCTGCGGCATACAAAAATATTACCCAAAAGAATAACAAAAGTTCTAATTTTGTTCCCAAAAAATAGCCCGTATCGGAAAATTTCTTCATCAGTTCAAGCGGCGCCATGAAAATATACGGCAAAAGAGAATAAGAAGAAAGCATTAACAAACTTCTGATATTGCCCGACTTATCAAAAACTTTTGCTATAAATTCAAAAAACAGAGCCGATATGAGCCAAAAGAAATATATTGAAAACATATATCCGAAAAGCGAGGAAACAAATAAAAGCATTGTTCCGTTTCCGCCGTGAAAATTAAATTTTGCGATAAAGAGGAATAACGAAGTCCAGAAAATTGTTCCGACCGCAATTAAAACGGTAGTGTTTTCTCTGACCTCGTCAAAATTGTATTCAAATAAAATTTTATAGATATTTTCAATATATTTCTGCATAATTACTCCCATAAATATAAGGGTTTACGAGCATATTTCATGCTCTGCGGCAACATTGCATCAAACGGGTTAGCGTTTGATTTTACACCGAAAATCTTTAAGAAATTTGATGATTTTGCATAATTTGTATCATATTCAAGATTTACTTTTGGCGACAAACCGAACTTCTTTGACACCATTAACTGCATCATTTCCTTTGCAACGTCAATTCCGCCCGTTGAATCCACAAGTCCGTTTTCAAGAGCCTGTCTGCCCGTGAAGATTCTTCCGTCTGCAATACTTCTCAATTTGTCGTAATTTAGCGGCTCGATTTTTACACCGTAATCGTCTTTTCTTTCGACTCTGCCGACTTTTATTGCATCAACAAACTGCTCATAAGAGTCGTTAACCATATCCTGAAGCATATTTCTTTCTTCGTTTGTCATAGGTCTTGTCGAGGAGCCCATATCTTTAAACTTACCGCTTTTGATAACATTTTCCTGAATGGATAACTTTTCGTTCAATAGTCTGTGCAAATCCATTGTGGACATAATTACACCGATACTTCCCGTCATTGTACCGGGGAGGCATACAATTCGGTCTGCGGCACTTGCTATGTAATATCCGCCGCTTGCCGCAACATCGTCCATTAATGCAATTACGGGCTTATTTTTGCGCAACTGCAAAACTGCGTTATATATTTTTTGTGACATTCCGACAGTTCCGCCCGGGGAATTGATTTCGATAATTACCCCCTTAATGCTTTCATCTTTCGATGCCCTGACAATAGCGTTTAAAGCCATAGCGGAGGGTGATTCATCTTCAAAGATGTTGTTTGAAGGCTCTGATGAAATTACGCCGTCAATTGATATAATGGCAATTTTGTTGTTGGTCTGTGCGATAATTTTATCAAGTTTGGCGCTGTTTGCATCGTTATCGGGCTTTACTTTTTGGGGCGCTACGGTTGCGACACCGAGCAGTAAGCAGATTATACATATACTCAATATAAATATTACAAACGGATTTTTTTTCATTTTATGCCTTCATTTCTGTTGTTATATTTGTTAATTCGTCAAGCATTGCTTTCATATACTGTTCGCATAAGGCTTTTGTTTTGCCCTCAAATCTGAGAGTAAAGACAGGTTCTGTGTTACTTTGTCTAATCATTGCAAAACCGCCGTCAAAAACAATACGAAAACCGTCTAGTTTAATAATATCTTTTATTTTATCACCAAAGAAATCGGGATTGCCTTCAATTTTTTCTTCGATTTTCTTTAAGACGGGCTTTTTAAATTCGTCTATACAGGGAAAACGTACTTCGGACGACGTGTAAACCAAATTAAACGGTTCAAGTAAATCGGAAAGTTTAAAGTTCGGGTTTTCTGCCTTTCTTCTGTTGATTAAATCGGCAAGTTTTGATGCTGCGAATACGGCATCGTCAAAACCGAACCAATTGTCTTTGAAGAACATGTGTCCCGACATTTCGCCTGCCGCAATTGCCTTTGTTTCAGCCATTTTGGCTTTTATATAGCCATGTCCCGTTCTGCACATAACGGCTTGCGCACCGAGTTTTGTAAGTCCGTCAAAAAGCGCCTGTGAACATTTAACTTCCGAAACAATTACGGGCTTGCCGCTGTTTATAACCTTCGGAATAATATCTGTTGAATAAATATATAAGAGTTTATCGCCCGTCAGATAATTGCCGTCGCTGTCAATTACGCCTATTCTGTCAGCATCGCCGTCAAAAGCAATACCGACATCAGCACCCGTTTCAAGAACAGTTTTTTTCAGAGTGTCTAATGTGCTTTCTATACTTGGATTCGGGTGGTGATTAGGAAAGCGTCCGTCAGGTTCGGTAAAAAGTTCAATTACTTCGTATCCGCATGCTTTTAACATTTGGGGAGCAACTACACCTGCCACCGCATTTGCGCAATCGGTAACAATTTTTACATTCTTCTTTGAAGCACCGTATAATTTTATCTGATAATCGGTATAATTTTTTACCATATCATAAGTCGTGTATTTGCCGTCCGATTTCGGAACATCAATTTCACCGTTTAAAATCTTTTCGGTAATTGCTTTAACATCTTTAATTTGTTCTTCGTGCAAAGACTGTTTTTCGCATGTCATTTTTAAGCCGTTGTATTCGGGGGGATTATGACTTGCAGTAACAATAAGAGAACCGTCAAGGCTGCCGTATTCGGCATCTGCAAATTCGGAAAAATATCCGAACGGTGTCGGCCCCATGCCTAAATCGATAACGTTTCCGCCTGCTTCCAAAACACCTTTAATGAGCGCTTTTGCAAGAGTTTCAGAATGCAATCTTGCATCTCTGACAACCGATAAAGAAACACTGTTTTTGTTACATCTTTCCGTAACATAACGGACGTATGCTTTACCGACAACGTAAAACAAATCTTCCGTAACGGTTTCGCCGTAAATACCTCTTATGTCATTTTTACCGAAGGCTTTTAAACTAATCATATATGTAAACTCCTTGTATAAAACAATACAATATATTTATAATTATTATATTAACTCAATTAACCTTTATTGCAAAATGTTTAACAACTCAAAATATCCCGATAATAAATCTGCGTTTTGGTTTTTGCTGCCATGTCTTTTGGGCTGTTCGGTTTTTATAATAATTCCCGTATTTTTTTCCTTCGGTTTGAGTTTCTATGATTGGAATTTACTTACAACGCCTCATTTTGTAAAATTTGACAATTATATTGAATTATTTAAAGAGCCCGAATTTTATCAGGTCTTTAAAAATACTGTGGTTTACGCAATTTTTACCACTTTGTTCGGAGTTTTGATACCGCTTTTTCTTGCAGATATTCTAAATCGCAAATTTATGTTTTCCGACTTCTTCAAAACGGCTTATTTTATCCCGTTTATAACACCTATGCTTGTAATTGCATTAATTTGGGCATGGATTTTTGACCCCAACATCGGATTTATGAATTATATTTTAAGAACAAATATTCAATGGCTGTACAATCCCGATACTGCAATGATTGCTGTAATTGCCGTTTCCGTATGGAAGTTAATCGGTTATAATACAGTAATTTTAATCGGCGGATATGCGTGTATTAATTCATCACTTCCTGAGGCCGCAGAAATTGACGGTGCAAATAAATTACAGATATTTTTCCGAATTATATTGCCGCTTTTGAGCCCCGTTATATTTTTTCTTCTTATTGTTACGACAATTTCATCGTTTCAGATTTTTGATTTAATTTATTTGATGACACAGGGCGGCCCAAACGGTGCAACCGATGTACTTGTTTATTGGCTTTATAAAAACTCTTTTGAATATTTTAATATCGGCAGAGCATCTGCTGCGGCTTATATATTATTTATTATTATTGCAGTTCTTTCACTTTGCCAGTGGGCAGTCCGAAAATTATGGGTTTATGGTGAAGAATAAATTTGTGGTAAAATTATCTTGCAGAGGTATTTGATATGTTTACAATTGTATTTATTATAACATTTTGTATTTTTCTTGCTTTTTTCGGTTATTTTTTGCCGACGGTTATTGCGGTTTTAAGAAAAAAGAAAAACACTCTGCCCATATTTTTGATTAATTTGTTTTTCGGAATGACGTTTATCGGCTGGATTATTGCTCTGATTTGGGCATTAACCTATGAAGAAATTGATGTCAGCTAAAATTATACAGAGGTGAAAATGAATCTTAAACAAATAGTTTTTAATAAATTATTGCCGAAATTATATAAATTTTATTTGTCTGTTAATACAAAACAAACACCTCTTTATATCCGTGAAGACGAAAATGCACTGTTGCTTGCTCCGCATGCTGATGATGAAAGTATAGGCGCAGGCGGAACACTTGCTTTGTATCATAATAATTTTGACGTTATTTGCCTTACAAATGGTATAAAGGGGCTTAAAAATCTCTCGCCCGAAGAGGCTCAAAAGGTCAGAGGGGAAGAATTTTTAAACGCAATGCAGATTGCGGGTGTCAGAAGCGCAAAAGTTTTGAATATTCCTGACAGAGATGTTATTGCGGGGTATGATAAACTCGCCGAAGTCGATATTTCCAACTACGATTATATATTTATGCCCAATTTGATTGATACGCATAAAGACCACAAGTCTGTCGCAATTTTGGTTAAAAAACTTCTTGAGAACAAAGTGCATAAAGATTCGATTCAACTGGTTTTTTATGAGGTTTGGTCAACTCTTGCCATTCCAAACAGGGTGGTAAATATTACGGATACCGTTCAAGTTAAAGCAAAAATGCTTGAAGCTCATAAATCACAAATGGAACTCAGAAATTACCTGCCCGCATCAATCGGATTGAGCCAATACAGAGGATTAATTCCTAATGTTCCGAATGCCGAAGCGTTTTTGGCTCTCGATGAAAAAACTTTTAAAAATCTGGTCAAAGAAATTTATATTTAGTTTTTCTATACTATTATTTTAATTAATTATTTATTTACTTT
>JAILHI010000035.1 GCA_024695865.1 Candidatus Gastranaerophilales bacterium
CAGACAATATAATAAAAATTATCGACATCAAATATAAAATAATATCAAACCACAAAGATATTTCTTATCATGACTTATATCAGTGTGTCACTTATGCAAAAAAACTAAATTGCAATGATATTACTTTAGTTTATCCAAAAGTTGAAATTGATTTTCTTGATGCAATAAAAATTGATGAAATAAATATCAACTTTGCTTTTGTGGATAGTTTTGATACAAAAGAAGGCATTTTGGAACACCTTCCGAACATAATAACAAAACCTGCAAATAATAAGACCGAAGAAACAACAGGTTCTTGGAATACTTTGTATGCGGAATTATTATCCTTCATCTCTTTTTATTGTTAAAAAATACTATAATTATCCAAAATATTACGAAGTCATAAATTTATTTTCATTACAAATATATGCAGTAAGAGGTGCATCAGCTCTTATGCCGCAACCGGTGTTTATTCCGATTTTATCATCTTCAATATATGGTGCTTTGAACGGAGTATGTCCGAAAATTACTTTTTGTTTCAGATTATGTTTACGGTCAACAAAATCACCTCTGATAAGCAACAAATCCAAATTTTCCTGTTCTTCAAGAGTTTTGTCAGGTCTTATACCTGCATGAACAAAAAGAAAATTTTCAGTTAAATAATAGTATTTCAAATTTTTATAAAAATCACCGTGAATTTTAAGAATATTATCAAGTCCGCCATAGTTTTTTATTGTTTCTTTTCCGCCGTCATTATAAAAATATGTTTTTGCCCAATCTACACCCTCAAAAGTCATAAGCATAGAATATTCGTGATTTCCCATTAAAAACTGACATTTACAAAGTTTTGACAATTCAATTAACCTGTCTACAACTTGTTTACTGTGTTTTCCTCTGTCAATATAATCTCCAAGAAAAACAAGTACATCATCTGGTTTTATCTCAAGTTTTCTCATAAGCGAATTTAATTTGTTTACTTCGCCGTGGATATCACCGATTGCTATTAAGCGTGCCATACTTTACCTCTTTTTTAATAATATCATAAATGAAGTAAGCAAATCAGACTTTGTCTAATCAACAATCAAATTGACAATAATATACTTTAGGTCAAATTAGGTCAAATTGGGTGTAAATACATTAGAAAATATCGAAATAAAAATAATTCTACTTGCATTTTTGCGGATATTGTATTACAATAATTGCGGTATGTTAATTTTAATTTTTGCGGAGCATTATGTATAAAAGGTGGCAGGAAAAGAATATAAAATCAGCATTAAAAACAAGAAGAGTTGTTATTCTCTCCGGCTCAAGACAATGCGGTAAAACAACCACTTCAAAAGCTTTAACGAACAAAGAATCTTTATACAGAACACTTGATGATATAACATTGTTACAGGCTGCAAAAAATGACCCTCAAGGTTTTATTAAATTAAACAAAGGAACTATGATTATTGATGAAGTCCAAAGAGTTCCGGAACTTATCACTGCAATAAAAAAGACTGTTGATGAAAACACAAGATACGGACAATATCTGATAACAGGTTCTGTTAATATTCAAACTTTGCCGACTGTCAGAGAATCTCTTGCGGGCAGGGTAAAAAAAATAAGACTAAGACCTTTGGCACAAGGTGAAATCTTGAGAAAAGAACCAGCCTTTTTATCTCGTATTACAAAAAAAGAATTTATCAATAATAACGGATATGATAAAGAAAAAATTTCCGAAATAATATTTAAAGGCGGTTATCCTGAAGCATTAGGATTTAAAAATCAGTCTGACCGAACATCATGGTATAGAGATTATATAGATACAATAATAGAATTTGACCTGCACAATATAGCAAATATTAAAAGACAAGATAGTCTTAAAGAACTTGCGGCAATCATTGCCTCGTATTCTTCTAAATTTATAGATAAATCCAAAATAACATCATCATTAATGATTGCAAACCAAACGTTAGACAGTTATTTGGGGATATTAGAAAACACATATATAACTGATAAATTATCTCCGTGGTTAAAATCAGATTATGAAAGAGTTAACAAACAAAGTAAATATTACATAACTGATACAGGATTAATGGCAGCTCTGCTAAATTGGAAAGCTGAAGATTTGCTTTTGGATGCAGACAAATCCGGAAAAATTTTTGAAACCTTTGTATATAATCAGTTGATTGCACAAGTTGAGTGTAATAGTTCTGACTGGCAGTTATATCACTATCGGGACAGAGAAAAAAGGGAAATTGATTTTATTCTGCAAAACAATGATGATATTGTGGCAATAGAAGTCAAAGCAGGCTCTAATATCAATAAAGATCAATTTAAACACATAAAATGGTTTAAAGAAAATCTTGCCAGGGATAAAAAATTTATAGGCATTGTTTTGTACACAGGAGAGCATATTGTTTCTTTTGGTGAAAATTTATATGCTGTTCCTATGAACAACCTTTGGGAATGATTAATTTTAACCCAAGAAAAATTTTATCCGAGAAAAGACGCTATTAATTTCTATATTGCTTGATTATCATCTTCTTTTTGTTTTACTTTTCCGTACAACATATAATTAGCAACTATGTTCATCGGTTTTCGTAAACTTTCACAGTCTGCATGCGTATATCCGCCTGTTACACTGTCAAATTTATGACCTACGATTTTCTTAATGATAGTCGTATTTATACCTAACAAAGAGGCAATACTTATATAAGTATGTCTTAAACCGTGATAGGTAATTTTTTCATATTTCCACTTGCTGATGACATTCGGATATACATTTTCAATCAGATTTGCATTAGGCTTTCCTTCGGAGGTTATAAACAAGTAGTTGTTTTTAATCTTTTTTATTTTCTTTTCCATATATTGTTCTTTAAAGGCTTTTAATTCGGGATACAAAACATCAGGTATCGGAACTGTTCTGTCGTCACCGTTTTTGGTGTTCAAAAGGTATATAGCCTTGTTTTCAAGGTCTGTGTTTTTCCAAGTAAGATCTAATACTTCGCCCTTTCTTGCGCCTGTTGTCAGGGCAAGTAAAGCGCAGAGATACAATTCATAATTTTTTGCCTTACAGATTTCTAACAATGACTGTCTCTCGTCTAATTTCTTTAACCATCTTTTGCGGGGGTCGTTTTCTTTTAATTTAAGTTTAGCCCCTATCATCGGGTTAGATTTGATAATTTCATATTCATTAACACAGTATGACAAAAAGGTGCTGAAATAAGCAAGGTATCGGTTTACACAAGAATTTGAGATATATTCATCAGTAATTTTTCCGTTGCCTGCTTTACCTTTTATCGGCACTTCTTTATGCTTTTTCTGTAACTTATTTCTGCACATTTTTAAATCTGATCTTTCGAGAGTTTTTATAGGCAGGCTTCCTATTTCTTTCTTGAACCATTCTAAAGCAGCAATGTATTTTCTTCGGGTTGATTCGTCTTTTTTAGGGTTTCCGTCACTGATATACTTTTCAATGGCTTTTGCAACAGTATAGTTCTGACGTTTTTCTTCTTTCCTGTAAACGCCGTTATCTATCTGGATTTCAATATTTCTTGCCCAGTCCTCAACTTCATTTCTGACGGTCTTTTTCCTGTTTGCCTTTACGGAAAATGTTTTTGTGACAAAGACACCTTTATATCTCACAATTGCCTTAAAACTTATTGTTCCGTTTTTGTTAATTTTTTCTGTTATTGTTGCCATAAAAATCCCTTCATTCCTTGCTTGTAACTTTTTGCCCGAAGGTACAAAAAAAGGTACAAATTGCTTAAAAAAGTACTAAAAATTACAAAATCATTATAAAACATAAATTTGGCTAAAAGTCAATAGATATACCGTTTTTCTATTAGCACCTGTTAGTAAATTTTAGCAGATTTTAGCCAGCCCAGAGACTCTTAATCAATTGGTCGAGAGTTCGAGTCTCTCCAAGCCCATTTTTAAAAACAATAACGGCAATGCTTTTAAGGGTATTGCCGTTGTTTTATGTCTGAATTTTTGACGGGAATTTCGCAAACTTCCCCACTATTTCCCCATCATTCCGAATAAGATTAAGTTAGTGCGTTTAATATTCATAAAGTTTTGTAGGGTGCAAAAAGGAACGTTTGCACCAAATTAAGCAGCTTGAAATGTTTGTAAAAACGAATCTTCATCTTGGACAGATTCAAACAAAAAAGTTCTGACTTTGTCTGTTTGCCCCCAAAATAATAAACAAGAGGTTTTAGCCCTTTTTTATTTTGCGGAAACGGACACTTTTGCGGGAAGTTTTTTTATTTTTGCAAGACAAACCGCTTCCGTGGATAATTCCTCAAACGCAATGGTTTTGTAAGTTTCAAAACAGGAAGATAAAAGCGTTGCAATCCCGCCTTCAATTTCAAAATAAACGGACTTGTTCTCTTTTATAATTTCTTTTGCCTTGTCAGAGCGTTCACCTTTGCCTAATGTGGCGGCAATTTCGGGAAATTCCGCCAGAAATTTATCCATTCTGTGTGATGTCGTCGGGCCGATAGGGCCTACGATTTCATCGGGTTTGGCGGAGCACGGTGCGGCATAAAATATAACGGCATCTTTTGTTTCAAAAGGAAGCGGTTTTCCCGCTCTTTTAAATTCAAGCATTTTTTTATGCGCCGCATCTCTTGCGATTAAAATGTTTCCCGATAACAAAACTTCTTCGCCGTCCGCAAGTTCGGTCAGGGTTTTTCTGTCGTTTACATTAATTTCTTTTGCCTTTGATTTTTCTGTTTCGATATGTTCAAAAGCAGAAACTTTTTCTGAATATGTTACAAAATCGTTTTCTATTACGGCCTGTGCAATTCGCAAAGAATGACAGTTAAAGGCAATAGCGGCGGGCAAACTTGCCATGTGGTGAGGCAATGCCGTAAGTTTAAGGTCTGCAAGATAAAAGTTTTCATATTTTTTATCGGCTTTTTCTTTTATTTTTGCAATAATTTTTTCTCTTAATTCGGGCAAATCGTTTTCTTTTGTAAAATATGCTTTTTCCGCTTCTGCCATAACATTTTCGGCACTGCCTCCGAGGGCAACGGATACAAACAACGGCGGGCAGGCATTTTTGCCTTTTTCTAAAATCGTTTCCGCCGCAAAATCGGCAAATTCTTCTTCTTTTATTGTGGGTAAAAGCATTTTAACTTCCGAAACATTGTCGCAGCCTGCGCCTTTTAAAAGAACTCTTACTGTTAACTTGTTTCCGCTGACATAGTCGGTGTGTATAATTGCGGGGGTGTTTGTTTCACGGTTTTTGCCCGAAAGAAATTCATTTTCGACAATGGATTTTCTGAAATATTCGCCGACATAACACTTTTTGACGCCGTTGTTAATTGCATCTGCGGGGTTTTTGTCAAAAGAAACTTCGTTTCCGACTTCAAGAAAAACGTGTACCGTTCCCGTATCCTGACAGAGCGGTCTTTGTGTTTTGTGAGCATTTTCCGCATTTTGCAAAATGTGTGCAAGCCGCTGTGATTTTGTTTCTTTATATCCGTTTAAAACCGTCTGATAAGGATAGGGCGAATATTCCTGTCCCGCCGCAAGACAAAGGTTGTATATCGTTTCTTCAAGTAAATCACATTTTACGAGCATTTGATATTTCCGTTTTGTATATGTATTTTAGGTGATTATCTGTCTGTTATCGCAAAAATAGTTGTATATCTTTATGCTT
This sequence comes from Candidatus Gastranaerophilales bacterium, assembly GCA_024695865.1. Lineage (GTDB taxonomy): Bacteria > Cyanobacteriota > Vampirovibrionia > Gastranaerophilales > Gastranaerophilaceae > RUG841. The sequence goes on from JAILHI010000035.1 coordinate 5,633, forward strand.
ATCGTCATTGCGAGCGAACAAAGTGAGCGTGGCAATCCTAAACGGACTTTTCGAGGGACTGCCACGGGCAAAGCCCTCGCAGTGACGTATCAGGTTGATTATTGTGATAACTTACGGATAAATTTCTTATTTTATTATTACATAATTTTATAAATAATACACAACAAGTTTTTTAAAATCTGAAACTCGGAAAACAAAAGTGGAGCAAAAGCCCCGCAAATGCCGCAATTACAAAGTAATATAAGGGGTTTTTGTGAAATTTGAAACTTAAAACAAATAAAAACAGCAGCAGGATAAAACTGTAAATATCCGTTATTTTGTCTTTAAAAAAGTTTATTCCGACAACGGTCAAAAGCCCGCACCCCGCAGGTTTTAAAGCGGCAAGAACGGCTTTGACGTAAAAATTGTCGTGAAATTCTTTAAGAAGTTTTGAAACAAAAAGAACAATCAGGTAAGACGGCACAACCAGAGCAATCGAGGCAATAACGGCGCCCGTTATCCCTGTTGTCTGAAAGCCCGCAAAGGTTGCCATGTTTATACCGACAGGCCCCGGGGTAATGATGGAAACGGCAATCATATCCGTTAACTGCTGTGAGGTGTACCAGCCGTAATCGCTGACCATATTATACAAAAACGGGATTGTTGCATATCCGCCGCCCACGGAAAAAAGCCCTGTTTTGAAAAATTCAAGAAAAAGAATCAAAAAGGTTTTCATTCTTTTTTCCTCTTTTCCGCCGCTATCTGCCAGACAAGTCCGAAGATTACCGCAATTACGATAACGGTTGCGGGAGAAATTTTTAAAAACAACGATAAAAATATTGTTCCCGCAAAAATGACCCACGACATTTTGTCCGTCATAGAGGTAGTCCACATTTCTTTAACAGAAAGATAAACAAGGATAATGACGGCAATGCCGACACCCCAGAAAATACTCTGTATAAAAGAAATCTTTAACAATTTATCCAAAATCGTTGCGATTAAAATTATAGAGATAACGGGAGTCGAAATAATTCCCAAAAGTGCGGCGGCTGCGCCGATTTTTCCCCGAAGTTTATAGCCCGTAAAGGTTGAAATGTTTGCCGCAATAATACCTGGGATACTTTGGCTTAAAGCATAAAATTCCGTCAAATCTTCTTCCGTAATCCATTTTTTTTCGTCAATGATATATTTTTTCATTAACGGTATAATTACATATCCCCCGCCTAAAAGTTGAAGTCCGAGAAGAAAAAACTGAATATAGATGTCTTTTATGGAAATCTTCATAAAATCATTATATCATAAGGGTTTTGAAATATTGTTATAATTCTTTAACATGTGTTTACGTAATTTTAAAAAAAAGGCAATTTTTTGAAATCAAAATACTTTATAGAAACATAGAGAAAGATTTTGGAGAACAAGCATGGGCTTAAATAAAATTGAGTCGTCGCAAATAGGCAATTTTGGTAAACTGACGGCATCAGGACATTCAAAAACAGGTAATTCTATTTTTGGAGATAACGCATGTCACCGTGTTTGTTCGTATGAAGATTCTTTCAACGGCATCTCTTACAAAGATGACGGCACTTATGATTTCTTTAGCAAAAAAGGCAAAGAAAACATAGAAAATGAAATAAAAATTATGAAAAATGAGGATAAACCGAAAGCACCTCCGAAGAATTTTGCGATGAATGCAAAATCTCTGATGATTTTGAAACAGGAACTCGGATATGAAGGACCTGAAAGAACTTCAACGTTGAGTTCGTTCGGTTAAAATAAAGATATAACTTGAAAACGGGATTGAAATATCCCGTTTTTTTATGCTTTCTTGAAAAATAACTTTTTTTTATTTATAATTTGGCATGACAAAGAAAGGAAATATTATGTCTGTAAATCAATTGCCCGAAAATATGGGCAAAAAAATAGTTGAAGCATTGAAAAAACAAGCCATGCTTGACGAACAGAATAATGCCGCTCAAATGAGTGTAAATGAAAATGTTAATTTACAGGAAAATACGGTTTCCGATAATCAATATATTAAGGAACAGCCCTATATTAATGAAAATATAGCGGAAGAAACGGTTTACGGCAATCAGAACAATGCGTTTGCAAATCAAAACTATGCTCAAAGTTATAACCAGCCCGTAAAAGAAAATCCGATGCAGTTTTCGCTTCCCAATTCGGCTAATCAGCCTCAAAATACGGCTATGTTTAATGCCTATTCTCCCGAATTGCCGACAAATGTTGCAGTTTTGAAGAATTTGATTTTTCATTTGCCTTCGGGTGTTTCAAAACAGGTTGGTGCACAGATTATAAGACAAACCATTGAAGCCCTCGGAATTTCGATGAACAGTGTTTTGCAGGAAGCGCAGCAGGTTCAGGAAACTCTGAATAACAGCGTTACGGATTGCACAATCAAAATTCAGGAATACAAAAATCAGATTATGCAACTGGAAGCAAATACAAGAGATTATCAAAGACAAATGGGACAAATTAACGATTTAATCAGTTTGTTCATTTTGACGGATAACAAAAAATAGAAACAAAAACCAAATTTTGAAAAAAGAGTTTTTTATAAACTCTTTTTTTTTGTGTTTTTAATTAAGGGATTGCTTCGTCGGGTAAATTAATTTCACTTCGCTCGCAATAAACGGCATTACGGGCAAGGCTCATCGCCTTGATCCTTCAGCCTCTGCTTGCTCGTTCCTCGCAAAGACGACTTGCATTTTCGGAAAAATATCTGCATTTGCGAGGCTTGTCCGAAGCAATCCCTGAAACCGAAAAAGATTGCCACGTCGGGTAAATTAATTTCACTTCGCTCGCAATAAACGGCATTACGGGCAAGGCTCATCGCCTTGACCCTTCAGCCTCTGCTCGCTCATTCCTCGCAATGACGGCATACAAAATGCATGTTGGGTGAAAACCAACGAAAAAAGCCGTCAACACCTGTCATTCTGAGGCTATGCCGAAGAATCCAGCCGAAAAAATATTATCACATTCGTTTTGTTCGTTCGTGAAGTCTGTAGTCTGTAGGGTGTCAAAAAGCGTAGCGTTTGCACCGAAAAGATAAATATAAACTCGTTCCCCGCAAGGACGGATAAATTTTATATCAGATATACCTGCGGAACCATATCGGAATCGAGAACAATTTTTCTGCAAAATTCTTCTCCGGGTGAAAATCTTTTTTCGGAATAAATGGAATAATTTTCTTCGAGTTCCTTCGGTGTTCCGTCGTGAATGGTTACCGTATTACAGCCCGCTTCAAGTCCTCGTTTTTGACCGTCCGTGTGTCCCGTTGACAAAGATGTTGTCGAGGGTATCAGACAATCGGGTTTTAAAATCCTTAAAATTGCAAGAAAATTAAGCGTGATATCGATATCTCCCGCAGGAAAATCTTTAAACTCGGAAAATTCGTTCGGGATAAATTTTGTCGCACTGACCATTGCCAAATTCAGTTTATCAATCAAAACCAAATCGTCAACGAGGTTATCAAGGGTCTGATAAGGCAGACCGACAATGTTTCCGCTTCCCGTCTGAAAACCCAAATCAATAAGGCTTTGAATACAGGAAAGTCTGTGTTCTATGGAATCTGACGGTCTTACTCTTTTGTGATGCTCGGCGTTTGATGTTTCAAATTTAAGAATATATCTTGTAGCGCCCGAGTCTTTAAGCAGTTTGTACTGCTCCTTTTCAAGATTACCCATACAAAGAATAATTTTTATATCGGGAAATTTTTTAATTGCTTCACGGCAGCAATAAGCAATATCCTCAACAAATTTTTGATTTTGATTTTCGCCCGATTGAAGCAAAAAGGTTCGTCTGCCCATTTTTGCGAGATTTGTTATTCTGTCGATAATAACTTCGTTTGAAAGGGTATAAATTTCTTTTCCGTTTCTGCCCATTCCGCAATAACGGCATTTTTGAGTGCAGAGATTGGATATCTCGATTACACTGCGAAGTTCGGCATTATTACCGAATTTTCCGTTTTGGCGTATTTCTCTCGCAACGGAAAAAAGTTCCTCCTGCTGCTGATTTTTGTACAACAGAATTTCTTTTATTTTTTCCTTGTTTAAGGTTCTGATATTTTCTGTTAATTCTTGTCCGTTCATGATTTTCACAGATAAATTATACAATAACAGTACAGATTTGACAAAAAAATAAATCTTAAATACAATGACGATATGTTAGGCAAAATATTTAAAATTTCAGTTGCTTTTTTAGTTTTTGTTCTGTTTTTTTTAATTTTAAAACTGCTTTTATATTGGTACAATCAGCATGAAAATCAAATGGCTGTTGATATGTGCAAAAATAATACAATAGCAATTTCAGACAATATTGCGCCGAAAGATGAAAAATTTTTATATAAAAAATCGGAAAGTGCTTCTTATAATCCCGACAGTTGTTTTTGCAGAATGTATAATCTTTTGCTGCCCGAATTACTTGTCTATAAAGTAAAGGCAGATAATAAAGATTTGGAATTTACAAGATTTTCATGGGATTCTTACATTATACCGACAATAGCAATGGAAAAGGCTGACTTTTTTATCTCTTACGGTACGGCTTATAACGTTCTTTTTGAGGATAATTTATCCGCCTTTTACAAGAAAAAATTGTTTGCCTACGACTGCGGGGTTGATTCTATCGAGGATTTAATTCAAAACAACCCTTATATCACTTTCGGAAGCGAATGTATCGGAACGGATAAATTTATTCTGACTAATCTCGGTCAGGTTTCTTCGCAGAAAATTCATTCCTTGGGTCAAAAAATTAAAGAATTAAAAGCCGAAAATAAAAAAATATTTATAAAAATGGATATAGCGGGTGCGGAAATTGAAGTAATCCCCGACATAGTCAGATATGCCGATAATCTTACGGGAATATCAATTGTTATACGATTGGACAGCACAGACAGAATTGTGCAGTTTAAAGATTTAATTAAATCCTTTGACAAAGATTTTGTTCTGGTTGCAAGAAACGGCATCAGAGGTGAAAGTTATCAGGGCTGCAAATGCAAATACGTAAAGGGTGAAATATCTAATTCTATTGCGCTTTCGTACATTAATAAAAATCTTATCGATAAAAAATATCTGCCCATAAGACAGGATTATCATGAAAACGGCAATTTCAAAACGTTTTGCGGTGTTTTTCCGTCTTTACCGCCCTATAATATAGATTGGGAAGTTGTAACGACGGAAAAATTAAAAAATCTTGCGGGGTTGAAGAATGACTAATTCCTATTTGGGTATAATTTTTGCATTACTTTCAACTGCAAGTTGGGCAGCCTGCACAATGCTTTTTAAGAAACTCGGAGAAAGACTCGACCCTGTCGGAATGACTACCGTAAAGGCGGTTTTATCCGCAATTTTTCTGCTTATAATTGTTCTTTTGAGCGGTCATCCGCTTCTGATAGAAACAAAATATATTTATCCGATAGCGGTCAGCGGTATCTTGGGAATTTCAATAGGGGACAGCCTGTTTTTTGCTTCGCTCGGCAGATTATCGCCGTTAGCCCTGTCTTTGATTATGTTTGTTTTTCCCGATTTTTTTTCGGGGCTTTTCGGACTTATTTTCCTTAAAGAAATGCCGTCTTTACTCTCTTGGGTAGGTATTTTCGCTATCTTGGGCGGTCTTGCTTTCTTTATTTTTCCGATTGAAAAAAATTCCGATGAAACAAAAACTAAACTTTTTGGTGTGATTCTGGCTTTATTGTCGCTGATTTGTACTTCTTATTCAATGGTGCTCATAAAGCCGATACTCAGTGTTGTTCCTGCGGTCACCGTAACAATGTACAGAATGTTCTTCAGTGCGGTTGTTCTTGCCCTGTTTGCTTTGTTTTCGGGTAAATTTTCAGTATGGAAGAATTTGCTTAAAGAAAAAGATTATAATTTAAAACTGTCAGGAACGATTTTGCTCGCAACGGTAGGCGGTTTCTGGCTTTCTCTGCTTGCGATAAAGTATTGTCAGTTGATTATTGCAAGTTCTCTGATGTCGCTTGAACCTTTATTTATTTTATTATTTATGATAATATTTTGTAGGTATGTACCTAAAAAGAAAGAATATTTCGGAATATTTTTTATAATTTTAGGCATAATCTTTATAGTGTTGGGTTAAAATGGACTTAAAAGAATTATTAATATCGGCTGATAACAGAGTTAAAGACTTTCATGAAATGCAGGAATTGGGTATTCACTGCAACACGGGTGAATTTATCCCCGCAGGTGTGCATTATCCGCCGATTACAAGATATCCCGATATCGAGTATGATGAAATGTTTAAAGGCTATACAATGCCTTCCGACGAGTATCTCGATGTATATGTTCATTTTCCTTTCTGCTCAAAACAGTGTATTTTCTGTCATTATCCCTCAATGTATAAAAATGATGATGCGGAAAAAGACAGATACATTGATGCTTTGGAAAAAAACTTTGACATTTATATGCGCAAACTCGGAATTGATAAAATCAAACTGAGAGTCGCTCTGATAGGTGGCGGAACACCGACCGATTTAACAACAAAACAACTTGAAAGATTTCTGAAAATCTTTACCGACAGATGTGATATGTCAAAGGTAAGACAGTTTAACTACGACGTTTCACCGCACACTTTAATCGGCGATATCGGTCATGAAAGGCTGAAAATTATGAGGGATTACGGCGTTGACCGTCTGACCATCGGTATTCAGTCTATGGACGATAAAGTTTTGAAAATCATGAATCGTCCTCATAACGTTAAGGAAGCATTAGAGTCTGTCAAAAACACTATGGATATGGGCTTCCAGACCAATATTGAGTTTATCTACGGACACCCCGGACAAACCGTTGAAAGTTGGTATGAAGAATTAAAACAGGTAGTTAAAATTGATGTTCACGAATATCAGTTTTACAGATTAAAAGTTGAAGCCTACGGCGACCAGCAGGGCATAATTAAAAAATGGGAAGAAATGCACCCTGACGGATATCCGACACCCGATGATACTATCAGAATGAAACAAATGGTGTTTGATTATCTGAAAGAATTTGGAATAGAAGAAAATTTAAGACGTGTGTTTACAAGAAAAAAATCTTATATTTCTTTATATGCGTTTAACCAGTGCTGTCAGCAGTTAGACCAGATAGGAATAGGTTTGACGGCATTTTCTTCGCTGCGTGACAGATTTGTCCTGAACATGCAGTCCTTTGACGATTATTATGCAAGGATTGAAAAAGGCATGCTGCCGTTCAACAGAGGTTATGTGAGAAATTCTGATGCACAGCAGAGATGGGCAATTATTCTGCCGCTCAAAAATTATTTTATCAGAAAAAACCGCTATAAGCAGGTTGCGGGTATAGATATCGAACAGACAAAATTCTACCCGTTAATTCAGCAGTTGAAAAATTATGACCTTTTGACAGAGGACGATAAGATTATCAGACTTACGGACAAAGGAATTATTTTCTCCGATGAAATCGTCGGACTTTTCTACGATACGAAATTTATTCCGAAGGAAAGAAAATATTTTAACGAGGGTATTTTCAACCCGTATAAATTAAACGGTTAATATATCTGCGGTTTTATTTAAAAAACAATTTTCAATCGGCAAATTTTTTCCTTGTAAACAATTGTTAAGATTTTGTCAAAACATGTATAAATAGTAGCAAATTTACGTTTTACTGGTATTTATACAGTTGTGTAGTGTTATAGGTGTGATATCTATGTTCGTAAATTCAAACTCGACATCAGGTGTAAATAATCTGACCAACAAGTTGCAATTTGCTTCAAATCCCGCTAAAAAGGAAGAAAACACAGATAAGCAGGCAGGATATGCACCTGTCACGGCAAGTTTGTGGGGCGCAGGCGGCGGAGCATTTGCTGCTTCTTTTCTCGCTGCTTCAAATCAGGATAAAATGTCCGTTGATTTTGGTGCCGCAAGACCTACCAATAACCCCAAAGACTTTCCCGCTATTGAAGCGGATACACAAAGCGGTTTTAAATTAAGTTCTTTAGACATGCCCATGATTTGCCCCGATTGCGGCAAACCGATTATGACAAAGCCGATTTTTGCGGGTATTAAGGCTGAATTAGATGCCGCTGATGAAAAAACTTATCTGGATGTTGTTGAAAAGCATGGTGAATTTTTGCTTCCTCAGGAACAAAAAATTATCGGACGTATCAGAGAACTTCAGACGGAACACCCTGAAATGACAATCAGAGAAGTTGTTGAAAAAGAACGTAACAACAGATTAGATAACTTAGAAACTGCTCAGTACAAGGTTTTGGATAAAATTGAAGAAGTCGGTGAAGTTCTTCAATATGAAGACCGTTCAAAGGTTCATGGTCTTGCGTTTCTTTCTTCAAACATCATTTTTGAAAGACAAAATACTTACGCATTCCAGCGTTCAAAGTTTATTGAACTTGTTGAAAAGTTAAATCTTAAAGATGCGAAAGCCAAAGAACAAATCAGAGAATTAGCCGAACAGTTGCCGAGCGCAATGGAAAACGAAGACGCTTGGTATGTTAAATACGGCGGACTTGATAAGAAAAAACAGCCCTACTCGTCAAGAGATATTGCGGAAAAACTTCTTGCTCCCGCCTACACAAATACCGACCACGTTCACCCGTGGAACAGAGGCGGTTATGATGCCGTCAGCAATTTCTGGCTTATGCACGCAAGATGTAATATCATTAAAACCGATAAACCGTTTACGGAATGGCTAAATGAAGACCGTGACAACAGGGTTGAATACATCGGTCAGTATTTAAGAGATTCTCAAAAGGCTATTGATGAATCCGACGACCCAAAGATGCACCCGAAATACGATTTATATGCCGCAAAAATGGCTAAAACGATTTATTATGAAACAAACGGCGAAGTAGATTTTACAAAAGAATTTCCGCTTCCTGACGGTTATGATGTTCCCAGACCCGAACATAATAACAAAAAAAGTGCGTAGGAACTGATTATGAAATGTTTTTATAAAAACAACAAGGAAACAGACATTTGTCTGTTTTTTTGCGGTTGGGGAACCGATGAAACACCCTATATGCCCGTGTTAAAGGATATGGATTATCTGATTTATTACGATTATGACAAAGAATTATCCTTTGAAATACCTGTTGATTTGGCAAAATATAATAAAATATATTTATTGAGTTTTTCGGCGGGCGGGATTATGCCTGCACTGCTTAAAGACAAACTTCCAAAGTTTGACCTGTCGGTTGCGGTAAACGCTTCTCTCAGGGTTGACGACAAATTTGGCCCGAGTGCCGAGTCGAGAAAGGCAATGAGAGGGCTTAACAAATATAACTATCTTGAATTCAGAAAAGAATATTTAACAAGTGATGAAGAGGAATTAAAATTATTTAATGCAAACCCTCCGAGGCGTTCTTTTGAAAGTTGTTTCAAAGAACTTGACACGCTTGATTATTATGCGGAAAAATATCCCGATTGCACCTTTGATTATGACAGGGTTTATGTTGCCGAAAACGACAGAATATTGCCGTATTCCGTTCAGAAAGAATTTTGGGGCGATAAAATTATAAAAATAAAAGGTCAACATTTCCCCTTTTATAAGTATGTTTCTTTGAAAGAATTTTTTGTATAATGTTTTTATGAAGGATTCAATCGAAGAAATAAAAACTTTAATGTCGGAATCGGATTACGAAACAGTAATCAGCAGGCTTTTGCCCGTAGTTCAGTCGTCTGATGCCGATTTTGACGATTATTTTTATTTTGTGGACGCTGTTTCATCTTTTTGTGACAGGCAGAATTATCCTTTGGCTTATCAGTGTTTTGTGCTTGCAAACATGACCACGACAAAAGAGGACAGACGGTTAGCGGCCTTATATGAAAAAACCGTACCGATTATACAGTCTTTGGGCTTAAAATTCTTCAACGATAATAATACTCACAAAATCAGCAGAGAATATTATTTGCAGGCGAGATTTCTTCTTTTTGTAAATGCCACAAAATATACAGATGCGGTTTTAACCGTTACAAAACTGATTGATGAATTTCCGTCACCCGCAAATTATGCGCAGAGATGTAAAATAAACACTTTACAGAAGAAGTATAAGGCGGCGCTTTCGGATATAGACAACGCAATTAAATTGATGCCGAATAACGCTGATTACTATTATAACCGTGCTTTGCTCAAACAAAAAATGAACAATTTGCAGGGAGCGCTTGAAGATTTTGATACCGCTATCAATCTGAAACCCGACAAGATTGATTATTATTTTTCAAGAGGACTGCTTGAACAAAATGCCGAAAGGTATAAAAACGCACTTGACGACTTTAAAAAAGTTTTGCAGTTAGATCCTCAAAATACAAGAGCCTTTACCGAAATATCGTGGTGCTGTTTTAAGCAGAACAGATTTAAAGAGGCGTTTGCGTTTTCAAACATGGCAATTCATTCAGACCCGAACAATGCAGGCTGTTACTACGTTCGGGGAACAATTCTCAACCACGTGAGAATGTATGAGGAAGCCAGAAACGATTTGGAAAAAGCGGTAAATCTCGATAATTGCTCGGATAAATTGTGGACTTCAAAAATCAAATACAGAAAAGCATGGGCGGAATTTAATCTGAAAAATTATTTACAGGCGGAAAAAGACATTATTGATGCGATAAAATACTATTCAAGATGTGTAACTTATTACCTTCTTGCAATGGATATAGAGTTCTTCGGCTTAAAAAATTATCTGACAGCAAAAGAATACTGTCAGGAAATATTAAAACTCGATTCTGAAAACAAGCGTGCTTTAATTGCACAAAAAAGCATTGCCGAAAAAATTTCGGATTTGTAATTTTATTGTTAAAATTTTTCAAACAGTCAAAAAAACATGTGTTTTTTTTATCATCTTTTTGTATAATCATGGTGAGGAATGAAGATTATGAAAAAAGATAAAGTTAAAGCGGTAATTCTTGCGGCAGGTAAAGGAACAAGAATGAAGTCCGATTTGCCGAAGGTGCTGCACCCTATTTATTCAAAGCCCCTTTTGGGCTATGTTTTGGACGCCGTAAGTTCAACGGGTTTGATTGATGAAAGCGTTGTTGTCGTCGGGCATGGTGCGGAAGAAGTTGAAAAATTTGTTACGGAATATACTGACGATGCAAAATGCGTTTTGCAGTCTCCTCAAAGGGGAACGGGTGATGCCGTTGCAAAGGCAAAGGATATTTTAGCCGATTTTAAAGGCACGGTTTTGGTTATCTGCGGTGATACTCCGTTGATTGAGGCTGAAACTTTAATTGACTTTATTACAACCCATAAAAATAACGGTTCTGCTTTAACGGTTATGTCTGCTATTTTTGATAATCCGACAAATTACGGCAGAATAGTCAGAAACCCCGATAACTCTTTAAAATGTATTACAGAAGAAAAAGATGCAAGCCCTCAGGTTAAACAGATAAAGGAAATCAATGCGGGTATTTATTGTCTTGAAAAAGAACTGATTTTTCCGTTGTTTAACGAATTGAAGTGCAATAATGCACAGGGTGAATACTATCTGACCGATATTATTGCGGCTTCCATTGAAAAAGGTTTAAAGGCTGATGCTTATATTTTGAAGAATAACGAAGAAATCTTCGGTATCAATTCAAAAATTAATCTTGCAGAAGCAACTAAAATTCTGAACAAGAGAACAAATTTAAAATTAATGACAGAGGGCGTTACGATTGTTGACCCCGAAACATCATATATTTCACCCGAAACAACAATCGGAAAAGATACGACAATTTTTCCGAATGTGTATATTTCGGGCAAGAACACTATCGGCTCTCACTGCAAAATCGGGCCGTTTGCTCATATAAGAGACGGTGCGCAAATCGGTGATAACGTTCGTATCGGTAATTTTGTGGAAGTTAAAAAATCTGTTATTAAAAGTAACACAAATGTTTCGCATTTAAGTTATATCGGCGACAGCGAACTAGGAGAACACGTTAACATAGGTGCGGGCACAATTACCGCTAACTATGACCCAGTTCTCAAAACAAAGACAAAAACAATAATAAAAGACGGTGCAAATACGGGCTCAAATTCGGTACTTGTTGCTCCCGTTACCATGCACGAAAATTCAATGTGTGCTGCAGGTTCCGTCATTACCAAGGACGTAGAAGCAAACGCTCTTGCTTTAACCCGTTCGCCTTTAAGAGTTTTTCAGGATTGGGTTACGGCAAGGCTGAACAGAGGCAAATCCGGAGAAAAATAATGGAACTTAAATCAGTATTTCCGCAGGGAAATGAATCAATTAACCCCACACATGACATAAAACTTTTTGCAGGCAGGGCTAACCCCAAACTTGCGGAAGAAATAGCAGAATATTTGGGCACCACAATCGGCCCTATGGTTATTAAGAACTTTGCAGACGGAGAAACATACGTTCAGGTTCAGGAAAGTATAAGAGGCGATGATGTTTTCATCATTCAGCCTGTTTGTACACCTGTTAATCAAAATGCAATGGAACTTTTGATTATGATAGACGCTTTCAAGCGTGCGAGCGCAAAGACGATTACGGCAGTAATTCCCTATTTTGGCTATGCCCGTCAGGACAGAAAGACAACGGGACGTGAAGCCATTACCGCAAAACTTATGGCAGACCTTTTGACAACGGCAGGTGCAAACAGAGTCGTTGCAATGGATTTACACTCGGGACAAATTCAGGGCTTCTTTAATATTCTTGTTGATAACATTTTTGCGACAAAAGTGCTTGTTGAATATATGAGAAAGAAGAACTTTAATCCCGATGAACTTTGCGCAGTCAGCCCCGATGCAGGCGGCGTAAGACGTGTAAGATATTTTGCAAAGGAAATGCACACTCCGATTGCAATTATCGATAAACGCAGAGATAAACATAATGAAGCAATTGCGGAATATGTTATTGGTGATGTTAAAGACAAAACCTGTATTTTGTTTGACGATATGATTGATACGGCAGGAACAATCTGCGAGGCTTCAAAATTGCTTAAAAGGGCAGGCGCAAGAGAAATTTACGTTTGTGCCGTTCACCCAGTATTTTCGGGTCCCGCACTTCAAAGACTCGAAGAAGCGCCGATTGAAGAAGTTGTTGTAACAAATTCTATTCCTTTGAAAGAGGGCGCTCCTGCAAAGATAACACAGTTAAGTGTTGCGCAGATTTTGGGCGAAGCAATTTCAAGAATACACGACGATGAGTCCATCAGTTCATTGTTCGGTTTTGAAAAAGAATACAAAGAATAACAGTTATTTTTGAGAAAAAGAGCGGTGTTCGTAAGGATACCGCTCTTTTGGTATACCGTCATTGCAAGCCGACTTAACGGCGTGTCAATCCCGAGAAATATAGCCGACTTTTTCTTTTTATATCTGATATCTTTTTGTATTTTTTTTCACAACATGCTAAAATAAGGAAAAAGGAAGCGGTTATGAAAAAATTATCTTTAGCATTTGTCTGGCATTTTCACCAGCCCGACTACCATTTAATTGACGACAACGTAATGTTAATGCCTTGGACGAGGCTTAATGCGGTGCAGACTTATGCGGGTATGCTGGATTATTTTGAACAGTTCCCCGAATTAAAACTCAATTTTGACATGTCTCCCGTTCTGACGGATAGTCTTTTGGGCTATGCCGAAGGAACACTGACAGATATTTATTCAAATCTGACTATGACTCAGGTTGAAAATTTGTCGCAGGACGATATGGAATTTATTTTAAATTACTTCTTTTCTTTGGATTACAACAAATTTATTTCCAAATATCCGAGATATGTTGATTTGTATAAAAGAAGATTTGCAAAAGAAGAGATTGATACCGATGAATTTTCGATGTCGGGTTATTCGGATATTATGACTTTGTTTAACCTTGTCTGGTTTACGGCAAAACAGGTTCAAAACATTCCCGAAGTTAAGGAAGTTGCCGAAAAGGGCAAACACTATACAAGCAGGCACAGAGAGATTCTGCTTGAAAAACAGAATGAAATTATCAAAAAAATAATACCGACTTTCAGAAAATATGCCCAAGAGGGTAAAATCGAACTTTTGACCTGTCCGTATTATCACCCGATATTACCGCTTTTGGCAGATATGGATTCCGCAAAAGAGTTTTCATTAAGAAATCCGCTGCCGGGAAGCGATATCAAGATGCCCGAATGTACGAGGGCTCAGATTGAAAACGGTTTAAGAAGAACGGAAGAAGTTTTCGGCGTAAGACCCAAAGGTATTTGGGCGCCCGAACAGTGTATCAGTAGTCAGGTTATGCAGATGATGTCAGAAGCAGGACTTGAATGGACAATTTCCGATGAAACAGTTTTGACGGATACCCTGAACAAAGAATTTGTAAGAGATTTCAACGGTTTTCATCAAGACCCTTATGATTTGTGCAACACGTATTCTGTCAGATACGGCGAAAAAGATTTCAAAATCATTTTCAGAGATTCCGTCTTGCCTAATCTGATTTCCTTTGAATACGCAAATTATGATGCAAAAACGGCGGCAAGAGATTTGTATGACAGAATAAAAGTCGTTTATAACAAATTGCAGAACGCTCCTTATGAAAGCCATTTGCTGACGATTGCAATGGACGGCGAAAACGCATGGCACAATTACAGGGACGGCGGCTCCGAATTTTTGACCGAATTGTACGGCTTGATTTGTGCGGATAAAACTCTTGAAACGGTTAAAATAAGTGATTATTTTGAAAACCTCGACCATGTCTGCAAACTTGAACACATAAAAACAGGCTCGGGTATTAAAAAAGATTTCAGATTTTGGACGGCAGAACCCGTAAAAAATATGGCTTGGCGGTATTTGTTCAATGTTTATGAGGATTTAAAGAACTTTGAACAGGACGAAAGTACTCCGAGAGAGCAAATAGCAGAGTCCTACAAACATTTATACACCGCACAGGGCAGTGATTGGTTCTGGTGGTACGGTGAACCGAATGATTCGGGACAAGACCATCTGTTTGACTATTTGTTCAGAGAACATTTGAAACATATTTACGTTGTTTGCGGAAAGCCCGTTCCCGAACATCTTGAAGAACCTTTAGCGACCTTTACGGGCAAGCCTTCAAGAATACCAAAGGGCTTAATCTCGCCGAATCTGACAGGAAACGGTGATTATGAAAACGAGTGGCAGAATGCGGGCTGTATTGATGTTCCCGCTTCTCCGTTAATTCAGGAAAACAAACTCTTTAACAAAATCTGTTTCGGCTCCGATTTTGACAATCTGTACTTTCTTTTCGATGTGAATAAGTATATTTACAGCCTGAAAAATTCAAACGAGCAGATTTATCAGGTTTATATTTATATAAAAACCAATAAAGATGAGTTTCAGGAAACGGCGCCCGTAAGACCGCTTAACAAAACCGAAAACATCTGCAATTTGTTAAAAAGCGGTTATACCCACGAAATCAAACTGACCTTTATGAAAGACAAAAATTTCCCGCTGTTTTTCTCAAAGGCTATTAAGAACAATCTTTGGGTTATGAATAAAAACCATTCCGTAGAAAGTGTTTACGGTGATGTTATTGAAATGAAAATACCTTTTGACGATTTAGAGGTCAAAGCGGGTGAAAAAATTGACTTCTTTATCATAAACGGTACTTTTGGCAGGGTTGAAGACATCTATCCGCAGGATTTGTGGCTGACTATCAAACGCCCTGAAAGAATTAATTATGAGGAAATGTAAAAATGGCTGATTCAAAAGAGGAATTGATTTGTCCCGCCTGCAAGGGAAAAATGGTGAAGATTTATACAAAAGCAGGAATGAATGTTGATATTTGTCTTAACGGCTGCGGCGGCATCTGGTTCGATAACAGGGAAATTGATACCTTTTCAAAAGACGAAGTTAATTATGAAGAATTACATAAACTTTATTCTGATAAAGAGTTTAACGAAGTAACAATCGAAAAAGACAGAGTCTGCCCCGTTTGCAGCAGAAAAATGGTGCAGCATAAGGTATCCGAAAAATCAGATGTTGTTATTGATGAATGTTATACCTGCGGCGGAAAGTTTCTGGATTACGGCGAAATGGAAAGTGTTAAAGCCGCAATGTCCGATGATGAAAAACTCAAAGAGATTGTCAATGCGATAAAACCGCTGAATACAAGCAAACATGTGGATACAAACCTTGTGAGAAAGTTTCTCGGCTCACTTTATCAAAATCATATAAAGTAATTTGTTAACTTTCTTTACAAAATTGATTAAATTTCTAAAGTTTTTTGAAAAAAAACCGATTACAAATATGTAAGCAGATTGGTGAAAGGTTTAATAATGACAATGAATGAATTAGCAAACGAAGTAATTTTGAATTTAGAACTTTTTGAAATGTTTGATAAATTTGAAAACGAAGTTGTTAATTCGTTAATGAGTCTTTAATATAAAACATTTGATAAAAAAGGAACCTGCAAAGGTTCTTTTTTTTTGCTTTTTTTTGTACTATAAATGAGTTTATGAAAAATTTTTCAAAAATATTTTTTTATATAATTTTATTTTTATTTATTCTTGCGGTATCTTTTGCATATCCTGCGGTTGATACGGATTTTTGGGCGAGATTATTGCAGGGATATTCCGTTCTTGAAACGGGAAGTGTAATGTATTTAGACCCGTTTTCTTATATTCCGACACATGCGTGGATTGATCACGAATGGGGCTCGGGTGTAATTTTTGCGCTTGTGCAAAACTGTTTCGGGTACACGGGACAAATTGTTTTAAAAGCCCTTTTGATGTTCTTTACAATGTTTTTTGTTCTTCAGACGATTAAATTAAGAGGAATTAAGAACACTAAATTACATAATTTTTTGTTTTTTCTTTTTGTTATTTATTCGCTTGAAAACAGTATCTTTTCGGGCATAAGGTGCCAGAATTTTACGTTTTTGTTCTTTGCGGTTTTTCTGTATCTGCTGGAATTAGTCAGAATTAAGCAAAATTATAAGATTTTGATAGCATTTCCTTTTATGATGCTGTTTTGGGGCAACGTTCACGGCGGGTGCGTTTCGGGGCTGGGGCTGATTTTGCTCTATGCAATAGGCGAATTTTTAAACAAAAAACCTTTTAAATATTATCTGTACACTTTTGCCGCATCAACGGCGGTGCTTGTTGTTAATCCTTACGGACTTGATTACCTTAATTTTCTTTTGTCTGCAACGACTATGAGCAGAACGTATATTGTCGAATGGAGAAGTATTTTTGATAATGACTTTTTAATTCTTTTGAAATCCAAAATCTTTGCGGCTGTGTTTTTGGCTGTTGCGGCAGGAAGTCTTGTCGGAACTGTCAGACGTAAAGAAAAAATTGATTACACAAAGTATATTGTTTTATTTATGATGTTTTCTCTGGCTTTTGCCCATATCAAGCATTTTCCGCTTTTGATATTTGCTTCGACGGCTTTGTTGTACGATGACTTTTTCTTTTTCTTTAACGGAATGATGAAAAAAATCAGAAGTTTGTTAAAAATAACCTCCGAAACCTTTATCAGAAATTTTGTAACGGTAAAAGAGTGCATAGTGTATGTTTTGGTGATTTTGGAAATCATCTTTTTGTTTAACGTTTACAAAAAGACGGCGGATATACATTTGTTCAGAAAATATCCCGTTAAGATGGTTGAATTTATTAAGGAAAACGATTTAAAAGGCAACCTTCTGAACCATTTTGATATCGGAAGTTTCTTGTCTTATAAACTTTTCCCCGTTGACCGTATTTATATGGACGGAAGATACGAGGAGGTTTATTACGATAAAGCGGTTATTTATAACTGGTCTTTTTACAACGACAGCGATAGTCTTGACGGCAAAGAAAAATGGAACACCCTTTTTGAAGTGTACGGTTTGCCCGATTATATCATCGTCGGGGAAGATTCTCTGGTTTATGCGAAAATGAAAAGCATTTTGAATTATCAGGAAATTTTCAAAGATAATAAATATCATTTGTATGTCAGAAAAGATTTACAAAAGTTACAATATGTAACACCCGAAAAGGACGATAAATACTACAAAGAAACGTATTTTGACAGAAGTTTTAAATTCTCAAAGCCGAAAAACGAAAAATAATTAAAGTTTTTTGTTTTCGTGCCGATAACAAGCATGTATAGTCATGTACACGTATATTTGGTAAGTGAAAATGGACGGAATAAGAAAATACTCAAAAGAATGGTTCGCATTACAGGGCGGCAAGGAACAGGCAAATCTTGCAGGTCTTAAAAAAGGTGTTGAAAGCAGAGCGCTCCAACAGTCAAAGACCCTGAATGCAAGCATGTTTGTCGGAACAAAAGAAGAAATTCAGGAAAAATATAATAAACTTGTTGAGGCAGACAGAGGAAGAAGACCTTCTGACGTTCAGACAAATATACAAAAATTCGGCTTGGAAAATATTATTGAGGCATTAGATGCTAACGGTGACGGAGAAGTTACTCAGGAAGAAGTTAATGAAGTTGCCGCATTAGATACGGGCGAACTTGCATCTAAAGATGATGTCAATTTATCGACCGATGATTTAAAATTGTTATATAACAATGCTTTAGATGCCGTAAATTCTTCTTTTGAGGATAACGGACTTCATAAAGAATTTCACTTTGAAAACGGTGATGTAACAAAACTTGATTTGGATAACAGAGGACAACTTTCTACCAAAACAAAAATTACTCACGATTCAAACGGAAATGAAATGTCAACCACTTACGGCTATAAGAGCAAATCCGTAACAGAGGTTAAATATGACTCTGATGGCAGAGAAGTAAATTATAAATACGACGACCCCGACAATAAAAAAGATTACACAAGAGAAACAACTTATGCTGATGACGGTTCAAAGACCGTTACCAAAAAAGAATATATCGCAACAACCACGAGCGAATATGCGGCAGACGGCAATTTGAAGTCAGAAGACATTAAGTATAATTACAATTCAGACGGAAAAATTGATGCCACAAGACAACAATCAATAGGCGATTGCTGGGTGCTTTCAGCAGTAAATGCTCTGAATGAATCCGAAGACGGCAAAAAAATTCTCAGCGACTCTATTCAGCATAACGATGACGGCAGTGTTACCGTAAAATTAAAAGGTTTGAACAAAGAATATACTTATTCTGCAGAAGAAATTATCGACAATAAGTATCAGTCACCCAATAAACATTACGCAACGGGCGACACCGATATGAATCTGTTTGAAAAAGCAATAGGTGATTACAGACAGGAACTTATTGCATCAGGTGATTATAAACCGAATGGCAGAGATTTATCCCGCACGGCAGGTGATGAAGCAACTGTTGATGACCCGTTAAAAGGCGGTCAGATTGATGAAGCAATTTATTACATAACAGGTCTGACACCTGAATATGTCGGTGAAGCAAACGGAAAACCCGATAAGGTTGAGAAAATGCTTAACACCTATAATAAAGACCATGATAAATACGTCATGACGGTTTCTTTCCAGGAGGATGACCCTAATATAACGGGCATTATAGACCACCATGCATATAACATATCTAATGTCGATGATGAAAATGTATATATAGTAAATCCGCACGATTCGAGCAAGGTAATTGCATATCCGAAAGCAGACTTTTTGTCAAATGCTAAGGGTGTTGCATTGACAGACCTGACATCGCTGCAGGAAAAAGAACAGCCTATATCGCAGCACACTATTTCCGCTCCCAAAGAGGGCGATATCTATACTGAACCGAAAGAAAGTCTCTTTAATAAAATATCGAAGTTTTTCCAAAATCTTTTCAGATAGATTAGTCGCAGATTTCGTTTTTCATATCCAAAAGAACGGCAGATGTGTCTTTGATAAGTCCTTTTGACCATTTGAGGATTAAAAGTCCGCCGACTATGCCCATAATTGCATCGAGGAAGACAAGTCCGAAGAATTTGCCTGCCAAAAGTGCGATTATTGCAAATACGGAGGTCATTGCATCTGCTAAAATATGGAGATAAGCGGCCTTGTAATTGTAATCTTTGCCGCTGTCTTTGGTGTGCATAACAATAAGGCAAATGCCGTTTACGACAAGCCCGAGCACCGCAACAATTATTGCGCTGTTAAAAGATATTTGCAGAGGGTTAAAAAATCTTTGTACGGATTCTGCAATAACCAGTATGCCCGTTAATCCCAAAAACAGAGAACTTGTATATCCTGCAAGAACGGGGATTTTATCTGTACCGTGAGGGAATTTTTCCGAATGACAGAAGGCCTGACTCAAAACGTATGCAATGTAGGTTAACAACAGGGCAAGAGCATGTGTTCCCATGTGCCAGCCGTCAGATAACAATGCCATCGAATTTGTGAAAAACCCGTAGAGAATTTCGACAACCATTGTTATCAGCGTTATACAAATTACCACAAGAGTCTTTTTTGCGTTTTCTTTGTTGACGGATTTGTGTGTATGGCAATGCGGGTGATTATGCTCCATTTTTCCTCTTGTCGTTTGGTTAACTACAGGTAAAAAAATTTTAACATAATCGTTTTAAAAAGCAATTTTTCCGAAGAAAAATTTTTATATAAGGTGTATAACTATAAACTCACTCACACAATTTAACAGAAAAATTTAACAGGAGGCACAATGGGGCTTAACGTTGGTATGAATCCTATGGATATGCTGCGTAAGTACAAGGTACCTAACATGGACGAAGCCATGTCGGGCATTAACGGGCAGATGAATCCGCAGGCAATGCAGCTGCAATCCAATTCTATATTTAATATGGCGGGAAATCAGCAAAATCTGATGACCGACCCGATGTCGATGACAAAGGGGAATATGCCTGTACCTCCGATGCCTCAGCAGGATAATCAGGGCGGCTTTATGCAGAATATAATGAATTTCTTTAAAGGCGCTCCGAATGAAGAAGATACGGCAAAAATGCCGTCGCCGCTTTTGGTAAACGGTGTTGATCCGACAAAAGAGGATATGATTAAACCCGATGAAAAGGGTGCGGAAAAAGCCGATGCGGCTCAGATGAAAGGCGGACAGGCTCCGAAAGATGCGGGCATGATGGATCCCGAAACTTATGCGGAAAAATATGCGCAGGCGCAGGGTATATCCGTTGATGAAGCCAGAGCCCAACTGAAAGCAAAATTCGGAGACCCGAAAAAACAATAAAAAGTTTTGCAAAAAGAGATATCGAAAGATATCTCTTTTTTTGTTGAGAATATCTCTTTGACAATTTTTTTGTTTGTTTTATGATTAAAGAAAACAAATCTTTTTAAGTAGAATAGCAATATTCTATAAGTTTTGTCATGTTTAAAACGAAACATAGAAGGTGAAAAAATGGGTATCAAAGGAAAAGTAGACAGAATGGTTGTAATGGCTTGTGAAGAATGTAAAGAAAGAAATTACACCACTACTAAAAACAAAAAGAATATTAAAGAAAGACTTGAATTGAACAAGTATTGTCCAAAGTGCAAAAAACACACTGCACATAAGGAAACAAAATAACAGGAAGTAAACGGGCGTCCTTAGTTCAGTTGGTAGAACGTCGGTCTCCAAAACCGGATGTCGAGGGTTCGAGTCCTTCAGGGCGCGATTTACGGAAACAGAGGAAAAATGGCAGAATCAGCAGATAATAAATCTAATTTTAAGGAAGATTTAAAGGTTTACCTCAAAGGCGTAAAATCCGAATGGGGCAAGATAACCTGGCCGTCAAAACAGCAGGTTGTAACAGAAACAATTTATGTAATTATCGTTACGACGGTTTTCACGGTGATGATTTTGGCAATGGATTTATTGTTCCAGTGGATTTTGAGTTTTCTTCCGAAAATGTAAAAACAAAACAGACAGGATGAAAAATGGCTGAAAATAACGAATTATCTAACGAACCGTTAGCAGAAAATACCGCACAGAAAAAAGATATCCCTCAAAAAAGATGGTATGTTGTTCATACTTATTCAGGATATGAAAACAAGGTAAAAACAAACCTTGAAAAGCGTATTGAATACATGAACATGGGTGAAAAAATCTTCCGTGTTGAAGTTCCCCAAAAACCTGTTACCAAAATTAAAGACGGTAAAAAGACGGAACGTGAAGAAAAAATTTATCCCGGATACGTTCTTGTGGAAATGATAATGGACGAAGACAGCTGGTATGTTGTAAGACATACGGCAGGTGTTACGAAGTTTGTCGGCTCCGCTAAGAAACCTATTCCCGCAAAAGACAGTGAAATTAAGAAAATTTTATACAAAACTCAACAAAATACAGTTGCAAAAGTTGAACTTGATGTTAAAGTCGGCGACAAGGTCAGAATTGTTTCAGGCCCGTTCTCAGACTTCGACGGAATTATTACGGAAGTATATCCCGACAAGGCAAAACTCAGAGCAACAGTTTCAATCTTCGGCAGAGAAACCCCTGTTGAACTTGAATACAGACAAATTCAAAAAGTATAGCCGTAAGGCTGGATAAAATAAGCGGAAGGGGTAACTCCCGTTTGTACCGCGAAAGGAGAAAAAATGGCAAAAAAAGTAGTAGGAAAAATCAAACTGCAAATTCAGGCCGGAAAAGCAAATCCGTCACCGCCGGTAGGCCCGGCTCTCGGTCAGCACGGTGTAAACATTATGGAATTTTGTAAGCAGTTCAATGCTAAAACAGAATCTCAGGCAGGTTACATCATTCCGGTTGTAATTGATGTTTACGAAGACAGATCGTTTTCATTCGTTACAAAATCACCACCGGCAGCAGTTCTTATTAAGAAAGCAATCAACATTCAAAGCGGTTCTGCAACACCTAACAAAACAAAGGTAGGTCAGATTACAAGAGCACAACTCGAAGACATTGCAAAAATCAAGATGGACGACTTAAATGCAACAACTCTTGATGCGGCAGTAGAAATGATTAAAGGCTCTTGCAGAGCAATGGGTGTAACCGTAGTTGATTAATTAAGCGGAAGGGGTGACTCCCGTTTGTACCGCGAAAGGAGATAAAAATGTCAAAATTAACAAAAAAACAACAAAAAATACAGGAGTTGATGAAGGACTTTGAACAACCGTCATCAGCACTTGAAGCAATAAAAATGCTTCAAAAAGTATCAAAAGAAGTATCAAAATTCAACGAAACGGTTGAATGTCACATGCGTTTAGGTATCGATGTAAAACACGCAGACCAGCAAATCAGAAGCACGGTAGTTCTTCCCGCAGGTTTGGGTAAAACCGTTCGTGTATGTGTAATTGCTAAAGGTGCTAAGGCAACCGAAGCAAAAGAAGCAGGAGCAGATGCAGCAGGCGCTGAAGATATTATCGAAAAGATTTCAGGCGGCTGGTTTGAATTTGATACTTTGATTGCAACACCCGACTGTATGCCTATGTTAGGTAAATTAGGTCGTGTTTTGGGCCCTAAAGGCTTAATGCCTAACCCGAAAACAGGTACCGTTACAATGGACGTTGCAAAGGCTGTTAAAGATGCCAAAGCAGGTAAAGTTGAATTCAGAGCAGACAAACAGGGTATGATTCACTGCCCCGTAGGTAAGGCTCAGTTCACAACCGAAGATTTGATGAAGAACTTTGTAACTTTTGCGGAAGCCATTCTCAAGGCTAAACCGTCAGCAGCAAAGGGTACTTATCTTAAATCGGTATATTTAACAACAACAATGGGGCCCGGTATCAAATTAGATGCCAAGAACCTTGCAAATGAAATCAAAGCATATAATGCTTAATTATTAAATTTTTGGCGGCGAGGGAGCGCTCTCGCCGCCTTTTTTAGTTTTAAAGAGGTGTAAAATGGCGGTAAAAGAAACACGCAGAGTGTCTGAAAATATTAAGGTTAAAATTGCGGGCTTTTTCGGACAGATATTGTTCTATCTTAATTCAAAAATTATGACGTTCAAAAATGTCAATCACCCCGATGCGTTTAATCATAACTATGTTTTTGCCGTTTTACATTCACAGCAGTGCGGCTTGTATTCGATTTTAAACAGGGAAAATCTGTATTCAATGATTAGCCGTTCGACAGACGGAGATTTGATAGCGGCATCAGGTGGCAGAGTAGGAATGAATTGTGTCAGAGGCTCATCAAAACGAGGCGGAGCAACGGCGGCTCTGGAATTGATTGAAAAGGTAAAATCGGGCTGCTCGGCGGCTTTTGCGGCAGACGGGCCGAGAGGGCCTGTGGGCGTAATTAAAATGGGCTGTGTTCAGGTTGCCAAAAGCGGCGGTGCGCCGATAGTTCCTATGGCCTGGCAGACAAAGTCCAAATGTATTTTAAAACTACCGACATGGGATAAACTTTTAATTCCTTTGCTTTTTGTAAAAGCGGTTGCTTTGTACGGCGAGCCGATTGATGTTCCCGCAGATGCGACTGACGAGCAAATGGAAGAAATAAGATTAAAGGTTGAAAACGAGATTAAAAAGCTGAATGAAGATTTGGCGGCTAATTATGATGAATATTTCAAAAAGGGAATAAGAAATACTCACCATTCAAAATCTGTCGTTTCGTGGTTTTAATAATTAAAGGATATAATGATGAAAAAGAAAATATTTGTTTTAGTTGTATTATGTTCGGTTGTATTGCCTGTCTTTGCGGCAAATTGGAAACAAATCGGAGAAAAAGAGTATATAGACGCTTCAAGTATTAAACCATACAATGACAGGAATAAAAAAGAATTTTGGGTAAAATCATTATACGACGGTTCTTTAAAGGATATTGAAATAAAATATAATATAAAAATAGCGTATTTTATTAATAATTATATAATTGATTGTAATAATAAGACAATTTCTCTTAAATCATGGGCGATGTATGATACCAATAATGATTGGCAGCTTGGTGAAAATATACCCGATAAAAAGATGCAAAAAGGAAAAATTGTTCCTGAAACAAAGTCTGAACTTTATTATAAATATGTTTGTAAATAAGCAGTTTACTTCGTATTTTGTTTTTCTTCTTTTGTTGTTAAGTGGAAATAGCCGCAAATATTACAAAAATACACTCTGTTTTTTACCCCGTATTTTTCATCATACTTTTTTGCATATTGAACGGCGGATTCAAAACTTCTGTATTTCCTTTTTCTCATACAGGATTTGGACATGAATTTAATTCTTTTATACAACTTCAAATCAACCATAGTTTCCTCCATTCTTGCTTCCATTTATATGTTAGCAGACAGGTATGTCAAAACAGGATACAGTTTTCTTTGAAGATTTTATTTTGGAAACTTTTTGGTTAAATTTTTATTGAAAAAATTATTATTTTAACAAATTTGCCTTTATTTATAATAGATTGTAAAATAAAATTTATAGATAAATGTGTGCATACAAGACCAATTGGGGATTACGGATATGGTTGAAAAAGAATTAAGAAACAGCAGAATTTTGTCTTATATTGAGAATAAGACTCTGGATTATGAAAACAGAACGGCGCTTGGCGTAAAGGATAAAAAAGGCTGGCGTCAGTTAACCTACGGGGAACTTGGTTTACTTTCGAGAAAAGTCGGCAGATATCTGATTGAAGATTTTGGCATTAAAAAAGGCGAAGTTATAGCCATTCTTTCGGAATCCTTGCCTGAATACGGGGCTTGTCTTTTTGCTTCGGTTATGAGCGGCGGTACAACCGTTCCTTTGGATATTAAGTTATCGTCTTACGAATTAAACAATATTCTTACAGACTGTATGCCGTCAGTAATGATGGTTTCAAAACAGTTTTTGGAAACGGCGTTTGAACTTCAAAAACAAATTCCGTCAATAAGACAAATTTTGTTAATTGATGCCGACGAGGGAGAAAATCTTCATCAGGAAGACGGTGTTATAACTTTTGCTTCGCTGCCTAAACTTTATGAGGCAAAATGGAGACAAAGAACTTCAAAATCAACGGCACTTATAATTTATACTTCGGGTACAACGGGTGCGCCGAAAGGTGTTGAGGTTTCTTTCAGAAACATAAATGCTCAACTTGAAGATTTGACGGTTGCAATTAGCCAGATTCTTCCCCATAATGAGCCTACCATAATGCTTTCAATTTTGCCGATGAACCACTTGTTTGAAATGACGGTCGGTTTTTGTACGTTTTTGAGTTTCGGACATACGGTTTATTATACAAAGAGCCTTAAACCTGCGGATATTTCGAGCATAATGCGTGATAAACACATTCAGTTTATGCTTGTTGTTCCTGCATTTTTGAAACTTTTAAAGGCAGGTATCGAAAAAGAAATTAAAAACAAACCGCAATCACAGCAAAGATTGTTCAATTTTATGTATAAACTTGCAAAATTCATTCCGTCTTATGCTTTAAAGAGAAAATTATTTGCAAAAATTCATCAAAATTTCGGCGGATGTCTTTGGGGCTGTATTTCAGGCGGCGCACCGCTGGATTTGGACGTTGCGGAATTTTTTGAAAGAATCGGTATAAAGGTATATCAGGGTTACGGACTTTCGGAATGTTGTCCTGTTGTTTCGGTTAATATTGACAAAAGAAACGAAATGGCATCGGTCGGACGTCCGCTCAATCATTTTGAAGCAAAAACCCTGCCCGATACGGGAGAACTTCTTTTGAGAGGCCCGTCCGTTATGAAGGGATATCACAACCAGCCCGAAATGACAGACGAAATCATTGATGAAGATGGCTGGCTGCATACGGGTGATATCGCAAAAATTGATAAAGACGGTCATATCTTTATTACGGGTCGTATTAAGAACATGATTGTTCTTAACGGCGGTAAAAAAGTCTTCCCCGAGGAAGTCGAAGCGGTTCTTGAAAAAAGCCAAAATATCGCAGAGGTTTGTGTTCTCGGAACATCAAGAACGGGCGGTGCAAAAGACGGAACGGAAGAAGTTACGGCTGTAATTGTTCCGAAAGCGGATTTGTATAACCAATATTCCGAGGAAGATATCGACAAAATGATTAAAGCCGATGTAAAAGAACTTGTAAACAATCTCGCTCATTACAAACGTCCTACAAATGTCATCATCAGAAAAGAAGAATTGCCCAAAACAACTACAAGAAAAGTTAAGAGAAAAATTGTTAAAGAATTTGTAATGCAGCAATAATTTATGACAAAGAAATTAAAGAAGCCGAAGGTTAGGGTTTTTTGTTCGGATTGCTGATGAACGGTAATGTGCAGGGACAAAATATACAATTTTAATAATGTTGACAATCTTTTATAAACTTAATATTATTAGGTTAATTATGAAAAAAGAAATTCTTATAAAATCTTTAATTGTTGCAGTTATACTTGTCATTATTTTTATTTTGACAAACCTTGTAATTTGTATATATATATCCGCCAAATATCAACGTTCGATTGCGGAAAACATAGGAAACGTCTTTAAAAGAGAGCCTTGTTCTATTGAAAAATACATAAATTTAAAGGACGAAGAGATATTAAGCGGCAAAAATTATAAGAAACCGGGTGTATTATTGTTCGGTTGCGGTTTTGCCAAAGGGTTGAATTTGGAACCCGAGCAAAAATTTTCTTTCAAATTGTCAAAATTGACACAAAGACCCGTTTATAATTACGGAATAGGCGGAGCCTACATACAGCACGCAATTAAACTGGTTCAAAGCGGTCTTATTGATAACGAAATTAAGAAGTGTGATTATGCAATATATATGATATCCGCCATAAAGGGAGATGCTCCGAGACTTGAAGTTTATCCGGGGGAATATTCGGATATTAATTTCTTGCTTAATCCCCAGATGTATCCTGTTTTAAAGGTTTCAAAAGATAATATACTTGAAGAACCCGAGTTTAAAAATCATATAATAACAGATTCTTATGTTGCAAGGTTATTCAATAAATTTTATGTTGAAAACCTAAAAAAAGATATAAAAAATCCAGAAAAGACTTATCTTCACGTGTTAAAACTTCAGGAGGAATTAAAGAAAAAGAATCCGAAGATTAAATTGATGCTGTTTCTTTATTGGAGTGAAGAGGGCGAATTTGAAAAATATGCCAAATTGTTAAAGAAGAATGATATCAGTGTTTTTTCATTGCCTAAGGCTACGGATAAAGATATAAAAGAAGACAAGTACAAAGAGCCAAAATATTCACATCCGTCAGAAGAAGCGTGGAACGAGTTTACACCGTTATTTGTCAAAGAGATGAAATTATAATTATTGGGGATTATCCGTAAGTTACCACAAAAATCAACCACATGCGTCATTACGAGGCTTGTCCGAAGTAATATCTGAAAAAGATTGCCACGCTGGGCAAAAAACATTGTCTTGGTTTTTGTTTCACGGCTTCAAGTCGCTCTCTTTGTTTTGCTGTTCGCAAAACTGCCGTTCGCTATTTCGCCGCTATTTCGGACTGGATTCGCTTTCGCTCACACGGCGTCCTACACAAAAACCGCTTCGCTCGCAATAAACGGCGTTTCAGTCGGGTCTCATCGCCCCGACTTTCAGCCTCTGCTCGCTTGTTCCTCGCAATGACAACATGTTTATATAAGACAGTATTTGTCGGATTTCAAAAGTTTTTAAAAGAGTTATAATATAAATAAAGGGGCAATGTCCAAAAGTTGCAACCTTTTGAGCATTGACTTCAAACCTTAAATGAGATACGAAATTAAATTAAGTAACAGTCTTATCACCCAACCGGACAGGGTTAATAATCGGACATTTGCTTTTTAGTAAATGGGGTGTCTCCAACATTGTAAAATCAGCAGAGCGGCTAAAGGATTGCTGATTTCCATAAGAGGTTGATTTTGAATAACGTGAAAACAGGATTACCGAAAGGTAATCCTGTTTTGATTTTTTGTCATTGCGGGAGGCTTTAGCCTCGTGGCAATCCGACCGATTTTATTCTTGTCAGCACTTTCTTTATTAGAAACCTGAACCATAAATCGGTTTTAATACGAAAGATGATGAATTTTTGTCATAAACAATATGCTGCATTTTGCCTGTCTTAGAATCAAGTATAAAACTGTCTGAACGGAGGTTGCTGTCGCCTCTAATCATGTTCTGGGATACCATTTGATATCTGCCGACGCTTTTATTTGCTGTATAAAGACAAACAAAACATACTGCGATTAATACATAAGCTAAGATTACAAAGTATTTCATTCTAACTCCTAAGTATATTTTAATAAACCAAAATTATAATATCTTATTAAGTTGTAAAAGTCAAGAAAATGAAAAATTGTTGCCGTTTTGAAACAATTTGAAAAAATAAAAACCGACAGCCACAATCTAAACGTTCGAAACGGGGCGGAACACTCACCGCCCGATTGATGTCTGCCGGTTTGCAAGCCTCCTTTGGCTAACGTCCGAAACGCTCCGCAGACCGAATCTGCGTGCCCGATGCCGACTTGCTTTTGTTTTGTCAAAGTGCTTTGTTATTAAGAACCATCTGTTTTAAAAAGTCGTTAAAAACTTTAATATCGGGCGAGCGGGTGTTAAAGTTTTTATACTCTTTTTTCAGTTCCTTATCGAAGAACTCATCAAATTCAGATATCCGCAAAATTGTATCACGTTCTAATCCCTGTGATTTTATTTCAATAATTTCCTGACTTTTTTCGTAAACCGCATCAGAAACAAACATTTTGATTTCTTCTAGCGTTTGTTTTAAATTAAGCGGCGGGATTTTGTCATACTCATATACGTATTTTGCGTTCAAAAGTCCTCTCATTGAATAGAGATATTTTTTATAGGTTATCGCCTTTCCGAGCAGAATAAATTCGTGATAATTATGCCGAAAGAGAGAAAAATAGTGTCTGAATAACCGTTCCTGATTAAAATTGTTTTTCATATAATCTCTCATAGGCAAATTGTTGCTGCCGTAATAAATTATCGGTGAATTAAGCCACTCGATTGTGGTAGGATTGGACGAAAAAAGAAGTTTTAAATATTTGAAAATATCAAACCCGCTCATATCGACAAGAGAACCATGAACATCGCAGGGGTTTAAATTTTTGTCGAAAGCCGCATTTATGACTTTTTTGTCGGGGCTTAAAGAAATATATTTGTCAATATTTCGGCAAAACACGAAACGAACATCATAATCGCTGTCTTTGCTTGCCATTCCCCAAGAGCGGCTGCCGTTTTCTATTGCAAAAATGATTTTGATTTCATTTTCCGTTTCAATTTGTTCTAAAACCTTTTTGATTTTATTTTTCATCTTTTTTTATACCCTTCAAAATATTCGCCTGCTTTTTGATAAAATTCTTCGGGCGATGCCTTTGGAATAACAGATATTTACGTCATTGCGAGGGCGCAAGCCCGTGGCAATCCTTTTCGGTATTTCTGACAGATTCCGAAACAAGTTCGGAATGACAGTTATTTGGTTTTGTTATGATAATCCCGTTTTGAAAATATTTTCTTTCATTATAAACCGAAAGGGTGACGGACAGCGAGACTTGAACTCGCATCGGCGAAGCCGTTAAGCCCCCCCTGTTTTGCCAAATTAAACCATATCCGTCATATATGGGGTGCAAGGAAAGTGTCGAACTTTCGTCTTCTGTGCCACAAACAGATGTTCTGCCGTTGAACTACAAGCACCGTTTTTTATGCCGTGATTTTTTCATACCTTTCGGAGTTTAAAATGTCGAGCATAAATTTATAGGGTGAAGTTTCCCCGTTCATTACCATTTCAAAAATCTTCGGCGTACAGCCCGATACAAGAAGAACACCCTGTTCGTTTGCTTTGACGGGAACCTGCTGCTGCCATGAATTTACGTTCCAAAAGACTAATTTTGGCAGTTTGTAGCCGTTTTCGGAGAAAATTTGTTTTGCGTATTCAAAGTTTGTCAGACTTGCATCCCGTGTGCAAATGTCAAATTCCATATCGGAAATGATATAAACCGTTTCGGGCATATCTTTTTGAGGAAGTTTGTTTTTTACCGCAGTGTTCAGAATTAACTCGAAAACCTTTTGGATATTGGTGTTGGCACATTCGTCAAAGCCCATACAATAGCGGACTTTGTTGTAAATGTCATCGCCTTTTATTTCAATAAGACGGGGATTTTCCGAAAAAGTGATGAAGTGATTTTTGAAGATGCCCGTGTTTCTTTCGGCAAAATAGATTCCGAGAGATTGAGCAACCTGTGCGGGTAAGGGGCTTTTGGGGCTCCAATACATCGAACCCGAGCCGTCCACCACAACAAGAGCGTTTTCGTCTTTTGCGTAATTAGGAAGTGCGTTCCACGTTACATCGAGAGATTTTTTCTCGTCGTCAGACAATTCGATTCCCTCAATTATTGTTCTTACTATTTCATAAGGGTATAAAGTTCCCGTATTCATTTTGGCTTTGCCTGCTTTAACCTTGTTTAAAAATTCGTCATAGCGTTCTTTATCGTTTCTGATAAAGGCTTTTTTGTACTTAAACATTGCTTTTGACGGCTGTTTTGAATAGTCAAAAGAGTAGTCTTTTGTACGGAGATTGTTTTCTATGATTTTAATTTTTGCACGCAGTTTTGATAAGGTCTGTCTGTATTCTTTTTCAGACATATTCAAACCTTGTGCGAGTCTTTTGCCGAGTTGAACGGTTTGGAAATTTGACGCATTAATTGACGGGAGCCATTTTGCAAGCAGAGAGATATTGTTTGTTTCAAGGTTTGCAAGGTCTTGTTTTAACTGCTCTTTTATAAAGTCGGTTACTTCTTTTTTGCAGCTTGTGTCCATAAGTTCCAAAAGGTCATCATATCTGCCGTATTCGGCAATATTTTTTATATTTTTCACCAAAGCGCTGCGAGAGGTTTTGGGCAGATTTTTGATTATTGTTCTGAAAACTTTTCTTTCGCCGAGACCGCCACGGATATCTCTTGCGTAGAATAAAATTTTCATTGCAAGATTTTTGTTTTCGCAGAAAGCCCTGTGAAAGCGTGTAACAAGTTCCTGTTCATCAAGATTTCTTGAAGCACCGATTGATGAAAATAAATCAAGACAGAATTTTCCGCTCGAAATATTTGTAACTGCGCCGTTGAGGGTTTCGGTTTTATTTGCTTCTTCTTTTAAAAGATTTATCATGGCTTTCTCCTTTCTGTTTGAAGCGGCAGAGGGGTATTCTTCCCCCCTCCTGCTTCCGAGGTACTGTTCACACGAAAAGTTTCCTTTTCGGCTCCGTAATTTCTGATTAATAATCAGGCGCAGAGGAGCAAGACTGCTAATCTGTGAGTTTTGTGCTGTTAATACCTCATCTTCAAAATGTTAATGGTCGATAGTCAAGAACACTTTAAAGAGTAAATATTAAATTTTAACGAGGTGCCTTCCCTTCGCTAACTTTAAGACGTTCATAATCTCGTGGTTATGATGATAAAGTCTGCGATTTGTCCTATATTTAGACTGGTTATTAGAAGTATTGCTGTTTGCACCTCTTTGATATTTCGTGCGTAACTTTCGGTTTTTTAAACACAGGTTATCGAAAATATCATTGATTATTTTGTTTTTGAACAAGGTACACTCAGGTAAAGTCCTTATCCTGAGATAGACAACACCTGCCCTGATTACCGATTACTAAAATCGGAGTGGCTACAGTAATTGCTGGTTGGCGCTTGGTAGTTTGCTGTATGTACCTTTCAAAGTACTTTATCAAGAACCACAATCTTGTTTTGGTTTTGCTGTATGTACTTTTTATTTATATTTTCAGAATAAACCTTTTAATTTAAAAAATCATTTAAAAAAAGTTGCGAAGTTGAATTTTGTGTTAACTTATGAATAAAATTCAAAAATTTTCAAAAACTACCCGTTTTATAAGTCCTTATTTGACCTAGTTCGAAAATATACTAAAATTATAAAGAGGTGAATATGTCCGAATACTCTGAACTTATCAAAAACTTTGGGCGCATAAGAGATTATATGCGTGAGTTTTTTGTGTTCGGATTTAAGACAAGAAACGATTACAACCGAAAAAGCAAACGAACCTACGACAACGAACGCCGCAGAATTGAAAACTATCTCGGCGATTTGATAAAATGGGAATACGGCGAGGGCGGAAAGAAAATTTTTATTTCCGTTGATTCTTCAAAAATTTCCGCAAACCCGTTTTACAAAGCCTACAAATCAAAAAGTTTAACCGATAACGACATCGTTTTGCACTTTTATATACTTGATATCCTGTCAGGCTGTGATAATCTCTCGCTTGATGAAATTACGTACAAAATAAACGATAAAGCCGATACCCTTTTTGAGCCGCAGACCGTCAGAAATAAACTCAAAGAATATACCGAATACGGCATTATAAGTACAAAAAAAGATAAAAAATCCTACCTTTATTCTCTGAACAAATGCTATTTTGAGGATTTTGCTTTTCCGAAAGATGCACTCATTTTTTTCAGCGAAACCGCACCGTTCGGGGTTATCGGCAGT
This sequence comes from Candidatus Gastranaerophilales bacterium, assembly GCA_024695865.1. Taxonomy (GTDB): domain Bacteria; phylum Cyanobacteriota; class Vampirovibrionia; order Gastranaerophilales; family Gastranaerophilaceae; genus RUG841. The sequence goes on from JAILHI010000035.1 coordinate 38,772, forward strand.
TATATCAATGACCGCATAAATAACAAAAACAACAAATTCCGCTTTAAGCATAATTTTATTGTAAATACTCTCGAGGATAATGTTTTGCTCGATGTTATCAGTGCAATAAAAGAACACAAACGGATTATGATTGAAAATCTGTCGGCTCGGGAAAATGTTTTGAGCAATTTTGATATTTTGCCGCTGATGATTTATGTCAGCGTGCAGACGGGCAGAAGATACGTTATTGCGCAGGGCAGAAAATGCAGGTTTTCCGTCTATCGTCTTGATTACATAAAAAATGTTAAAATTCTGGAAAAAGACGATAACTTTGAAACTTTGCAGACAAGTCTTAAAGAATGTTTTGAAACATCTTTTGCAACGGCGCTTGTGCATGACGGCAGGCCCGAACACTTTGAAATGACTTTGTTTATAAACGAAGAAAAAGAGGATTTTATTTTTCAGCGGCTTGAAAGAGAGGGCAGAGGCGGAACGGTTAAAAAATTAAGACGAAATATTTATAAGTATTCAAACGATGTTTATGATACAAACGAACTTTCCCCGTGGATAAAAACTTTCATCGGCAGGATAGTGAAAATCGGCGGTGATAATCAGACGGTTATTGCCCGTTTCTACAAAGATATTAAAAAAATGGCTAAAATGTACGATCTGAATACTTTCTGCAAGACAGCGGAAAAAACGGAGGAAAATGACGGTGATGAATAATTTGTTTTCCGAGATTTTTGGCTGCTATTATAAAGTTGTAACGGAAATTGTGAACGGTTCTCCGCTTTCCGCCGCTGAAATTATACGGATTATAAAAGAAAACGGCTTTGAAGAAAGTTGTTTCCACCTTTTGCCCAAAATAGAAAATCTTCCTTTTATAGAAAAAAGAGGAGATAAATACTATTCTCTTTTAGAGCATAAAAGTAATATGCCGCTTACAAATATCGAAAAATCGTGGCTGAAATCAGTTATCCAAGACCCCCGTTTTGATTTGTTTGCGGAAAATTTTGACAAATCAAAATTTGATGAAATTGAACCTTTATACGAACAGGCTCATTTTAAATATTACGACAAATATTCTGACGGCGATGATTTTGCCAATCCCTGCTATCGAAAAATTTTCCGTAAAATAAATGCGACTATGGAAACTTCATCAACCATCAAAATTGTTTACCAAAGTCCGAAACGGGATAAAATTACAATCGGACATTACGTTCCTCTGAAATTTGAATTTTCGCCGAAGGACGATAAAATCAGAATCTTTGCCGCAAGAATTTTTAAGGGTGCCATTTCGGACTATGTTTGTCTTAATATGGGCAGAGTTCTTGATGTCGGAAATTCCAGAGAAACTTTTAGCGGACAATTAAATCCCGAACCTTTTTTGGAAAAATTTGAAACGGAAGAATACATTACCGTTAAAATTTATAACGAAAGAAACGCCATAGAACGTTTTATGGTTGAGTTTTCGACTTATCGCAAAAACAGCGAATTTGACGATGAAACGCAAACCTGTAAAACAAAAATTTATTACAGAAAAGCCGATGAAACAGAAATGGTGATAAAACTTTTATCCTTCGGCCCGACTCTGAAAGTCCTCGGTTCCGAAAGATTTGTGAAACTTTTTAAATACAGACTGCAAAGACAATATGAACTGATAAAAAATAATACTGTTTTAAAGTAAAATATAAAAATTTTGTAAACTAATGTTAATAAAAATAAAATAAAATTCCGAAAAAAATTAAAGAAACCATGTGAAAATGCCGATAGCACATGAGTAAGTAAAGGTAAGGTGTAATCATGGCAAATTCAAATTTATTAAAGTTATCTCAAAACAAAGCAAATATTCAGCAGGCTGCTGATTCGTTAAAACAGGCTCAAAGAGGCAGTTCAGCGGCGGCAACAAGCGGTACACAGGCTGCAGCAGCACTTCCTCAAATGGCTGAAAGAGAAGTCAAAAATGAAAGTATTTTTGCTTCAGGTTCAGCGTCTACTCCTCCGAAAACTTCTGTCAGCGGACAGGAATTTGCTGAAGCATTATCAGGAAAAACTTTTGCGGAATTAAACCAGGTACAAAAAGCACAATATCAACTCTTATCTGCATTTGCCGACACCGACGGAGATAACAGCATTACAAAAGATGAAGTTACTGCCCTTGACCTTACAGAAGACGGTGTTATTTCACAGGAAGATATCGACCAGATTTATGAAGAACTCGGAATAGGAACAGATGCATCGGTAGATGAACTTCTCGATGCAATTGATGAAATTTTAGAGGCTAAAGAAGCAACAGAAGCAGCAAAAACAGGCAGCACTTCTCCTGCAACTGCAACAGGCAGCACGGCGGCAGCAGCGGCAACAGATGCTGTAAAACCTGAAGATATTAAAGGTATTAATTTGGAAAACTCAGGTGTTGTTCCGCACGTAGATGCTAATGGTAATGTTACATTTACTGTTCAGGTTGAAGCATGGGGAACTCAGGCTGACGGCAGACAGGCAAATGATTGCTTGACCAGAATTATTTCAAATGCATATCCTGATGCAACTGCGGCTGAAAAACAGGCAATTATGTCTCAGATTTGTTCTATGAATCCTCAAATTCAAGACCCCAACCTCATTTATACAAATGACACCTTGAAATTACCTGTTGTAAATCGTGATGAAAATGGACAGATTCAGTTTGCAGAAAGCACAAAAGCACAGGCTACAGATGAAGCAAAATCATCAGGCAGCACTTCTGCAGCAGCAAATACAGGAAGTTCAACTGCAACAGCCGCTACTAAACCGTCAGGCAGCACTTCTGCAACAACGGGAACAGCTTCAACAGGCAGCACTTCTGCAGCAACAAGAACAGCATCAACAGGCAGCACTTCTGCAGCAGCAGCAACTGAAGCAAAACCGAGCGCAGAATGTCAGGAACTTGTTTCTTGGATTAATGAATGCGAAGGTAATAACCTTTCAAAACCCGATATTATGAACAAACTTCTTGAAAAAGCTAATGATGAAGGAGTTGACTTAAAAGAATTTATTGCACAATATGATAAAACACATTCCAAAGGCTTCATTAATGCTTATAGCGACAGTTCTTTCTGGACAAATGACAGAGATGTTGAAATAATGAAGAACTTTGCTGACGCTATGGTTGCTTCCTACGGCGGACCTGAAAGCAAACAATTACAACAATATGTTGATAAATTATGCAATAATCCGAATATGGGCGGTTTCTACTATGACGGCGCACCGTTGTTAGCTCAGCAGATTTATCAGAGTGCTGTTGAACAGCTTGTTGATGACGTAAACAAAGGTGCAGTAGATTCTAAAACATCTTTTGAAGCATTCAGAGCTAACGGTGCATACCAAGGTCTTACAGGATGGAATCAGGCAAAAGCTGATTATCAGGAAAATGTTGCTATTATGAACGAGTTTACCGAACTCTATAATAAATATAAAGATGCCGATGTAGCAAATCAAAAGGTTTCTTATGAAACTTACGGACAGAGCGACGGATATTGGAATGCCTTCAAGACAAATTACGGCGGCGAAAACAAAATTTCCGACATTTATGCAGAAATGCTTGAAGACGGTATGGGCAGCGGTTCTATCGATTGGACAAACTTCCATATGTCAATGTACAAAGAAGCTCTTGCTAAATTACAGGCTTATGACAAATTGATGTCATAATTATATAAAAATCTGTAAGAAAAGGGGTGTTTGAACAAAACACCTCTTTTTTTATTTAAGATTAAAATATTGCAAAAACAAATGTAATAAAATATATTATAATTATGGTAACTTTTTCTGTCATAATACCTGCGTATAACGTTAGAAATTATATAATTGTTGCGATACAAAGTCTTTTGGCGCAGGTTTTTCAGGACTATGAAATTATTTGTGTTGATGATTGCAGCATAGACGGTACTGCTGAAATTTTAAAAAATTATGCGGAGGAAAATGAGAAAATAAGAGTTCTTTCAACGGAAAAACATATCGGTCCCGGGGAAGCCAGAAACATAGCTTTAAAGGCGGCGCAGGGAAAATATATTGCCTGTCTTGATGCTGATGATGTTGCAGATAAGAATTTTTTGCAGGCTGCTTATGAAAAACTTGAAGAAACGGGTGTTTCTTCCGTTTGGGTAAAGGCAAAAATATATTGGGAAAATGATAATAAGATAACACCCATGTTTACTTTTCCGATTTTGCAAAATCAGCCCGAGGGTTTTCTTGAACTTACACCCGATAATATTACCGATTATCCCGCATACTCGTGGTATAAATTTCTCAGAAAAGACTCAATTAAAGAGAATATTTACTGGAGTCATAATTTGCTTTTTGAAGATGTGGAATTTTATTACAGATACTATACCCAAAACCCGCTGGTATATGTTATTGATAAACCGTTATATTTGTACCGCCGCCGCAGAAATTCCATTATGGGACAATCCATTGTCGATGTAAATTATCACAAGAATTTATTTTATGTGACGGAAAATATTTATAATTTTCTGATTGAAAATGACCTTTTTGAAAAGTACAAAAAGGCGCTTTTAAAATTATGTGTTCAAAATATCAGCGAGTATGAAGGTTTTGAAAATATAAGACCTGTTTTAAGGGAAACGGTCAACAGTTGTCTTGCAAATATACATTTTCCCGAAAAATACAACGACCTAAAAATGACTTTACCGTATCTTGATTAATGAAATTCTGCGTTGAGAGCAGTCTGTTTGTAAACGAGTTGATGGAAGATGTCGCCTCTCTGTTCGCAAATCTCTGCCATTACGTTAAAGACGGAAGCGTTATTTTTGATGTTCATTGTGTATTGTCTGTAATAATAAAAGGCTTTTAACGGCTCTTTCTTCAGAAAATAATAGGTATCGCCTTTAATTCTGTCAAATTCAAAGCATTGAGGGTATAAAGCATATAAAATCGTACAAAATTTAAGCACTTCATCGGCAAGCCCTTTGCTGTACATGCTGTTTACAAAATCCAGCATAGAATCAAGCATCTTCTGTGTGTAGGGTAAATCTTCCGCAGGTTCAAAGTATTTATAATAATCGTTAAGGAAGTTTATTTCTTCTTTCAGACCTTTTTTGTCCAAAAAATCATCAATAAGGTCTTGTGTTAATTTTGACGCTGCTTTTATATTGCTTGCGGCAAGCCTTACGTCGCAGATTTCCCGATAATCTTCTTTTGCTTCTTTTACTCTTTTTTTAATCTCTTTTATTGCCTGATTGACGCCATGAAATTCGGGAGTTTTTTGTAAATTTTTTATTTTTTCGTAGTGTTTGTTTATTTTGATTAATTCTTTTACATAGTTTTTTATGTCGGGGTCGGCAGAATTTTGCAGTTTCATTTTGTCGGCGAGTGCTGCCGCCTGACCGACGAGTTTTTCTTTTTGCTCCGTTTCCTGAAAGGCATCTGTAAAGGCGTTTACAAAAAGTCTTTCCGTGAGCGTTTTGTTTTCCGAAAGAATATTATGATTTTTGCAGTAATCATAAACATTTTCTATCATATAAACTCTGTCGGCTTCTTTATCTTTTTTTGTATTAATAACTTCGCCTCTTAAAGAGGATAATCTCATATTGTAGTAATGGAGCATTTCGGGAATGAAGTATGCCTTGCCGCACCACATTGTGTATTTCCACCAGAAAGCGTTGTCTTCGTACAATCTTCCTGCGGGGAAGTCGATTTGTTTTTCTTCTATTATTGATTTTCTGTATAATTTGTTCCATGGTACAACGGAAATTCTGAATTTTTTATCCAGAGTCAAATCCTGCAACTCTTTGTATTCGGCGTTAAAATAATCCTGAAACCAGTTAATGTAACTCAGTTTATCATCAGAAACTACTTTTACGCCCCAAATTACGAGGTTGACGTCGTCCGTCATGTGTTTGATTGCTTTTTCGTAGGTATCGGGTTCTATAAAGTCGTCAGAGTCAACAAAGCCGATAAATTCGCCTTTTGCAAGTTTCAGAGCGTTGTTTCTTGCAACCGAGGGCCCTGCGTTTTCCTGTGTAAAAACAACTATACGGTTGTCTCTTTCCGCAAATCTGTTACAGATTTCAAGACTTGAATCTGTTGAACCGTCGTTTGCAAGAATGATTTCAATATCATTATAGGTTTGTCCGGTAAGACTGTTTAAACACTTTTCAAGATATTTTTCCGCATTATAAACAGGAACAATGATGGAAATTTTAGGCATTTTTTCTCCCGCTGCTATGGTATATTTTATTCTTCATTTTTCTTTTTGTCAAAATTCTTTAATTCTGTGATAAAATAGCCGTAAAGGATTTGATATGTCGTTTGATACTGCCTACAATTATCTTCTGGAAAATGATTTTGAAAACTTTGAAAAAAGTATAGCGGAATACATTGCTCTGGAGCCGACTTTAAGCGAAGAAGATATAAACAGAAATTATAATAAAATCAAAGAATGTCTGTTAAATAAAACGGAAGAACATTTTGATAATAAGGATGGTTATATTACTATTTTCCGTTATATTTATCGGTATTTGGAAGAAAAGGATTACGACAGTTTGAATTTTTGGTTAAAGGCGGCGACAAATTTTCAGAAATTTGAACTTGATGACCTTGCGCTTGATTGTTATTTGACCTGTTTGAAGTTTAAAAATAACAGTGTTGAACTTTTTCGAGTTATCGGAGAATTGTTTTTTAAGAAAAAAAATTACGTTAAGGCGGTAAAATTTCTTGAAAAATATGTTGAGAAAGTAAAGACGAATGCTTATATTTACAATCTTTTGGGGCACATGTATGAAACTCTTTACAAATCCGAAGACGTTGATAAGCAGATTTTATGTTTTGAAACGGCGTATAAACTTGAGCCATACAATAAGGCTTTCATAAAAAATGCTGCGCTTGTTGCGGGGAAGAATAAAAATCTTGCCAAATTTATCAAGTATTCCAAGATGATTTTGGATAAAAACCCCACGAATGACGAACTTTTTGATTATGCCTGCTGGAGTTTTTACAATAAAATTTTTAAAAACACTCACAAATATTATCACAGCAGGTTTTTCAAGGAAAACGGGGCTACGCCGTATCCTGATGTTAATAATAAATTATGGAACGGGGAGCCTATTTCTGCCGATAAAAAACTGTTAATCAGATACGAGCAGGGTTTTGGCGATTCTGTTATGTTTGTGCGGTTTTTACCCGAATTTAAAAAACTTGTTCCGAATTTCACTTTTAAGGTTCAGCAGGCGCTTTGTTCTCTTTTTAGGTATAGTTTTCCCGAATTGGAGATTATACCAGATACGGAAGAATTTGAGAATTTTGAATATGATTATCAGATGCCGCTTATGGATTTGATGTCGGTGATGAAGATTACGGATAAGACCATACCTTTAAAATCGGGCTATATTGATGTTTCCGAGGAAAAGAGAGAGGCTTTTAAGCGGGAACATTTGAACACCGAAAAATTCAAAATCGGAATAGCGTTCAGGGGAAATGCTGATTTTACGGGTGATAACAGGGATATTCCCGTTGGTGTTCTGGCAAAAATAGCGGAACTTGATGAGGTTCAGGTATATTCTTTGCAGGTTGAAAATAAGCAGGATTTGTTTGACTTGCCGCAGAGTCAAAAGATTACGGATTTAAGTCCGTTTTTAAGTGATTTTGAGCAGACGGCGGCGGCGATGAAGAATATGGATTTGATTATAAGTACGGATAACGTTCTTTTAAATCTTGCGGGTGCAATGGGGCTCAAAACCTTTGGTCTTTTTAATTTTTATACGGATTACAGATGGTTTACGCTCAAGGGTAACAATACGGGCTGGTATAATTCTGTAACGGCTTATAAAGCGAAGCGGTTTGACGATTGGGAAGAACTTTTTGACAGAGTTCTTGACGATGTCCGTAAAATATCCGTAAGTTACCGCAAAAATTAACCTGATGCGTCATTGCGAGCGAAGCGTGGCAATCCTTTTAACTGTCATACTGAGCGTTAGCGAAGTATCTTTTTGATAAGATTCTTCGGGCGAAGCCCTCAGAATGACGTTTCTTTTTCGTCACCCTGAACTCGTTTCAGGGTCTGTGTTAGTTATTGTGAGCGAAATGAATTTGATTTAGGCGGCAAACCTTTCGCATAAAAAAAGAGCCGCAATCGGTAACTTGCGGCTCCGAATCTGTCGAGATTTTTGACAGAAGTGATAAAAATTTTATTATTGTCTGTGTTTCGTTTTAGCCTCGTGGCAATCCCAGAAAGGTATGCCCCCAACAAAACCCCCTCACAAGAGGGGATTTTGTGAAGATAACCTATTTTGCCTTTTTGGCATTGTCGCCGCCCAAAGCCCAACGGAAGCCAAAGGTGAAAGCGACACCGTTTCTTCCGCCGCCTCTGAACATAGCCTGTCCGAAGCCTGTAAATCTTTCACCGACGGTTTTCTGTAAACCTAAACCGTATTCGATGTAAGGTTTCATACTTGTTTCGGGAAGACCTATGTAGTTAGCGCTGACTTTTGTGTTACCCAAAAGGTTCCATTTCATGTTAACACCCAAGTAGGGCTGCCAGCCTTTAGGTAAGTTGCCGATAACCTTTAATCCGGGTGATAACTGAATTGTGTGAGTTGATTCGGTATCAATTTTAACACCGTTGTTCAATGTGTAATCACCAAACGAATTTACGAAGGTATAAGACATTGTCCAACTCGGCTGCAAGATTAATTTACCCTTGAACAATTCCCAGTTGTAGCCCGTTTTTGAAGCGATACCTGATGCAAGCATTGTCATATCTGCTCTGCCGTAGAGAGTGCTGATATTTGCAACGTGAGCGCCGACGTTACCCGTTAAAGCGGTAAAGAAGTTGCCTTTGTACAATGCACCTGTTACACCTGCGACGCCGCCGTTCTGGTAGATACCGTTTCCGTCAAAGGTCTGGTGAGAACCGTTGTAACCTGCATAAACGGAAACCTGTGATTCCCAGCCGCTGTCACCGAGTTCCATAACATCGGTGTCGCCGCCTACCAACATACCGTAAGAGATGTTGTTTACATCAGGGCCGTTTTCTAACTGAACAGTTTCAAATGAAGTATAGGGTCTGAACCAGATACCTCTTGTCTCGTTTTGAGTCATCAACGGTGAGTAAACCGTCGGTGTTTTTTCGTCAGCCGCAGCATAAGAGTTTTGCTGTCTTAATGCTTTTCTTTGTTCCTGTGTCATCAACATTGTTTGGTCAAGGTTGCCGAAAGCGGTTTCATAGTTGTTTAACTGTGCGATTAAAGCACCCTGAGCCGCAACGCTTGAAGTGAATACTGAAGCATCATAGGAAACATAAGGATTTGAACCCTGATTTACGTTGTAAGTGAAGTAACCTTTTGTTCCGTCATCAACATAGTTAACCAAATATTTGTAGATACCTGTATTTACCGTGCTGACAGTGGAAGTAACGTGACCGATTAAGGCTGCGTTGCCGAGGGCTGCGCTTACAAAGTCGGTTGTAAAGGTATTAGCGGTCGGTGTTCCGAAGATGTTCATACCTGCAACGTTTAAGTTTGCCACAGCAGTGATAGCGGGAGCGGTCAGAGTATCCATTGTCTGATTAGCCGCATCAACATCGACAAAGATGTTTGAATTTCCGTTAACGTTCAAGGCTGACAGGTTGATATTTGTAGCGGCGCCGTTCATCAAATCGAGAGAACCGCCGTTGAAGTCAACCGCATTGAGTTTTGCGGGGTTGTTTAAGTAGTTATCGTTGAGATATTTCAAAGTTCCGCCGAATAACTGCCATGAGATTAACTCATCAACACCGCCTCTTATAACGTAAGCGCCTGTGTTTACTGCAATTAACGGGTCTAAAACACCGTTTAACTGAATTGTACCGTTATTGAAGATTAACTGGTTGTTTGCGTTATTTGAACGGATATCGTCGTTGATTGTCAAAGTATGACCGTTTGAAGTGTCTAATGTAACGGTTGATGCCGTACCGCCTGCGTTATCGTAGAAGATTGCGTTGGTGTTTGCACCGTTTGTGCCTGAAATTACGACGTCGTGGTTTTCAGCCTGAATTGTCAGATTGCTGTTTTCGTTGACCGTAATTGCACCCGTATTTCCTGCCATTGTGGTTACGTTGGAAACGCTTGTATCTTTAAGAGTAAGATTACCGTCTTTTGTTCCGCTTCCGACCGTCAGACCCGAATTAACGATTGCGTTTCCGTTACCCGAAATCGTTATGTTACCTACGATATCGGTTGCAGGGTTGCCTGCTTCGTTTGAGTCCATAGCATAGTTGTAATATGCGTTTTCATCTCCTGCCGTTTCGCTTGATGTCAGAACGTTTGTAAGGGTTGTTCTTACACCCGTAATCTGACCTGTTGCGGCATTGTAGGAAACAGAGTTTGCATCGCCTTTTGATGTAATCAGTTCGATATCCTGAATTGCGGCTTTTGATTTTGCAGAACCGTTGATAACCGAAATAGAAGCACCGTCTTCAACACCTGTCATATCAAGTTTTGTGATTAAGATGTCACCGTTAACGAAAGTATCATCTGCCGTTAAGGAGTCATTCCAGTCTATTTCAAGATTTAAGGTTGAATCGCCCGATACATCAAGTTTGTTTCCGTAATTGAGGGTATCTGACGAGCCGTCTAACATTTTGATTGTAGCGGTATTGCCGTTTTTTACACCGATTTTGCTTGCGCTGTCCTGAAAAGCATCACCTGCGCCTTTTGTAAGGGTTGCACCGCTTGTCAGGTAAACACGGCCGGTATAGTCTATTGTTGCATCAGATACGATATTGCCGCTGAGATTTAAGTCTGCACTTCCCGAGCCCTGAATTTTACTCTTGTTGTCCTCGTTGAAGGTTATGTTTTCGTCAAGCAGAGTAAGTTCGCTTCCGAAGCCGCCCAGTGTAATCGTACCTGTTACATCGTTTAATTTAGTGAACATTTCGCCCTGGTTAGTTACATCACCGTCGATAGTACCCATGTTTGTAACAGTATCGTGGTTTTCGACATTACCTGTGATTGTACCGAGGTTGGAAACGGTGCCCATGTTGCTGATATCACCTTCGACAGTTGCCTGGGCATTGTTTGTAAAGCCGCCGAAAACTTTGTTGTCAACGTTACCGAGAATTGTTCCGTTATTGACAACCTCTGCGGAAGTGTTTTGAATATCGCTTGAAACAGTACCGTTGTTTACAAATACGCCGTCAGCCTGATTTTTTATATCGCCATAGATAACGCCGTCATTAGCCATTTCTCCTGCGGTATTTGTTACATCACCCGTTATAATACCTGCGTTGTAGGCTGTTCCCGAGTTGGAGAAATCACTTATCAGCATTGCTTCGGGAATGGTTTCTTCCGTATTTCTCGGATTAACACCGTGCATAAAGGTTCCTGCGTTGGTTACCTTTGTTGCATTAATGTCGCCGCCGTTTATAAAGGTTGCGCCTGCATTGTTTGTAATTGTTGTGGTTTCAGCGCCTGTTGTGTCGATTGTAGCGCCGACCGTATTTGCAAAACTGCCGTCATTTGTAATGTAGTTAAAGATTTTGTTGTTATTTACGACTACACCCTCTGCGGCATTTACAATGTTTGCTTCAACCGTTGCATCATTGATGAAAATGCCTGCGTTGTTCAAAGTACCTGACAACAATCCTGCATTGTGCATATTAGCGTTGTTTGTAATATCAGCCGTTACATGTGCTTCGGGAACAATTTCTTCGGGATTTTCGGGATTTGAGCCGTTGTAGAATTCGCCGTCGTTTGTGATTGTTCCGGTAGCAACAGTGCCTACGTTTACAAATACCGCTTTTTCGTTGTTTGTAACGGATTTTGCGTATTGTGCACCTGTCAAATCAATTGTGCCTGCGTTGTAAATTTTACCGCTGTTTTCAATTTCACGGTTGTATTTGTTGTCGATGTTGATTGTACCAGATTTAATATATACGGCACCGTTTTCGCCGACCAATAAGCCGCCTCTTGCAGTTATGTTGTCAGCATTTTCGATAATGACAGTACCTGAATTTACATCAATGAGTGACTGAACAATTTTTGTATCAGCGCCGATAGTCATTGTTGTATTTGTTGCTTCGGGGTCCTCGTTGCCGAATTCGTCAAGTCCGAGATTGAAGTGTGTATAACCTAAACCTTCAATACCGCCGTCGAGAGTGGAGGCATTACCGTAGAAGTACAAACCTCCGGATGATGATGCATTGTTTGTTATATCGTTTTTGACATAATCAACAATAGGTGTTTCTCCGTCGTAGGTGATTTTTCTTGCGTAGTTATTTGAGAACGTTACACCGTCTAACATAAGTTTTGCGCCGTTGCCGTTGTAGATAGCGCCGCCCATCATATCTTCATTCCATTTCGGGTTTTCAAGGTCAAGCAGGTAATGATTTGAGTAGTTACCTTTGAACGTTGAATCTTTAATGCTGAGATATGAGCCTTTGTTGTAGATAGCACCGCCGTTACCCGAAGTGTTTGATAAGAAATCGGAATTTGTGATGTGAACTAATATTTTATCAAAAGAATTTGCAGCGGGCATTAATGCGATAGCACCACCCATTGAGTTTGTCTGACTGATATTGTCAGATGTTAGAGTTGCCGAGTCAACCGCTTTTGTTTCGTTCATTACAAAGGTTGTGTTATTGATGTTTATACCGTATGGAGCATTTGACAGCATATAATCATAATATAATGCACCACCCTGTGCTGTACCTTTTACGGTTGTGTATTCATTTTCTAATTGGGCTGCCTGTGCAATGTTGCCGATAAATGATGAATCCGAAATGTTCATATCAACTCTTGATGCCAATAAAGCACCACCAAAGGCAGAAGTGTTATAAAGAGCATCACCATCTTCTTCGACAGTACCTGCGATGTTGTTCATAAACATTGTGTTTGTAATATTTACATCTCTGTTTATTGCTCCTTCGTTTGAATTATGCGTAACATATAAAGCACCTGCTTCAGCCGTTCCTTCGGGTATTGCGCTGATTGCAGCGTTATCTGTAAATAACGAATCGCTGATATCGAGGTCGCCTTTTGCAAAAACCGCACCGCCGCCGTCAACTATGCCGGGAAATCCGCCGTTTGCACCTTTTGTGGAAATTGCTTTGTTGTTCATAAAGACTGAATCGGTAATTACGGATTTGAAGTGGTCACCCTGAATGTAATGACCTGTTTCGGGGTCAATTACTCTTTCATAACCGTCTTTTGTGATGAGGTAAACAGCACCGCCCATACCGAAGGTATGATTATCAACAGCCGTTCCCGCACCTTTTGCATAGTTGTCGGAGAACGTTACGTTATGGAGTTCCAAAACGGAATCTTCAACGTCTAAAGCACCGCCTGTACCGAAACTTTCCAAATTGGAGGCTTTTTTTGTAAAGCCCTGAAACAGTTCCAAATCGTTGATGATAAGGTGAGGAGTCAGGAAATCTTCTTCGGGCGGATATAACTGAGTGGGAATACGGATACCCGAATATTCATTGCCGTCTGTAATAAGAATACCGTGGTTGCCGTTGATGGTGAGTGTTCTTTCAACAAAATAACCTTCATCATCGTAGTGGTACATATATCCGAGGTCTGAGTCCGCAACTGTAACATCAGGCATATCGTATTCAGATACCGTAATGTCTTTTAATGCTTCCTGCAAAGTCATTGAACGGTCTTTTGTGGTTGTATAGTAAAACACGCCCTTATCAGCAGGACTTTGTGTAAATGTATATTTCAAACCGCCATACTGTGTTGTGGAATCTGCAAAGGTTGCACTTCCATCAGTAAACAGCCTGAATGCACCGCTTGTTTTAGTTGTATCTGCACCGATAATATTTACTGCGAGTTTAGCCGTTCCTCCGCTTACAATAATAAAAGGGTCAACAGAAGAATCGTTGCCTGTAAGATTTGCATCAACCATAAATTTGTTGTTTGAATCATCAAGACGTATCCAACCGATGCCCAAATTATCATCAATGTAGCCGTTTACGGTGTTGATAATTGAATCTCTGTACAAAAACATTTCCATGATATTGGTTTCTGTTCTTGCATTAGATGCAACTTTTTCGGTTGAGAATGAAGCACCGTTATCAAGGCTCATACAGCCTATATCTATATAACCTGCAGCGGTATCTTTGTTACTGCTTATAATTTGAATATCAGATGAGCCCTCTGCTCTGATATCACCGATAGTAATACCTGAAGGACCTGTCGGATTGGGACTTGACGGGTCGAGAGCAGAACTGTCCGCATAAAGTCTTAACTTGCCTCTTACATCATTATTATTTCTTACGGTATAAAGATAAATGTCGTTATTTACTACACTGCCGTTTATATAAGCCAAGTTATCAACAATATCAACATCAGAACCCGGAAGTGATATAATTTTGTTTATACCGTAATCAAGATACAAGCCGCCGCCCTTATCACCTGATGTATTATTTTTAATATTTGTATTTGCTAAATATACACCGCCGCCCCAGTTGATGTCGGAATATATTGCTCCGCCTTTTCCTGATGCATAGTTATCTGTGATAGTGGTCATCAAAGGCTCTTTGCCAGCATTAAACAATGATGATAAAGCAACAAGACTTGCATCATTGGTCAAATTGAAAGCACCGCCGTTGCCTGTTGTATGAAATCCTGTTATGCCTTTTAAATGATTTACGGTATAACCGACACCGTCACCTTTAAAGCCCGAATGACCGTTGCCTATTATTTTGAAATAATGTGCAGTTGTTATATCTTGAAGATTATTTATTTCAAAATATCTTGTTGTGTTTAGCGGCAAATCTGCACTGATTGACTGGTCTGACGGCATAATAAATTTTGATACGCTCGTATCATTCAATGCCTGCTCCAATGCCGACGGCTCGGCATACGCCTGAGTCCCCGCCACCGCTGCGGAAAGCATTAACGCCGTTAATAGTTTCTTTTTCATTTACTTTTTCTCCATTTTTTATTCTTAATTATTGATTATTCTTGTTTCGTCATTGCGAGCCGACTTGTCGGCATTGCAATCCTTTTTGTTTTTTTGTTGTCATACTGAGCGTAAGCGAAGTATCCGGCTGATTTTATTCAATTGTTTTGTTTTCGTCATGCTGAATTTATTTCAGCATCTGTCCTTTTCGGCTGGATTCTTCACCCTTTCGGGTTCAGAATGACATTTTTTTAGTTTTTCCGCCAGATTCCGAAACATGTTCGGAATGACGGTTTTTTGCAAAAAACACCTAAAAATATTTTTTGCCTTAATTATTAAGTTTTGTATATTCTATTTGTGCAAAAGCAGTGTCGTATAAGACGAATTCCACGGGTTAAACGTCTTAAACGTACTGTTTGCCTGTTTTAGTTTCTTCTCCTTTATCTTTGCCTGCTCCTGCAAAACTTTTTGATTATCGATTTGCGTTCTTGAAGCAAGTTTCGTATTTACCGTTTTTAAAGCCTTTTCATAAGTTGCTGTCGGATAACCGAACTTCAACTTGTCGGGGAAATTATAATTTATATAATCATATATATTCATAATATGTTCCGTTGCGGCATCTTCGTCATAATCAAGATATCTTCCGTAAACTGACATCAGGGCAAGCGGGTTGTAGCCGCTCTGTATCATAAAATCCACCGCCGTTCTGTCTGCCGCAAGGTCAACCTTGTCTTTGTTCAGTTTTTCATAAGAATAAATGTGTTTTCTCTCAAAACTTGCTATCTCTTTGCCTTTTCTGTCCGTGAATTTTATACTGTTTGTCTTTGCCTGTGAACGTGCCACCGTCGGCATGTTGTTTGAAATTTTGCCGATTTGGTGCGCTATCACCGCCGCAAGTTCGCCCTCGTCGTTTGCAAACGAAAGTTCCCATGTGAACATCTCAACGGTCTTGTAAACGTTCGCCTTGATAAAATAATCGTCAAACGTGTCGGGAATTTTTGTGATTATAAAATCGGCACTCGGCAAATGGTTTGCCGCAAGTATGCTTTTGCCCGTCTGATTGATTAAATATAAATCTTCGTTTACGGGAACGGCAAAGACATTTTGTCCCGCTAATATAATTAATATTAATGTTGTTAAAATAAGTTTTTTCATTTGCCCTCTTTGTTCGTCATTGTGACTCTCTTGGTTTCAGAGATTGCTTCGGACAAGCCTCGCAAAGACGGTGTCTTTGTCTTTATCGTCATTGCGAGCCGACTTGTCGGCGTGGCAATCCTTTTCGGTTTTGGTAGACTAAAGTCTACCCTACATTTTTGTTTTATCGTCATTGCGAGGGCGTAAGCCCGTGGCAATCTCTTTTGTTTTTTTTCTGTCATACTGAGCGATAGCGAAGTATCCGGCTGATTTTATTCAATTGTTTTGATTTTGTCATGCTGAATTCATTTCAGCATCTGTCCTTTTCGGCTGGATTCTTCACCCTTTCGGGTTCAGAATGACATTTTCTGTTTTTTTCGCCGGATTCCGAAACAAGTTCGGAATGACGGTTTTTTGTTCTTTTGTCATTGCGAGGGCGTAAGCCCATGGCAATCTACCGTCTTTTTATCGTTTCTATAATTCTGTTTATGTTATAGAACTGCATTCTTTCCATTTCATATTCTCTGTTAAATTCCTCTGTTCTGTATTTTTCAGCCTGTCTTACAGCCCAGACCTGATTTTTTCTGCCCTCTGCCGCACGCATTTCGTCATAACACGCATCCTGCTCGGCACCCGTCATGGAATTGCATTTTGCCAAAGAATTGTAAAACTGCAATCTTCTCTTGTACCAGTATGTTGCGTCTTTGCTGAATACGCTTTCGTTAGAGTCGCAATAATGAGGCGGACAAAATTCCGTCCATTCGGGCGCAAAAACCGAAGCCCTGACTGCAAGCCCGAACGCTCCGAATAATACCAAACCTGTAATTAATAATTTTTTCATCTGTTTTGCCTTTTTTTGTTCAAAAACTCCCCTCAATACTGATGACGGGAGTTTAATGGTTTTTATTTTTCAGAAATAATTTTGCGCAGAACAACAAAGCACTCAGCCCCGAGTGTCTGATTTTTCAATCTCTCGACATACTCCATTTGCTATTCTCCGCTTGTTAACAAAATTACCGTTTTGTCAACAATTATTATTTTTTGTTTTAAATTTTAACATACAAGCAAAAATTTGTACGCAAATTTGCGGTTTTGTTACCAAATTGTAATTATTTTTGGAATTAATCAAACAGTTTCAGTTGTTTATCTTCAATCTTTAAAAGTTTTTTGAGTTTGATAATCTCGTCAGAGTAGTCAAGACACAAATAGTGTGATTTGTTTGCGATATAACTTTTCATTTTCTCGTAATACTTCGGGTCGGTATCTTTCAGGTAGGACATATAGCCCGTAATCACGTTAAAGCCTGTTTTTTTGACAAACAAAACGTTTACGCCGAGCCGTTCTTCGATATACAGCGATTTAAGATATCTGAAAATTACCGCACGTATTTTGTGTTTGTTTAATTTTGAAATCGCCGTATTTTTGTTGTTTACCAAAACGCCGAGGACTTCCTGTCTTTTGTTGCCGCTGATGTATTTTGTTTTTTCGTCGTTCAGGGAAAAATTGTTGTGCGCCAAAAGGTTTCGGACAAATTCTTCCGTTTCTTGCAGTAGTGATTTGTTGTCGGCGGAAAAGGTCATATCGTCCATATATCTTGAATAATTGACTTTGTTTTGTCTGCAAAATTCGCAGATAACTTCATCAATTTTGGTAATCTTAAAGGCAAGGTTGGCTAGATGTGCCGAAGTCAGTGCTCCCGTGGGCAGTTTTCCGTTAAGCGTGCAAAGTTCATAAACGTTTTCTTCATCAAGTTCGGTTTTGTATTCCGTTCGCAAATTTTCGCATAACTCTTTGATTCCCCTGATGATTTGCTCTTTTGAAAACGAGTCGTAAAAACTTTTTATATCTGTTTTTAAAAGCCATTTTCTTCCGCAATGCACTCGTGCCGCATTTTTTGTATTAAGGCTGAGGTTATAGACCATTTTTATACAGGATAAGATATGTTTTTGCTGCTGTCTTAAAATATCGCAGGGAGCGTAAATCGTTCTGTCTTTTGTTTCATAGACCTCATAAAACATTTGGGAATTTACAAAAACTTTTTTCATGAAAATACCGTCCTTATGTAGTCTTCGGTTGAAAAGTCTGCAAAAATACCTTTTTCGGTTTTAAGACATACTGTGAAAAGGTCGCCGAATTTGTTTTTACGCAGAAGAATTTCCGCCTGATTTTTGGTATCCTTGTCGTCATCGTTGTAATATTTTGACCTGTAAATCATCATAATGACGTCGGATAAGTCTTCCAAAAGGCTGCCGTTGCGCAGGTCTGAGAGTATCGGTCTTTTGTCGCAGCGGGCTTCGGGCGCTCTTGAAAGTTGCGAAGTCAAAACCACGATGGTATTGTATTCGATTGCAATTCTTTTGATTTCTTTTATTGCAAGATTTATTGCCTCGGTTAAATTGGGCGCTTTCGGCATTTGTAGGCATTGAATACTGTCAATAAATACAACATCAGGCTTTTCCGCTCTGATTTTTTCTTCAAGTTCATCAACGGTCAGATTCATTTTGCAAAAAACTTCAAAATTTTTGTCATTGTAAAACTGAATTGCGTTTGTTATTTTTTCCCATTCCTCTGTTTTGCTTTTAACCGCTTCTAACGGCTGGGGAATTTTGGTTTTTGCCGATATAAATCGTCTTTCGATAATAAGTTTTGATGTACCAAGTTCGCAGAATAAGACCTTTTTGCCCGTTTCCAAAAGGTGATTGCAGATTGAAATTGCAAACGAACTTTTGCCCATAGCGGGTCTTGCGCCTATTGTAATAACACTTCCTTTTGTTACGCCTGTCAAAAAAGCGTCAAGGTCTTTAAACCCTGTTTCAAAATATTTTTTATCTTCTTCGTAAAACTGTATAAATGCTTCACCAAACATGTTTTTTACCTCCTTATATTAGGATTATAAAATTTATGTGCGTCAAAACAGGACATAGAAAACGAAGTTTTTTCATCATTTCAATTATTTGGAACGAAAAATTATACTGCCTTACTGCGACAAAAGATGTCTTGTATAATTTTTGTAAAAATTTTTTTGCAAAAAATCGGCATTTTTACAAAATAAGATAAAATAAGTATATCCTTAAATGATATATAAACTTGAAATTATTTTAAAAAGATTGCCACGAGGCAAAAGCCTCTCGCAATGACGACACAAAGAGAAAAACAACAAACGGAGAGTAATATGGCGGAACAAACTATCAGAAATTCAAGAGAATCAAATATCATCGAAATTTTAATAAATATGCAGAAAAGACCCAGTGGTGTCTGTATTAACGACATTATGGAAGAATATGATGTCAAAAGAAGTACGGCTGAAAGATGGCTTAATGCCATAAAAAACGTTGTTCCTGCCGTTGATGAAATCGAAAACCTTTCTACAAAAAGAAAATACTGGGGTTTCGTAGATTTTTCAATGCCCTCTCTTATCAATTTTTCTGCCGAGGAAATCGCAAATCTTGAACGGCTTAAAGCCGAGTTTGCAAAAAACGGGTTCAAGGATAAGGAAAAACTAACCGACTCAACCTTGCAAAACATCAAACTGCTTAATAAAAGCAGAAAACTGAAAGTGGACAACAATCTTGAAATACTTATGCGGACAGAAGGTTTTGCCGTAAAGCAGGCGCCTAAATTTAACATCGATTTGAGAGTTCTTGATACTATCCGTGAGGCAATGAAAACAAACAAAAAAATCAGTGCGGTTTATCACGACAAACCCCGTTCCCTCTGTCCTTTGGGACTTGTTTACGGGGAAAAAATATATCTTATCGCAAAAGAAAAATCAAAAGGCGATATTCCGTGTTATTACATTCTGCATAAAATGTCCGAGGTTAAGGTTACGCACGAAAGTTTTGACAGAGGCGATTTTGACCTTGAAGAATTTTCCCAAAAGTCTTTTGGCATCTATCAGGGCGAAATGTATGACGTAAAACTTTTGTTCTCGAAGAATGTTGCGGAAGATGTTTTAAATTATCAGTTCCACTCAACGCAAAAGATTAAACAAAACGAGGACGGAACGGTTACGGTAAAATTCAAGGCATCGGGCGAATATGAGATGATGTGGCACCTGTTTAAATGGGGTACTGATGTTAAAATTCTCGCCCCCGCAAACCTCAGAAAACAGTATATAGATATGCTTCAGAACGTAACGGAACACCAAAAGGAAAAATAAATGAACGAAGAAATCAGAAATATTTTAAACGGTGTCAGAGACGGAGAAAAGATTATTGCTTATATAGAAGCACTTGAAGAGCATTTGCATCACCATCATCACGATGACAACTGCGACTGCGGCTGCCACGATGAAGATGATGAGGAGGAATGGAAAGAGGTAAAAACTCCTTACAAAAATCATCTGAGTGTTAAAGATTGGGAAAAACTCCTGAAAGACAAAACTCTTTTCACAAGAGATGCTCTCATTGTTTTAAAGAGAATGCGTCATGTTGCGGCGCCGACAGACTCAATGGAATTGGCTGATACATTTGGCTTAGGCGCATTGTATTATGCTTATGAAATGCAAAATCTTGCAGAAAGACTTGTTCCTTACGTTAAGGCTGAAAATCTTAAACAGACGGAGCAATGGTCAATATTGTTTAAGTGTTGGGAACTTCAATATTCATATGCAAGAATTTTCGGCTTAATACCCGAATTGTACGAGGCACTCGGCAATGTCGATTTGTCGGATATTCCGCTCAGAGAAAACGAGGTGTAAAATGGATTGTTTTTCGCAAAAATGGTATCTTTTGTTTTATCGTCATTGCGGAACGAGCGAGCAGAGGCTGAAGGGCTTGCGAAGAGCAAGACCGTAACGCCGTTTATTGCGAGCGAAGTGAATTTGATTTCGACGTGGCAATCCTTTTCGTTGTTTGGTGCAAACGTTCCTTTTTGCACCCTACAATATTCATAAAGTTTTTTATAATCCGTTAATTCTTCATTATCCGGATCTTCAAAGTTAAGTGATATTATTTGAGATTTTTTAACTCCGTTTTTCAGCAAACAATCTTTAAAAAGTTCTAATAGTGTTGATTTACCGCATCTTCTTATACCGGATATAACTTTAATCAGGTTTTTATCCTTAAAACTTATTAGTTTTTTCAAATATTCGCTACGTTCGATCATACAAACATTATAAATTATTTTACCAAAAGTCAAGTTTTGGAAGTATATTTCTAAAAAAGATATAAAATTTTATTTTGTGGAATTTTGCATTATAAAGAATGTTTACTATTTATGCCTAAAATTTTTATGTCATTTCTTCAAAAGTTTTCCACATTTATCATAATGTTTTTGTTTAAAACAGATTAAAATCTAAGCCTAAACCCTAGAAAATTTAATATTAGGCAATATAATAGCATATTCTTGCTCTTGTTCATCATCTTGTTTTTTCCAATATACTATAAATCTGATATTTGCATCTGTAATTTTATATCCTTGTTTTAACAATGATTCAATTTTATTCCTACATGAAGCAGAATATTTTAATGCTTTTGTTTCCTGACCATTAAATTTAACCAATAAGCTATCATTTGAGGGGATTAATTGTTTCCCACTTCTCAATTTTGGAATAATATTTTGCTTATATTTGAAATAATCCAATACAACATCCTTATGTGTTAGTTGTAAAATTATGTCATCCGAACTGTTATATTCATTATTATTGAATTCATTATCGATGAATTCTAATTGATTAAATTGTTCAAAAATACTATCATTATAGTGTATTAAAAGATTGTTCTTTGCACGGGTTATTCCTACATATAATTTTCTTTTATTTTCGTCATTAGGTACAGAATCTGTACTCATAAGCATATATACATTATCATATTCATGACCTTTTGCCTTATGTATAGTTGATATTGTTATCATTCCACTTTCATTATCATAAAAATCTTCAAATTTTGCCTCTGTAAAAAAGGTTTCTAAATCACTATAATATTTTGTTGGATTTGTCTTTTCAAAATCGTCCATCATTCTTAGAATAATAGGCAGTATGTTACTACTTTTAAAGAAATTCTGCAATTGAACCTTTATATTATTCCATAAATTTTCATTTATTTGAACCGGATTATTCTTCTTAGCCAACAACCACATTATAAAGCGAATTTCCTGCAAGCATGAAAGGTTAAAGCCATCTAATGATTGAATTAATCTTGCCGGAATATTTTTTTTATTAAGTATTCCCAAAATTTTTAATGCTTCATCATTTGTTTTTGTTAATATACAGGTTGAACCGGGTAGTCTGTCTTTAATAAGATTTTCAACTAATGGTTCTTCAAAATTTTTAGATGTATATTTTACAAATTTTACTTGCCCTCCTTCTTTATCTGTTACACAATTTAATTCTTTCATTCTTTTTCGTATAGTATTTGCAAATGCATTTGCAAAAAGTACTATATTTTGGCAGCTTCTGTAATTTCTTACCATTTCATATTTTATAGCACCATATTTTGTTATAAATTCTTGTAAGTATTTTGAATCCGAGCCTCTAAACTCATAAATATTTTGATCATCATCACCAACTGCAATTAAACGCATCTCGTCATTATAATTTATCAAAGCTTCTACTAATGCAAACTCATCTTCTGACATATCTTGAGCTTCATCAATAACAAGAACTGCTTTTGCAATTCTTGCAGGTTCAACACTTCCAAGATTAATCAAATTTACAGCATCTTTAACGATAGTATCAGAATTTTCTAATGAACCGGGTCTACCAAGAATATCAAAACAGAAAGAGTGGAATGTTTTAATTTCTACATACGAAGCGCTAGAGCCTATTAACCCCTGTAATCTTTTTTTAAACTCAATTGCTGCTGCTCGTGAAAATGTTAACATTAGCAATTGTTCTGATTTAATATCTTCAAGGGTTAATAATGAAGCTAACTTATGAACTAAAACTTTTGTTTTTCCGCTACCTGGACCTGCCGCTACGACTATGTATTTAGATTTATCATCTTTTATTATTTCCTGTTGTTTCTCAGACAATTCTCCAAACAGCTTTCTATATCGTCCCGGAGTCATATTTATTTGAATTTCTTTATCTCTACCTTTAAAATACTTTCCTATGAACTCTTTATAATCAAGTCGAAAATAATCTTTTATAAATTCAATAGCTTTTTGGTAATTTTTAACCAAAATATTTAACAATTCACCAATTATGTGAATTTGTTGAATTTTCTGCTTGTAATAACTATCCAAAAATTTATAATCATCTTTCTTATATTTAATCTTATTATCTTTAACTAAACGAATAATTTCAAAACTATTATACAGAACCAGGAAACCACCTTCTAATGCCAAAACATGTGTACGATGAAGCCATAATAAAGCATTTTCTATGTCTTTTAAATCTATTTCAAACAAATGTAATAAACTGTTTTTATAAGCATTTAATAATTCTACGGTTGAAAATGAAACGTAAGAACATTGATTCTCTTGTACTGTTTTCCTTCGAAGATATTCAACAATAAAAGAACATAAACTTATACGTTTATTGAATGCATTTTTAATTTCTTCAATATCTTTTAATAATACAATTTCTGTTTTTTCATCAAGATTACTTTTACCCTTTTCTGCAAAAGAACATATTTTCCAGTAATTAAAGATAGTACGTAAATATTTTATTTCACATCCTATCCCTTGATTTTGTATTGTTTCATTTAATAATTTTAATGAAAAAATGTTTTTAGAACTCGTAATTGAATCAATTAACCAACCTTCAATTTTTGTATATTTATCAAGTAATTTTTCAGGAGAATCATTTATTACAGCACTCATATCATTGTCATCAGCAAGAAGATTGATTTGTTTCATTAAACTTATAACCTCAAGAACCCTTTGTTTCTCAACACCAAGAACATCCGCAAGCCAATCAACTCTTGATTCGGCATCAGCATTCCCGGCTTTTGCTCTGCTGCGACTTGAAATTAGGTTCTTAATTATCCTCTTTGCCAACACTTTTTGATCTTCATCAAATAATTTTGCATTTTCAATTATCTCACCTGCACTAATAAAATTTTCTGCATTTATACTTGTAGCATACACTCGTGGCATATTTTGTCCGCGTTTAATATATCCGGCTTTCTCTAAAGCCAGAAGTGCAGTTTTAACTTTAATCTCTACATCTTGATTGCTTATTTCTTCACTGGTCCAGCCTGCCTTTCTTGCAATCTCAATAGCTGATCGACACATGGTATTTCTTTTTTGCGTGAATTTTTTTATTGCAGACCATACTTGTTGAATCTCATTTAATGTTAATTTCGTTTGATTTAGACGAATGAAATGTCTGTCAATGTCATTTGGTGAAAACAATATATAACAATCCGCATTAAGTGATTTTTCTCTTGCTGCTCTTCCAGATTCCTGCATATAATCTTCTAATGAACTGGGTGCATTATAGTGAATAACAAGTTCTATGTCTTGTTTATCAACTCCCATACCAAAAGCGGAGGTTGCAACAATAATTTTAATTTCATCATTTATGAATTTTTCTTGGGTTTCAATTTTTTCTCGCGGCTCCATTTTTCCATTGTATGGAAGAGCCGGAAAACCATCTTTTGTTAGTCGTTCCGCTAAATCTCTGGTTTTTTGAACAGAATCTACATATACAATGGTAGAACAATTTTTTTCTTCAATCAAAGTTCTCATTTCATTGTATTTTTGCTCTTGTGTTTCTTTCAAACGTACTTCATAGCGTAAGTTTTCTCGAGTTGCATTACTTGCAAAAATATCAAGCTCTATATTAAGTCTTTCTTTAAAATACTCCTTAATATCCATAATAACTTTAGGTTTAGCTGTTGCGGTAAAACAGGATATTGCAATTTTGTTATTACATTTTATATCTTGTATTTTTTTTATAAAATCACCTATATATAAGTAATCTACTCTAAAATCTTGTCCCCACGCAGAAAAACAGTGAGCTTCATCTATAACAAATCGAACAATATTTCTTGATAACAATAAATACTCAATAGTTTTTGAACGTAATTGTTCCGGCGAAATATATAATATAGTTGCAACTCCATTTCTTATTCGATTTATTGCTTCAGACCTTTCAATTGGGTTTAATAGCCCATTAATGGTAACAGCATCTATAATATTTTTTTTCTCTAAATTATCAATTTGGTCTTTCATTAAAGACTGCAGAGGTGATATTACTACTGTAAGTCCTCGTATTGTTTCGCCGGCAATAAGTGCAGGAAGCTGAAATGTTAAAGATTTTCCGCCACCTGTTGGGAAAATAGCAATTAATGATTTATTGTCTACTGCAGCTTGGCAAGCTTTTTCCTGTAATGGTTCTCCTTCATATTTTCTAAATTCAGTATAATTAAAATATTTTTTTAATTGAGTATGTATATTTATATGCTTTTCACAGTATGAGCATTTTTTATTACAAGGAGTATTACATAATTGTTTTAAGATAATTTCTACTTTAGGATATTGATTTAAAACCCATGCCGGTGTAATAGAAGTATCATCGTCATCTCCAATACCAATAATTGCAAGTGCATAAGCCAACTCAACAGGATTATTTTCTATTATTATAGACAATTCGACATTTTCACAAAATTTATCTTTGTAAGCGTTTTTTATAAAATTCTCATCAACATCTTCTGTATCAGTATCCAAATATTCAAAAAAACCGTGGAATTCTTCTTTTGAAGATAATAAAACAGCATATATTTTCTTA
>JAILHI010000038.1 GCA_024695865.1 Candidatus Gastranaerophilales bacterium
AAATAAAAATGCAGGATACAAAAAAACATGCTCTAAAGTCAGTAGGGTAGACTTTAGTCTACCAATAAAGATAAAAAAGCCCCCGTAAAACAGGGGCTTTTTGTATATCAATTATGTAATTATACACCCTTTCTCAAAAGCGGTAAAAGGATAATCATACAAGCAATAGCCGCCAAAATCCAGAACCAGAACGCTCCGTCCCAGCCGAATTTATCAATACACCAGCCTGTTCCTGCACCTGATATCATTGCGCCGATATAACCCGACAATCCGCAGAAGCCCGTTGCTGCAGACGCAACCTTCTTTGAACCCGATTCAACCGCACAGATACCGCCTACAAGCATCTGCGGCCCCGCAACAAAGAAGCCCATACCTGCCAAACTTGCAATATCAATAAAATTACCCAAAGCACCGCCAAAATGATTGTGCATTATGGCAAATACGCTGAGCGCTACACCCGCAAGGAACAACAAGTTAACAGGTGTTCTTTTTCCCTTAAAGAATTTATCCGAGAAGAAACCTGCCGAGATTGCACCTAAAATACCAAAGAAAGCAAGCGAGCCGAATTTCTGTGTGGCAAGCCCCATATCATCGCCTCTGTCAACGAGGAACTTGATAATCCAGTCCTCAGTGCCGTATCTGCAAACATATACAAATACGTATGCAAAAGCCAAAATCCAGATAGTTTTGTTAAAGAAAATATACTTCTTCAAAATGTCAAAATAAGTCAGATTTGCTTCTTCATCAGCCTCTTCGGGTGAGGGAACCGTGCCTTCTCTGTATTCTTCAACTTCGGGCAGACCCAAAGTCTGCGGCTTATCAAACATTTTTGCATAAGTAAACAAACACATTAAAAGGTTTACAACACCCGGGATAATAAAAGCGGCACGCCAGCCGTAATGAACAATACACCAGCCTGCAAGCAGCGCCCCTAACATTGTACCGAATTGGTGCGAAGTTGACCAAAACGCCCAAACCGTACCTCTTTCGGTGTTAGAAAACCAAAAGGCAAGCGCCTTGGCAATTCCCGGGAAGCCCATTGACTGAAACCAACCGTTTATACCCCAGCAGAATGCCATTATCAAAAGCAGTAACGGCTGTCCGATACAACTTATATATTCCAAATCGGGATTAATTGATGTAATAAACTTCGCAATCTCGGGGCTGAAGCCCAAAGCAATATTTGAAAGTGCCGAAATCAAAAGCGCCGCCGTCATAAACTTTTTGGCATCGGCTTTATCGGCAATCATACCGTTTATAAACTTACCGAAAGCATAAGTAAAATATAACGCCGTCGTCAGCAAGCCCAACTGCAAATTGGAATAACCGAATTCTTCATGTATTGCGGGCAAAGCGGGACTGATATTCTTTTTCGTTAAGTGAAAAACGGTATAACCCACAAAACTTGCCGAAAATACATCTATACGGTATTTTTTATATCTCTTGTCTATAACTTCCTTTGTATCCGTAACAGGCATTATCGGAGGTGCTTTAAAATAATTGCCTATGCTCTTTAACATTTATTCTTTATCCCTTAATTAGAACTACACTTGTATAAATTCTCTCATAAATTCACAAAAAAAACAATTATAAATCGAGTTTTGTAATAGTATTTAAAGATAAACGAAACATCAACCTTATACAGACAGGATTGCTGTGCCGAAACCGAAGGAGATTGCCACGTCGGGCAATGCCTGCCCTCCTCGCAATGACTACAACAAAAACCGAAAATTGACAAACCCCGAAAAATTACATAAAATTTCATTATGAATTTTGACAAAATCTTCAAATTATTATTGCTTTTTCTGTTAATTTTCAGCGGCATTATCACCGTAAAAACAGGTTTATACCTTTACAACCAAGTCCAAAACGAAAAATCTGTCGATTACTGCTCAAAACACCTTGAAAAATTTGTTATAGCATCAAACAAAGAAAAATCAGACGTTTCCCTCAAAAACACAAATAGTGTTGTCTGCGATAAGGACAGTTGTTTTTGTAAAATGTATGACCTGCTTTTGCCTTATTTACTCGTTTACAAAGTAAAAAACAACGGAAAACCGTTAAAACTTATAAGAATTTCTTGGGATTCTTACGTTTCCCCCGTAATTGCGCTTCAAAAGGCAGATGCAATATTAAGTTACGGGATTGCGTGGGATATCCATTATGAAGATAAAATTTCCCGTTTTTTCAAAAAAAACACTTATGCCTTTGACTGCGGTATCTCAACAATAGACAACCTTTTGACAGAGCCTAATCCTTATCTGTTTTTTAAAAGCGAATGTATCGGAACAGATAAATTCATTGTAACGGAACGTGGTCAAAAGTCCTCTCAAAAAATTCATACCTTTTCACAAAAATTAAAAGAATTAAACCTCGAAAACAAAAAAATCTATCTGAAAATGGATATTGCAGGCGCCGAGATTGAAGTTCTTCCCGAAATATTAAAATACGCGGACAACCTTACGGGAATGTCGGTTGTAATCAGACTTGAAAGCACCGACAGGCTGATAAAATTCAGAGATATTTTAAAACAATTCGACAAAGATTTTATCCTCATTGCAAGAAACGGCATAAGAGATGAAAGTGTAGATAACTGCAAATGCGCTTATGTAAAAAATGAATTTTCAAACGCAATTTCGCTGACTTACATAAACAAAAAGTTTGCGGACGAAAAACATCTTCCTCTAAAGCAGACTAATTCGGAGCCAAAAGAATACCTGCAGATAAACGACATTTTCCACGCTTTTCCCGAATACTCAATAGATTGGGAAGTTGCCGCTGCGGAAAAATTAACAAAAGCAAAAGACAAAAATTGACTTATATTTTCCGATAACTTATACTTTTTTTATGTATAAAAGTTGCAACATTCTATTACACGGGTTATGTTTTTACTGCGATGATATCGTTTCCTGCTGTTATGCCCCGAACGATAAAATCGACGGCGGTATTCCCCCTCTTTTATTTCACAACTACAAGGGCGAAATAATACCGAAAGATGTGCTCTTCAAAAAAATAAGAGAGTATTCCGACCAATTTTTAAACGGCAAATGTCCGAAAGAATGTGAGGGCTGTTTTCAGATAAAAGAAGCCGACTGGGACGAGGGCGAATTTATCAATTACATTACAATAACCCATTTCAGCGCCTGCAATGCTGATTGTATCTACTGTTCAAACAACCTTAACCCCGAAGAGAGAACAAACAAAATCTACGAAATTATGCCGTTTTTAAAATACCTCAAAAACGAAGGCGTAATAAAAGAAGATTGCGAAATACACATCGGCGGCGGAGAACTCACAATTTACAAAGAATGTGACGAACTGCTCGAAGAATTTGGCATGAACGGCTCCACAAAAATCTATATCCCCACAAACGCAATAAAATATTCGGAAAATTTACACAAGGCTATGAAATCAGGCAGCGCTCACATAATCGTTTCTCTTGATTCGGGCTCGAAAAATTTATTCAAAAAAATAAAAAGAGTCGATGCCTTTGACAAAGTAGTCGAAAATCTGAAAAAATATTCACAGGATTTAACCTGTCCGAAAATCTCATTGAAATACATAATTTTACCGGGGATTAACGACAGCCTCAAAGAATTTAAAAAGTTTATACAGATAGCAAAATCAATTAACGCATACGCAATCATAGATATCGATGCCCGCTATCTCAGAAGCGTTAACAACATCATCAACCCGATTTACCTCAATCTCGCTAAAAAAATGAAAGCAGAAGCCGAAAAAATCGGCTTGTTTACAGAACTTTATTCTTTTCTGCAACAGGCTATGAATCAGGATTTTAACCCGAATATCACGCTTAAAAATATTGCCGATTACGTTTCAATGAAATATCTTAAAAAATGCGTTAAAAAATTATACACCGAACATCGCTATTAATCCGAAAAATTTAACTTGTAAATCTCTTGTTTTTGTATTACATTTAAGCGTGTAAAGCAGACATGGAGATTTAATCATGAGCGAAAGAAAATTAGTAGGAACAAACGAAATGTTCAAAAAAGCGTTGGCAGGCGGATATGCTATCGGTGCTTACAACGTTAACAATATGGAAATCTTGCAGGGTATTGCAGAAGCCGCAGAAGAAACACGTTCACCTATCATTCTTCAGGTTTCCGCAGGTGCAAGAAAATATGCTAACCAAACATATTTAATCAAATTGGTTGAAGCAGCACTCGCAACAACAACAGTTCCGATTGCACTTCATTTAGACCACGGTGCAGACTTTGAAATTTGTAAAGCATGTATCGACGGCGGTTTTTCATCAGTTATGATTGACGGTTCAAGATTCCCGTTTGATGAAAACGTTGCAGTTACTAAAAAAGTTGTTGAATATGCTCACGAAAGAGGAGTTTCGGTAGAAGCAGAACTCGGTAAACTCGCAGGCGTAGAAGACGACGTTAAAGTTTCAGACAAAGATGCAAAATATACTAACGTTAAAGAAGCCGTTGAATTTGTAAAACAAACAGGTTGTGATTCTTTGGCAATCGCAATCGGTACTTCACACGGCGCTTATAAATTCAAAGGCGAAGCAAAATTAGACTTTGAAAGATTAAAGGAAATCAAAGATGCTCTTAAAGAAGCAGGCTTCGGCGATTATCCTATCGTTCTTCACGGTTCATCATCAGTTCCGAAAGAATTTGTTGAAAAATGCAACAAGTTCGGCGGCAACTTACCCGATGCACAAGGCGTTCCCGAAGATATGTTAAATTACGCTTCAAAACACGGCGTAGCAAAAATCAATATCGACACAGACTTACGTCTTGCAATGACTTCAACCATCAGAGAATTTTTCATTGAACACCCCGAAAAATTCGACCCCAGAGAATATATGGGCCCCGGCAGAACAGCCGTTAAAGAAATGGTTAAACATAAAATGGTTGACGTTCTCGGCACAGCAGGTCACGCTGACGACTAATTTTGTTAATTATCGTTTTGAAAAAGGTCATGTTCAGCACATGACCTTTTTTGTTGATTATTATTAAATTAATTATTAATCTTTAACCTTTATATCAAACAATTGTTCAAAAGGAATATCCAAAGCCTTTAAAAGTGCTATTAATGTGAGAAATTTTATATTACATTCACCTTTTTCAATCTTACTGATATGCTGCATTTGAACATCTGAAAGTTCAGCAAGTTTTTCCTGCGTATAATCTTTCTTAACTCTTTCAACTTTTAAATTATGCCCCAAAATTTGCAAATACTTCTTTTCCATAAAATCTATGATAACAATTTGACATTATTTTTTCTAAATGCTACTATGCTAAAAATTAATGCTATAACATTAAAAATAAAAACTTTAATATAATTTTTAAACTTTAAAACAGAAATTTTGATAAATGAAAAAAACTTTAATGATAGACCTTGACGGTGTATTAAATAACTATTCAAAATACGAAGAAAATCACATTCCACCTATCAAAAAAGGTGCCAAAGAGTTTTTGGCAAAATTGTATAAAACAAAATACTAACTTGTTTTGTTCACAACAAGAAACCGAGAACTCGCTTATAATTGGCTTAAAAAAGAAAAAATTGATGATTATTTTAAAGAAGTTACAAACATCAAAAAACCTGCATTTATATACATTGATGACAGAGCGCTAAAATTTAACGGAAATTTTATTCAAACTTTTGATGACATAGAACAATTTGACGTTTATTGGAAAAGCAAATAGAATCAATTTTATATACTTTCTTTCAAACTTGCTTTTACGGCTTCGTCAATAATTGAGTTTATGCTTTTTCCCGTAATTGCGGACTTTTTGGCAAGTTGATAATGTGTTTCGGGTGTTGTTCGATACGGAATTTTTCCTTTGTAATCAGATGGTTTAACAGGTTCGGGAATAATATCGTTATGAGCCAAACAACAATTAATATAAGAATATAAAGCCTCATTAATCTTTTTCGCCGCCTCAACGATAGTTTTACCGTCAGAAATACAGCCTTTTAACTCTGCAACCGAAGCAACATAACAATTATCCTCGTCAGACCATTTAAAAAGAAATGTCCATGGTAATTTTATATAATAATTGATATCTTTATCCATTTATAACCTCTTTTCATATAATTTTATAGCAGGTGATTTTTTGTCTATTGTCATTGCGAGGAACTAGCGAGCAGAGGCTGAAGGGTCAAGGCGATGAGCCTTGCCCGTAATGCCGTTTATTGCGAGCGAAGTGAGTTTAGTTTCGCCCGTGGCAATCCTTTTCGGTTTCAGGGATTACTTCGTCACTTCGTTCCTCGTAATGACGTGTTAGGTTGATTTTTGTGATGACGATAAAATCCCTATAATACCATGTTGTCATATTTTTTATCATAATCAAGCCTAATCAAAAATTTTTGTTAGGTACTGTTAACAAATTGTAAATATTTTGTCATTATTTCAATTTATTGTAGCAAAAAAAACGTTATTTTTGTTTAATATTAACAGGAGAAGGCTATGCAAATAAATACCAACGTTAACTCGATAAAACAAAATATAAATCAAAACTTACAACAAAAGACAGAAAACAAACAAAATGATACCGTTGTTAATCGGACGGAAGTTAAAGAACTTCCCTCTGCTGACGTTTTAAAGGCTTATGTCGGTTTATCCGTTCACAAAACCGACGAAGTAAAAAATGAAAACATTACAAAAGAACAAAAACCTCAGGAAATGTCGGCTTACGATTATTTGCTGACCTTACCCAACGTAAAACAGGCTTTCAAAAACGAACTTGCGCAAGTTGCCGCAGTTATGGAAAAAGCCGATGTTGAAGCAGAAAACACTTCAAAACTTGTAAACCTCGTTGCAGACGGAACTCTTTGGAGAGGCGTTCTCAGATATTTCTGCGAACATGGTCAAATGACCGAGCCCATGAAAAACGATATTGATTTAATATACAACGCAAAAAATGACGGCATTAACCAGACAGACAGATACGTTCCGACCTTTACAAACAAAGAAGATGCCGTAAAATCAGTCAAAGTAGGCGACACGTTTGAAGTTGACGGTCAGAAAAATATTTATGTAAAAAATGCCGACGGACAGGCTCATCAGTTAAAAATGGGCAAACAGACTTTTGCGGAATTATTCCCGCCCGCAACCAGATTTTCGGGTGTTCAGGGCGCCGCAGGCGATTGCTACCTGCTCGCAACTTTAAATTCCATCATGGAAAACCCCTCGCAAAGACACGTCTTATACGACATGTTTGAAGAAACCGAAAATGGTGTAAACGTAAAAATGCCGAACGGCGAATACACATACACGGTTCCGAAAGACAACATGCGTCAGGGAATAGACACATGGCAGCACATGCAGGGTGCAACGGGCATGATTTTGGCTGAACACGTTTACGGCGAAGAATTAAAACACCAATATGAAAAATCCTTCCACGAAATTATGAACAGTGAAATTTCAAGAATGGCAAAAGAAGAACCCGAAAACAAAGAAAAAATTGAGGGTTATAAACAAAGATTAGCCGATTTTGATGCAAAAAATCAGGACGGCGAAACCTTCCCCGTTCTTATGAGATTTGAAAACCCCGATGCAAACGGAAAATTAACTTTCAAATACGATGAAAACGGCATAATGTTTAAAGATTTAAAAACTGCAAACAAAGAAATCCGCAGAAAATTAAGCACGCAGGCTGATTTTTACAGAGGCTCGATAGGCGGCGACCTCGATACAGTTATGAAAGATTTCGGCTATACGGATATTACGGAATACAAAACAAATAACGCCGAACAGGAAAAAAATCTCAAAGAACTTTTGTTCTCACCCGAAACACAAGATGAATACATCTTTACGGCAGGCGCACTTTCTGACGGCACTCTGACAGAAAAACCGATAGCCAAAGAATACAGCGTTTACGGTTGTCATGCTTATAAAATTGCTCCTTTTCAGGATAAAGACGGCAATACAAAATTTGTTGTTGAAAATCCTTGGAACGCAACGCAAAATTCCATTATGGAATATGACAAATTAAAAGAATTTTTTGAAGTCATTTGCGCAGTAAAAACAAAATAGTTGTATCTGCCCGCAGCAATTCTTTTTTAAGCTATTGGCAGGCTGAACTTTTCTGCTGTCATGCAGAGCGCCCGTGAAGTATCTTAAATTTTTGACAAGATTCTTCGGATAAGTCCTAACGTATTTATTTTGTTGCGGCAAGAACCCTAAAAAACACAACAAAAAAACAGTCCTTTTCAGAACTGTTTTTTTATCAAATTTTGCTATCCTACAACGTTTGCTGGATTGCTTTCAGAACTTCATCTGCTTTAGTTGATGATGATAAACGTTTTTGGATTTGTTCATAAGACATATTATTCTTAGCCATAAATGCTTCAAGATTTTGTCTGTAATTGAAGTATTCTCTTTGACCGTCAAGAAGTTTATCCGCATCACGTTCATATTCTGTGCCTGCCCAAACCTGATTGTTCTTAGCGCCTGATGTGATATTCACGTTGTAATCTTCACCATCGCCCATCTGAACAATAGCATTTGAACCGTTTAAGGTTACGGAATCAACACCTTTGCCTGCGTTGAACATTGAATTATAGCCGTTGTCACGTAATTCATCATCACCGTCCATACCCGACATAATGTTTCTGTATGCCGTTCTGCCAGTAGTAAAGTTATCATCAGATTTACCGCCGACTGCAATACCGTTTCTGCCTGCGATATCAAACCAGTTAGATTCATCACCGCCGACCATCGTTGCATTTTCACTTGTTGCACTTGTTCCGAAATAGTTACCGCTGTTTTTAGCCGAAATAAACGTGTTATTTAAGCCGTTATCAACTACTGCGTTATCGTATTCTTTGCCGTTAATAGTAACCTGTTTAGCAGCCATACCCAAATTAATCAAGTTATTCTGAGCATAGTAATCTGTTTCTGCCATTATCGATGCAGAACCTCTTGAAGAATCCAAGACACTGTTATTTGTTTTCATCTGTACGTTATATGTCTTGGCAACTTTTTCGTTAAAGTCTGCTTCAATATTCTGACCGTAAAATTCAAAGTTTGTAATGCTTGAATTCATTTCGGCTTTAAGATTGCTGTTAGCATCTTTATGTCCGACATGTACTACCGTATCGTTATCATATCCGTCGGTTCTTCCGACCGAAATACGTACATCACCCGTAATATCACCGACATTATTTACTCTTTGACCTTCAACATCCTTAAGTCCGATTACAGCCTGACCGTCAATGCCTCTTGCAATGCTTACCTTTTGACCGTCAGCAAAATTAAGCGGTGTTTCTTCTTTTTCTGAAGGTGATAAAACTTCTTTACCCTGTCTGTATCCTTCATTATCCTGCAGACGATAAGCAAATTCTCTGAGTTTTTGCTGATATGCAGATGAACCTTTTCTGTAAGCGCTTAATTCTGATTTCATTTCGTCTGTCAGCCAGTTTTCAGCACTTGATAACATAACATTCAGAGAGTTATGTGCTTTTACGCTTTCAACGTTGCCCATTTCGGGTAAATCAGTATATTTTGTATTAACTTCGGTAATGTTGTATTTATTAATACCCCAACGAGCATCAGTAACATCATTCAGGTTTATAGATACCGTATCCTGACCATCGTCAGTACCCGAGAAGACAAAGTCATAGAAGTTGACCTGATTGCTTACGATATCCAAAACATCATAAGGCTTGCCGCCTGACCAATCCATACCCAGCGACTCAGACAACGACTGTTCATCAAGAATTTGATAAGTACCGTTATCAAAATCTATATTTGTGTAATAGCCGTGATTAACCGACTGAAACAGTCTGTCATCAGAGGAACCTTCATTCCAAGCCGATTTAGTCCAGTCTAACAGTTTTCCGTCAGCCTGATTATCAAGACCTAAAATACTAAATTCCATCTGTTCCAAGACGGCACTTTGATCAACACCGGCAAAGGTAAGATATGCCTGAAAATCCATATTTCCGGCACCCGACGTTCCCGCCATTCCAAAATAACTGCCGAACTGATTCCGTCTGGCATTTTGAATCTGCCATTCAGCACCCAGTGATCCGCTTGAACCCGCTGATAAGTATGAACTCATAATAAGCTCCTTTATATATACATGTATATAAACGTCTGAAATGCATGAAAATTGAGTGTTTTCAGACAATTATTAACAAATTGTAACAATTATTTTTCATAATTATTTTTATATTTCTTATTAAAAAGAGCCATTTGTTCTAATTTATATGCAAAGTTAAACATTTTTGATTCTTCAAGAACGGGAGCCAAAATCTGAATACCAATCGGCATATTATTTTTATCCAGTTCAAAAGGAACGCTCATTGCGGGAATACCTGCCAAATTAGCCGTAATTGTCGCAATATCCGTCAAATACATTGCAAGCGGGTCTTCGGTTTTTGAGCCGATATCGAACGCTGTATCGGGGCAAGTCGGACACATCAAAACGTCAACTTCTTTAAACGCTTTGTCAAAATCATTTTTGATTAATCGTCTTAACTGTTGTGCTTTTTTGTAGTAAGCATCGTAATAACCCGAACTTAACGCATAAGTACCGAGCATTATTCTTCTTTTGACTTCATCGCCGAAACCTTCCGCACGGGTTTTGTTATACATTTCTATCAAAGTGTTACAATTCTTTGCACGATATCCGTATTTTACACCGTCATATCTTGCAAGGTTTGAACTTGCTTCCGCCGTTGCAACAATATAATAAACCGCAATTGAATATTTTATCAAAGGCAGAGAAATCATTACAATTTCAGCACCGAGATTTTTATAAGTTTCTATCGCCTTATCAAGTGCAACTTTAACATCATCGGCAAGACCCGTTTCATAAAGTTCTCTTATAACGCCGACTTTCAAACCTTTAACATCTTTATTCAAATTGGTTGTAAAATCGGGAGCGGGCAGATTTAAAGATGTGGAATCGTGTTCATCATAGCCCGAAATAACTTCCGCAAGCATAGCACAATCTTCAACCGTTCTTGCAAAAGGCCCTATCTGGTCTAACGAAGAACCGAAGGCAATCAAACCGTATCTTGAAACTCTGCCGTATGTGGGCTTCATACCGACAATACCGCAGAAAGATGCGGGAAGTCTGATACTTCCGCCCGTATCGGAGCCGAGAGCAAGAGTAGAATGGCAGGCTGCAACTGCCGCCGCCGAACCGCCCGAACTTCCGCCCGGAACCTTCTTCAAATCCCACGGGTTCTTTACATTGTTAAATGCCGAATTTTCGTTACTTGAACCCATTGCAAATTCATCGAGGTTTGTTTTTCCCACAACGGGAATTAAATTTTCTTTAAGTTTTTTTGTAACCGTTGCATCATAAGGTGATACAAAATTTTCAAGAATTTTGCTCGATGCAGTGGTTTTATAATCTTTCATATTGATATTATCTTTGAGCGCCAGCGGAATACCTGCAAGTTTGGGCAAAGTTTCGCCTTTTGCAATTTTTTCATCGACCTGTTTTGCCGTTTCATAGGCTGCCTCTTTGGTTAAAGAGTTAAAATCGCCTATTTCTGAATTTTCTTTATCAATATGAGCATACAGGGAATCAAGTATTTCCGTTGCTTTAACTTCTTTATTTAAAAGTGCCGTTCTCTGTTCTGCCGCACTTAATTTAATCAATTCTTCGGTTGTGTTCAATGTCTTTTCCTCAATAAATTTACATTAATATTATATGTCAAACAAAAATGTTTTCAAAGAGGAAAGAAAACAAAAATTAATCTTCTTTTTTGTAGTGATAACCATCTTTAAAATTATTCATAAAATGAGAATCAAGAGTTTTTGCGGTATATTTAAAGCCTTTAAGATAGGCTTTTGCCGACTTTACGACCTTTTGCGACAAATTTACAAAAATTTTCGGGGTTTCTTTTAAAATTGAAGAAAGAATTTGTCCTAATTCTTTGTTATATTCTACGGTATAAACGGCGCCGAAATGTTCCGTTCTGTTTGAAACAACATCTGATTCCACCCTGAAATTTTTGATATTTTCGGGATTGTAATTCATCTCAATCTGTTTTTCTTCAAGACATTTTCCAAGTTGCTTTGTACCAAAAGCGTTAAAAGTATAAGTTTTAATATTTTCGTTTTCTTTTACGGCACCTATCAACTGTGCAACCGAACCTCCGAGAGAATGACCCGTCATCATTATTTCATAATCGGAAAACTCTTTTTTAATTTCTTCCACATAACCGAAAAATTCCTCAAAGTTAAGCGGTAACTGCCCGAATAACATTTTTAAATCGGAAACACACCAATCTTTTAGAAACTGTTCAATATCCAAAAAACTCGGTTCCGAGCCTCTGAAAACAATATAAATCTGTTTTAAAATTTTATTAACGGCGCAAAAAACAGACTCTTTGAGTTTATCCGAAACATTTTCCGACTGATAAAAACGCCAGTCAGCCAGCAAAGAATCTCCAAAAATCAAATCGCCGTTATTTAATTTTTCAAAATCATAATACGAAAAATCCGCCAGTTTAGCCGCCAGAGTTTCATAAAGCGAAGATTCTTCCATAAACACATCCTTTATTTAATATATGGCGGTTTCGGTAATACCGAAACCGCCTTAAAATTATATATTCATTGCTCTTAAAATATCGTTCATTTCCGCACTTGTCTTTTTAACATCTGCAAGAGCGTATTTAATTGCGTTATCGGGGTCTTTCAAGCCGTTACCCGTTAATATACAAACGATTTTTGAGCCCTCTTTAACACCTTTTGCCTTATGCGTTTTAATAAGACCTGCAACAGATGCCGCCGATGCGGGTTCACAGAGAATACCCTCAGCGGAAGCAATCATTTTGTATGCTTCAACAATTTCATCGTCCGTAACGCTGTTGATAACACCGCCTGACAAATCTCTTGCTCTTTCTGCCTGTTTCCAACTTGCAGGGTTACCTATTCTTATTGCGGTTGCAAGAGTTTCGGGCTTCATAATTCTTTCACCTCTAACGATTGCCGCTGCGCCTTCCGCCTCAAAGCCCATCATCTTCGGCAGATGTGTCGATTTTTTATTTGCATACCATTCTTCATAACCTTTAAAATATGCCGTAATATTTCCCGCATTACCGACAGGGATAAAATGGTAATCGGGAGCATCGCCGAGTGCTTCAATAATTTCAAAAGCACCCGATTTTTGACCCTCAATTCTGTAAGGATTGAGTGAATTTACCATTGTTACGGGATAATTTTTTGATATATCGATTACCCTTTCGAGCGCTTCGTCAAAATTTCCGTTTATCGCAATGATATTTGCGCCGTACATCATAGCCTGAGAAAGTTTTCCGAGCGCAATATA
Source organism: Candidatus Gastranaerophilales bacterium (assembly GCA_024695865.1). GTDB lineage: Bacteria > Cyanobacteriota > Vampirovibrionia > Gastranaerophilales > Gastranaerophilaceae > RUG841. Next base: position 13,281 of record JAILHI010000038.1, read on the forward strand.
ACCGTCGGGGATTAAAACAAAAGTCTTCATGCCCGCCTTTGCACCGTAAGCAGCGGCTGCGGCACTTGTATTTCCCGTTGATGCACAGATAATGGCATTTGAACCGTCTTCGGCTGCCTTTGACACAGCCATTGTCATTCCTCTGTCTTTGAAACTTCCCGTCGGGTTTGAACCCTCAAATTTCAGATAGACTTCTGCGTCAAGTCCGATTTTTTTTGCAAGGTTATCCGCCTTAATCAAGGGGGTGTTGCCTTCATTTAATGTAATTATCGGGGTTTTGTCCGATACGGGCAAATATTCCTTATATTTATTTATTATTCCTCTGTAATGTTTGTCTGTACTCATTTTTGCTATCCTTAATTCATTACTCTTATCAAATTATTGATTTTAACAACGGCATTAGATTTTTTCATTTCTTTTAATGCCGATTTCACATTTTTTTCTCTGCTTAAAGCGGTTATAACAACGACTTCCGCTGTTCCGTCCTCTTTTGAACCTTTTTGAAGAATATCGGAAAGGTTAATGCCGTGATTTCCGCAAATTGTACCCACTACACCGATTGAACCGGGGGTATCGGCAGTATCAAGAGAGATATAATAACGGTTAACGGTTTCATCGATAGGGATTCTTTCCGCTTCGCTTTCGTGGTTGCACCTCATCATAGGCAGCGGAAAATCGGATTTTCCGATTTCGGAACAAAGTGCAAGTATGTCGCCGAGAACAGAACTTGCGGTAGGCATTTCACCTGCGCCCGCTCCCGTAAACATTATCTCTCCGACGGGTTTACCCGAAAGCATTATCGCATTTGTAACGTTGTTGATTTTTGCAAGAACGTGGTCTTTCGGAACGAGCATAGGGTGTACTCTGACGTCCGCTCTGCCGTTATCATCGAGTTTTGCACTTGCAATAAGTTTAATCTTGTAGCCAAACTCATTGGCAAATTTTATATCTCTGTCAGAAATTTTTGTTATACCCTCACGGTAAATTCCGCCTATTTTAACACGCTTATTAAAGGAAATTGTTGCAAGCGTAACGATTTTATATGCCGCATCAAAGCCCTCAACATCACTTGTAGGGTCTGTTTCCGCATAGCCGAGTTCCTGAGCCTTTTTCAAAACCTGTTCATAAGGCGCACCGTCCTCGTCCATTTTTGTCAGAATATAATTTGTGGTGCCATTTAAAATCGCATCGATTTTGGTGATTTTATTACCTCTCAAAATGGTCTTTACAGGCATAATAATCGGTATTCCGCCCGCAATTGCCGCTTCATAAAGAATAACAACATTTTTTTCTTTTGCAAGATTAAAAAGTTCTTCTCCGTGTTTTGCCAAAAGTTCTTTATTAGCCGTAACAATGTGTTTTCCATTGTTGATTGCCGTTTTCAGAAGGTCAAAAGCGGGATTAACACCCCCCATTACCTCAACGACAATGTCAATGTCTTTATCATTGACTATTTCGTAAGGGTTATCCGTCAAAAGACTTTCATCAAGACCTTCAATGTTACGTTTTTTGTTAAGGTTGTGAACTGCAATTTTTTTCAGGTTAACGGTATCCCGAAAATTCGGAAGATTTTTAACAACACCGCCGCCGACAGTTCCAAGACCGATTATGCCTATATTAAATTTTTCCATGGGATTTATCCTTTTAAAATCTTGATTTTATTAAACCACAAAAAACGTTTTGTAACAAATTTTTTACATTCTTTTGGCGCTGTTTTGCCAAAAATTAGACTAAAATAATGAGATTTTTAAAAACAAAAAAGTTTGCAGCGGGCTAAACCAAGACCGCCGCGCGAAACAGATAATCACCAAATATTATTTACAAGAAAGTTATATATTTTTTCTGATTATCTTCAATATGTTTTTTTGTTAAATCAAGTGTATTTTGGACAAGCATAGCCACCGTCATAGGCCCTACGCCGCCCGGAACGGGCGTTATCAGAGAAGCCTTTGGTGCAACCGTTTCAAATTCGACATCGCCGCACAATTTGCCGTCTTTTCTCGAAATTCCGACATCTATCACAATTACGCCGTCTTTAACCATATCGCCTTTTAAAAACTCGGGCTGACCCGTTGCGCAAACAATCAAATCTGCGTTTTTGGTAAAAGTTTCAATATTTTTGGTTTTTGAATGGCACATCGTAACCGTCGCATTTCTCTGAAGTAAAAGTTGGGCAATCGGCTTGCCCACAATATTTGAACGACCTATTACAACAGCATTTAAGCCTTCCAATTTTACCTTGTATTCATCAAGAAGTCTGATTATCCCTTTCGGCGTACAGGCAACCGTATTTGGAATTTGCCCCGTAAACATTTTACCCGCATTGATATAATGAAAACCGTCTGCATCTTTTTTGGGAGAGATTGCATTTAAAACTCTTTCCGTATCAATATGAGGCGGCAAAGGAAGTTGCACAAGTATTGCATCAACAAGTTCGTCCTTATTAAGTTTCAAAATATTTCCGATGAGTTCCTTTTCCGAAACATTTGCATCAAGTTCAATCGTTTCCGACAAAATTCCCGTTTTTTCGCAGGCTCTCTGCTTATTTCTGACATATATCTGCCCTGCCTCGTTATCGTTTGTAATTATAACGACAAGCATAGGAATTTTGGATAAACCGTCAACTTCAGAAGAAATCTGTTCGTAGATTTTTGAGGCAAGAGCCTTTCCGTCTGCAATATTTGTCATGATAAATCACTCCTCGGAATATTTAATCTGTAATAAAACTGTTCGATTGCATTTTGAACATTTTCGGATAATTTTTCACCGTCGTCGCTCTCTGCCAGAGTATCATCAAACGGTATCATTCCCAAAACGGACAAATCATATTGTTCCGTAACCGAATAAGCCTTTTGCATATCGTCATTTTTAACGCTGTTAAGAACAACACCCATCTGACCGTCTGCGGCATATTTTGCAGAATATTCTTCAATTCTTTGCGCAAGTTTTGCGGACTCAACCGTCGGCTGTGTTACAATCAGCGTAATATCTATCTGAATATCTACAAGTTGATAAAGATATTTTAAATCAAATTCGCAGTCAAAAATAACGATATCATAACGGTTTATCAATTTGACAAGCGCATCGTTAATCTGCTTTGTAATCGGACAGCGGCAATCTTTTGAACCGCTGAGCCATGAAACAATCAAATCCGTATTATCGTCAATAGGTTCAAGAATATCTTCCAAAGCCCATTCAACGTATTCCTGTTTTGTCATATTGGCGGGAATACCCGTTTTGTATTCATGCTTGCCGCTTCTGATACCGTAAATGGTTTTTCTGACGTCTTTTCCGAAAGAATGACCCAATTCGCACGTCAAATCATTATCAAACAATAAAATTGTCTTTTCGGGAAAGGCCTTTCTGAAAACAGAAAACATATTTTTTGCAACAGTGGTTTTTCCGCTTCCGCTCTTTCCGGTAACCGCAACCGTTAATGTCATTAAGTGTCTCCATATATATTTATATAATGATTATACAATAAAATATTACTTATTTTCACCCTTATTCATCAAGTGAATTTTTACAATGAGGACAAATTTTAGCGGAACGTTTTACGCTGTTTCCGCAACAGGAACAAACTTTATAAACCTCACCCATTTCGGGTTCATAATTCCGTTCCTGTTCCTCCTGATGCTCTTTAATTTTAACCTTTGTCTGTTTGTAAAAATTATAGGCCAAAGCAAACAAAATCAAAAAAGCAACAACATAATACAATTTGAGTTTTACAAAAAGCCAGACAAATAACACCGTCCACAAAAGACAGCCTAACGGGTTTATCTGTTTAAAATACACCATTAATTCCCCGCTTTCTTTGGCATTGTGATTGAGGGCGGCTGAATATACAAAGGCTTTGCCTTTGCCCAGAAGTAATCATTATCAGAAGATAATTTTTCAAGAGTTGCTCTGTACAAATATTCTCCGAGAGGATAATCCTCCGCCTCATAATCAATTGCGTTAATTCCGTTTTCCGACAATATTTTTTTCATAGAACTGTCGGTTATAATTTCAAAATCATCACTTTTGCACAATTCAGCGGCTTCCTCATACACAACAATATCGGGAGTTTTTATCTCTTCACCGTTTTTACCGTAGATTGCCGCATAAGATTTATGTTTTCTTGCATCGAGCAAAACAAGTGATTTTTTATCGGTTTTATTTATCCTTGACAAAATTTCCAGAGAGGGAACGGGAACAACCTTTATATCCGCCTGTTGCGCCGCAACTCTTGCAATAACTGTGCAAATTCTAATCCCCGTAAAACTTCCGGGGCCCTCATTGATACCTATTACATCAATATCCTGAAATTTTATATCATACTTTTTGAAAATATCAATTATTTCAGGTACAAGCGAAACGCTGTGATATTTTTCGTCAGTGGAGGTGATTTCCCTGTTTTCTAAAATTTTTTCATCTTCGCCATAAGTCAGATAGGTTTTATTTAAAGAAGTGTCAAAAGTCAATATTTTCATTATAATGCCATTTTTTCAACAATTTTTTCCGACTTTTCACCAATTGCGGAAAAGTCAAACTCTCTTTCAGTTTCATTCAGATAGGTAATATTTACAATTACCCTGTCAAACGGTAATTCGGTATCGGGCGAAAATTCCGCCCATTCAACCATTGTAAGAATTTTGCCCTCGGAATATTCCGAAAGTTCGTCCGTAACGGTTGATACACCCTCGCTTTCAAGCCTGTATAAATCAAAATGATAAACGGGAAGTTTTCCGCTTTTATATTCGTTTAAAATCACAAAACTCGGGCTTGTAACCTTTTGTTTGACATCAAGATATTTGCAGACAAGTTTTGTAAAAGCCGTTTTCCCCGCACCGATATCGCCGTGCAGACATACAAAAGCACCCGTTTCCGAAACAATTTCGGCAAACTTTTTAGCAATTTTTTCGGTATCAGCGATATTTTCACACCGCAGGCTGCAAGTCATCAGAACAAATCTCCGATACCAAACGTAAAGGCGCCTTTGCTGTTGCCGTCGCCGACATTTGTAAGCGGATAACCGTAATCTATGCTGAGAGGGCCGACACCCGGAACATAAACTTTGATTCCGGCACCGATTGCAACACCGTATCCTGGTCTGTTATAAATAACATCGGAAACAGTAGTGTTAAACAGTTTACCTGCATCGGCAAATACCGCAAATTTAACGTTATCAAGGAATTTAAGTTTTTTAATTCTGTCGAGGAAGAATAACGGTGTCGTCAATTCAACCGAACCCATTACATAAGAATTACCCGTACCGATTGAACTCATCTTGTAACCTCTTACGGAATAAGGGCCGCCAAGTCTGAATGCCATTACCTCAGGAATATCGCCGTGTATTGTTCCGCCTGCTCTTGCCGTAATAGACAATGCCGACTTCGTCATGACGGGAATATATTTTCTGACACCGCCTGTTAAAGTACCGTGAGTGGAACCGAAGTCATTCAAACCGAGATTTTCCGTAAATCTGATATTAGCAACCAAACCGTCTCTGGGGTTGATAAGTCTGTCTCTGGTGTCATATACCAAGGACGGCGACAACGACAGGAAGGTTCCGCCTTTGAGTTGTTTTGCACGTTCCGAAATCGGAACACCGTGAATTTTGTATAAACTTGCTATCTTCAGGAAATCGCCTTCCTTCAAATTAACGTTTTCAACACCGATTTTGAAGGAACCCGACAAATTACGGAATTTTCTAAACTGTTTTGAAGCAACTGCTTCCAAACCGAATCTTCTTTCCATAGCAAGAGGAATTTGATAACTTGCATAATTCTGCCAATAACCTTTATAAAGCATTGAAACATCAGTTCCCATAAATCTCGGTTCAAAGAAACTGATATCACCCTGGAAGTTTGCTCTGTTCAAGGTAGAATCATCGGATAACAAAACACCTGTACCTGCGAGGAAGTTAATGGAAATTCTCTGTCCCTTGCCCATAAAGTTATTTTCGATAAATCCTGCCTGACCGAAGAAACCTGTTGCAGTATCAAGACCGCCGCCCAAACTGATGGTTGCGGTTCTCTGCTCGATAAGGTTAATTGTTACGTCATAATAATTTGAATTATCGTCACATCTTTCGATAGTACGGTTAACATCTTTAAATGCCTGCGTTCCGTACAATCTTATCAAATCTTCTTTAATTGTATTTTCGTTGTAAACCGTTCCCGGAACGGAAAGAATGTTTCTGTTAACTACGTAATCTTTTGTCTTATTGTTACCTTCAAATTTAACGCTGTTAATCATACCTTCCGAAATATTGATATTTACACAGCCGTCGGGGTCGTCCTGAACCTGACTTACTCTCGCAAGAATATAACCTTTTGAAGCATATAATTCTTCAATTTTTTCAACAGCAGAGTTTAAAGTTGATATATTTTGCGGCTGATTTTCAAGCGGTGCAAGCAATTCCGAAATTTCGCCCGCCGAAACAACCGTATTACCCGTTATCGTAAAATCTGTAATGGTCTTATTTTCTTCTACGTAAATTTTTAAAACAATGTTATTATTTTCGTCTTTTAGCGGAATGGCTCTCATTTTTTCGGTAAACCAGCCCAAATTGTAGATTTCCGTCAGACCTCTCTGAATATTTTCGGGGGAATAAACATCACCGACCTGCATCTTCATTGCATTCATAATCTCGGAATTTCGGATAATTTTGTTTCCCTCAATGCTGATATTTGAAATAACGGGAGTATTTTTTGTTTTCTTTTCTTTCTTCGGGGTTTCGGGAGCGGCTTCATTTGCCGAAGAAGTTTCCTCAACGGGATTGGCTTCTTCCGCAATTAAATCACCCGATAACAAAAGGGTTTCCGTTTCATCAGGTACGGGAGGCATAAATTTTTCAACACAAAAAGCAGGACTGCATAATCCCGCCGCAATGACAGCTATTGAAAGTATTTTATTTATATATCTTTGCACTCTTACCCGCATGTCAAAGTTAACTTCCAACAAAATTATAACACACACAAAAATAATTAGTATAAATTTATTTCACAAATAATATAAACAGTGCAAATTGCTTAAATTTTTGTAATATTTTTGTATTATAATAAGTTTGGATAAACATACGAAAACAAAGACAAAAGGACATACAAATGATTATTCCAAGCATAGATTTAATGAACGGAAAAGCCGTACAACTCAGACAGGGCAAAGAAAAAGTTCTTGAAAGAGAAGATGTCGAAGCCCTTGCAAAAGAATTTGGCAAATACGGCGAAATTGCGGTGATAGACCTTGATGCCGCTATGGGAAAAGGTGATAACGAAGAAACAATTGCAAAAATATGCAAAATCGCAAAATGTCGTGTAGGCGGCGGAATAAGAACACAGGAAAAGGCAAAAAAAATGCTTGCCCTCGGCGCAAAAAAAATAATTATAGGAACCGCAGCAAGTGAAGAATTTTTATCAAAACTTCCGAAAGACAAAGTGCTTCTTGCCATTGACGCAAAAAACGGCAAAATCTCCCAAAAGGGCTGGAGTGAAGAAATTGACCGGACACCTGCCGATTTTGTAAAACGTTTTGATGATTTATGCTCGGGCTATCTGTACACCATCGTCGAAAATGAAGGTATGATGCAGGGTACAAAAATCGATGAAATTCAAAAAATAAGAGAAATGACAAAACATGAACTCGTTGCGGCAGGCGGAATTTCAACGGTTGATGAAATTGTCAAACTTCAAAAAATGAACGTATCAACACAACTCGGAATGTCAATCTACACAGGTGCGGTTGATTTAAAAGAAGCCTTTACCGCATGTATGGACTTTGAAAAACAAAACGGGCTTATCCCCACAATTGTTCAGGATATTGACACAAAACAGGTTTTAATGCTTGCCTATTCAAATAAAGAAAGTCTTAAAAAAACCTTTGAAAGCGGACTTGCAACATATTTCAGCCGTTCAAGAAACGAACTCTGGACAAAAGGTCTGACATCGGGCAACACTCAAGAATTTGTAACCGCAAGATTTGACTGCGATATGGATTCACTTTTATTCAAAGTTCGCCAGAAAGGTAATGCCTGCCATTTAGACAGATATTCCTGCTTTGAAGAAAAAGATTTTTGTATAGATGATTTATACAAACTGCTTTTGGACAGAAAAGAAAAATTGCCCGAAAATTCTTTCACAACAAAACTCTTCAAAAATGAATTTTATTTGCAGAGAAAAATAATGGAAGAAGCCTTTGAGTCCGTAAACTTCGCAAAGGGCGACGGTCTTGAATGGGAAGCGAGCGATTTAACCTACTTTATGCTGACCTTTATGGCTATGCACGGTGTAACGCCGCAAGACATTATTAACAATCTTGCTTCGAGGACAAAATAATGAAAATTGCTGACAAAATAACCGATGATTTTTTCAGAGACACAAACGATGTTACGGAAACGGTAAAAAGTATCATCAACGACGTTAGGAAAAACGGCGACAGTGCGGTTAAAGACTATACGAAAAAATTTGATAATACCGAAATTGAAAACTTTGAAGTTTCAAAGGAAGAAATCGAAAACGCAATAACTTCGCTTGATAAAGAGATTTTAGAGGCTTTAAAATTTTCAATAAAAAATGTCGAGGATTTTGCAAAAGCACAGTTAGGTTCTGTTAAAAATGTCTGTTTTCAGGCAGACGGCGCCGTTTTAGGCCACAAAATCATTCCGATAGAAAAAGTCGGTTGCTATATCCCGGGAGGAAATTATCCCCTGCCGAGTACCGCCGTTATGACGATTGTTCCCGCAAAAGTGGCGGGGGTAAAAGAAATTATTGCGGTTTCGCCTAAAACAAAACCCGTAACTATTGCGGCGGCGCACCTTGCAGGCGCAACAAAGATTTATAAAATCGGCGGCGTTCAGGCAATCGCCGCTCTTGCCTACGGAACGGAAACAATCCCCGCCGTTGATAAAATCGTCGGCCCGGGAAATAAGTACGTTGCAACCGCAAAAAAAATCGTCTATGGCGATTGCGGAACAGACTTTGTCGCAGGCCCGTCCGAAGTTATGGTTATAGCCGATGAAAGCGCCAACCCCGAATTTGTTGCGGCTGATTTGCTTGCACAATGCGAACATGATAGGGACGCAAGAGCGTATCTTTTGTGTTTTGACGAAAATTTTGCAAAACAGGTTGATGAAAGTGCAAAAAACTTTTTGAAAACTCTAAAAACAGCCGAAATAGCAAAGTTTGCCTATGAAAAATCCGTTGCTTATATTGTTGGAAATATTGATGAAGCGGTTGAAATTGCAAACAAAAAAGCCCCCGAACACCTTGAATTATGCCTTAAAAACGTAAATAACGAGGTGGATAAATTCAGAAATTACGGCTCGTTATTTATAGGCAATTATTCGGCAGAAGTTTTCGGTGATTATGTAAGCGGAACAAACCACACTCTGCCGACAAGCCGTGCCGCAAGATACACAGGCGGTTTAAGCGTTTTTGATTACATAAAAATTCAAACCTTTCAAAAAATCGAAGATGCCGAACTTTTTGCAAAGTACGCATCAATTTTGGCGGAACAAGAGGGTCTTTTTGCCCACAAACTCGCATCTGACGTAAGAAAGAAACACTAATGCCGACGTTCATGATAAAAACCTTCGGTTGCAAAACCAATCAGACAGAATCTGCCGTAATGGAAGAAAAACTCTTGCAGGCAGGGTTTTCGGCGGCAAAAAACGTGTCTGAATGTGATTATTACATCTTCAATTCCTGTGCCGTAACTCTTGAAGCCGAAAAAAAACTTCTTCAGGCGGTAAAATCGTTTAAACACAACAACCCGCAAACAAAAATTATCCTGTCAGGCTGTTATGCTCAACTTCATAAAGACGAAAAAAATCCGCTTTTTGACAAAATTTTCGGTATTTACGAAAAACCCGACATTGTAAAAATTATCGAAAACGACACAAAAATTACGGTTTCGGACATTAATTCACATAAAGATTTTCGATATGAAAAACTTTCAAACTTCAACCGCACAAGAGCAACGATAAAAATTCAGGACGGCTGCAACAACCGATGCTCATACTGCACAATCTGCATAGCAAGAGGTCTTTCAAGAAGCTGCAAAACAGAAGATGTTATTGAACAGATAAACACTTTATCCGATAACGGCTACAATGAAATAGTTTTGACGGGTATCCATGTCGGTCAGTGGGGGCTTGATTTTTCACCGAAAAAATCTTTTTTGGACTTGCTCAAAGAAATAGAAAAAACATCAATAAAAACATACCGAATAGGCTCGCTTGACCCGAATGAAATTACCGATGAACTTATTGATTTTCTGAAAAAATCAGAAAAATTCTGTCCGCATTTTCACTTGTCTTTGCAGTCTTTATGCGATAAAACTCTTAAAAACATGAACAGACATTACGGTTTTGAAAAAATCAAAAACGTTGTTGAAAAATTAAATTCTTCTTTTGAAAATGTTTTTCTCGGAACGGATATCATTGTAGGTTTTCCGCAGGAAACGGAAGAAGATTTTAATACAACGTTTGAAAGATTAAAAGAACTTCCGCTTTCGCAAATTCACGTTTTTCCGTATTCCGCAAGACCAAACACGGTTGCGGCAAAAATGGACGGACAAATTCCGCAGGCTGAAAAGCACCGAAGAATGAGCCTTGTAAAAGAAGTTTCGGAAGAAAAACATCTTGAATTTTTAAAGAAAAATATCGGAAGCAGATTTTTTGTAACGGTTGAAAAAAATCCCGACAAAAAAACAGGGCTTTACAAAGCCGTAACCCCAAATTATATAAAAGTGTTTTTTGAGGGAACACCCGATATTAAAAACAAATATGTTCAAATACAAATTAAGTCGGTTGATGAGAACAGTCATAACGTCTTTGCGGAAACATTGTAAATCGGCAGTGTGCGAAAAAATATAAAAACAAAGAGAGGTATAAACCTCTCTTTTCATGTCATTTTTGTCTGTTTGCTTTTACAGATGATTAAGACTATGAGGGATTTAATCAATTACTCAAAAATATCCCCTCTGTATCACCGATAAGCATTTCGGTATCAACTTGTAGAAGGAAGTCGTTGATTTACTGATACAGAACTCCTTACTTTTATTATATCAGACTTTTATTATTCTTAAATCCGACAATATCTGTCTTATATAAACAGTGGTATGGTAGACTTTAGTCTACCATAATATTTTCAGTTTGATATATTTTTTATCGGCTGGATTCTTCGGCAACATCAAATTCACTTCGTTCGCAATAAACGTGCCTACACGGCAAGGCTCACCGCATTGACCGTTTCGCACTCTGCTCACTCGTTCCTCAGAATGACAAATTGCTTTTTCAGGGATTACTTCGGACAAGTCTCGCAAAGACGATGTATTTGCAGATTTGTTGAAAACCAATCTGCAAAACTAAAAATATATTTTTTGTTTAAATACGAACGTAGTGAGTTGGAGCATTCCGCAGGAATCGTGTTTTCTTTTTTCTTGGGGTACACGTTCTTTTTTCTTTTCCTCGAAAGAAAAGAAAAAAGAATGGGTACGAAAAAAATATAATACCGATATTGAGATTGGTTAGCAAAAAATCCATTAATTATTATCGGCTGGATTCTTCGGCTCCGCCTCAGAATGACAAATTGCATTTTCAGGGATTGCTTCGGACAAGCATTGAAAAGGAAAAAAAATTGTAAATTCAAAATTTTCAAAAATTAATTTTCAAAATCAAAAAGGTCTTGTATTTTAACATTTAAGGCTTTTGCAATATTATAAAGTTTAGAAATTTTAAAATCATATTCGGCTCTTTCAATCATTCCCATATACGAACCAGAAAAATTACACATAAATGCAACATCTTCTCTTGAAAGATTTTTACTTTCTCGTATTTGTTTTATTCGTTTTCCAAGTTGTTTTCTAAACTCAAGAACCATATTATCATTTTCGTTTTACAAGTCCGACTTGTCCACAAGTGCGACTTGTGATAATATAAACAAGAGGTGATATGAGTAATATTACAAAAAAGACTATCCTTATAGATTTAGACGGCGTGCTTAACGAATATTCGGGCAATTTTAATAAAGATTTTATTCCGCCGGCAAAAGACGGTGCAAAAGATTTTTTACTTGAATTATCACAAGAATACACAATTAAAATTTTCACAACAAGAAATAAAATTTTGACAGCAAAATGGCTTATTAAAAATAATTTAGATGAATTTACCGACGATATTACAAACGTAAAAGAATTATGCTGGCTCTATATAGACGACCGTTGTATCAGTTTTGACGGTAATTTTGATAAATTAAAAACAAAAATAAAAAATTTTAAACCGTATTATAAGAAATAAAAACAGCCTGCCGTTAAGCAGACTGTTTTTTTATTAATATTTAAAATTATGCGTTAGCCTTAACTTTCGGGCCTGCGTTGACGATTTCTGCGGGCATATTGGGATATTTTGCCGCAAAATTATCAGAAAACATCTGAGCAAGTTTGTTTGCCGCTTCATCGTAAGCCGCCTTATCTGCCCACATTCCTCTTGCATCAAGCATTTCAGCGGGAACATTCGGGCATGATGTCGGATAGTCAACGTTAAATACATCGTGATGTTTAAATTCAACGTTATCAAATGAACCGTTCAGAGCTGCCGTAACCATTGCACGAGTGTATGAAAGTTTCATACGTTTTGCGCCTGATGCTGCACTTCCGCCTGCCCAGCCCGTATTTACGAGGTAAACTTTTGTGCCGTACTGATCAAGTTTATCACCTAACATTTTTGCATAAACTGATGCGTCCATCGGCATAAAGGGTTCGCCAAACAGAGTTGAGAAGGTCGGAACGGGTTCCGTAATTCCTCTTTCGGTACCTGCCAATTTGGAAGTAAAGCCCGTTACAAAGTGGTACATTGCAGCGTTTTTATCCAATCTGGATATCGGAGGTAATACACCGAAAGCATCAGCAGTTAAAAATACAACAACTTTCGGTATGCCGCCCATTGAGGGAATAGCAGAATTGTTGATGTAATCAACAGGGTAGCCGACACGTGTATTTTCGGTCAAAGAACCGTCATTAAAATCAAGTTCTCTTGTTTCATCGTTCATAATAACGTTTTCAACCAAAGAACCGAATTTGATTGCATTGTAGATATCGGGTTCATTTTCTGCCGAGAGGTTGATACATTTTGCGTAGCAGCCGCCTTCAAAGTTAAACACACCGTCAGGCGACCAGCCGTGTTCATCGTCACCGATTAACTTACGTGCGGGGTCAGCCGATAATGTAGTTTTACCAGTTCCTGAAAGTCCAAAGAAAACAGCCGTTTCGTGAGTTTCAGGATCCATATTTGCGGAGCAGTGCATAGGAAGAACATTTTTCTTTGTCATAATATAGTTCATAGTAGCAAAAACAGATTTTTTGATTTCGCCTGCGTATTGAGAACCGCAAATAATAATTGTGTGTGCTTCATAATCGATAGCGATACATGCTTCAGAATTTACGCCGTCAACTTCGGGGTCACATTTAAAGCCCGGAGCACAAAGAATTGTGTAATCGGGTTCACCGTAATTTGCCAATTCTTCAGCATTCGGTCTGATTAACAACTGGTGAATAAATAAGTTTTGGCTTGCCAATTCGTTAATAACTCTGAATTTTTGAGTGTATTTTTTATCAGCACCTGCAAAACCGTCAAAAATAAAGACTTCTCTGTTCTGCAAATATGCCGCAATTTTGCCCTTAATAGCATTGAATTTTTCTCTTGAAATAGGTCTGTTTACTTTTCCCCAAGCAATTTCATTGTGAACACCGTCCGTATCAACAATAAATTTGTCCTTAGGTGAACGACCCGTATATTTACCTGTTGTAACAACCAAAGCGCCTTTATCCGATAATTTACCTTCACCCAAACGAAGCGCTGCTTCTGTTAACCGAGCAGGAGTTAAATTACGATAAACGGCTTTCGGTGCTATAATTCCGAATTTTTCTATTCCATAAGTTTCCATATTTTTTCTCCTTATATTTTCATAAATATAATATATCAAACATAATTAATTAGTGAGGTATTAATGCAAGCAAAACACCTGCCGCAACCGCCGAACCGATAACACCTGCAACGTTCGGGCCCATTGCGTGCATTAAAAGGAAGTTTTGGGGATTTTCTTCCATACCGACTTTGTTAGATACTCTCGCCGCCATAGGTACAGCAGAAACACCTGCCGAACCGATAAGCGGATTGATTTTTTCTTTTAAGAAAAGGTTCATAATCTTTGCCATTATTACACCTGCCGCCGTTGCAAGCGAAAATGCGATTATGCCGAGCAATAATATTTTCAATGTTTCTATCGTTAAAAAGTGGTCTGCCTGTAATTTTGAACCTACCGTCAAACCTAAAAAGATAGTAACAATATTAATCAGGGCATTTTGCATTGTATCTGACAATCTGTCGGTTACGCCGCATTCCTTGCATAAATTACCGAAAGTCAAAGCCCCAACCAAAGGACAAGCCGATGGTAAAAATATTAAACAGAGAATAAGTACCAAAATCGGAAAAACAATCTTTTCACGTTTTGAAACTTCTCTTAACTGTTTCATTTGAATTTTACGTTCTTCTTTTGTTGTCAAAAGCCTCATAATAGGGGGCTGAATAACGGGGACAAGCGCCATATAGGAATATGCCGCAACTGCAATCGAACCGAGTAATTCGGGACGTAATTTTGTCGTAACGTAAATTGATGTCGGGCCGTCCGCACCGCCTATGATACCGATTGAGCCTGCCGCCTGAATATCAAAGCCGAGAACAATCGCAAGCAGTAATGCGCCAAAAATACCGAATTGAGCCGCACCGCCCAAAAGAAGTGTTTTGGGGTTTGCAATCAACGGGCCGAAGTCCGTCATTGCACCGACACCCATAAAAATTATCAGCGGGAACAAACCTTTGTCGATACCTGCCGCAAAGATTATACCCAAAAATCCGTTAGGGCCTGCGATTTCTTCACCAAGCGGCATCGGAATATTCGATAAAATACCGCCGAAAGCAATAGGAACAAGCAATAACGGCTCAAATTGTTTTTTAATACCGAGCCAAAGCAGAAAACAACATATCAAAATCATTAACGGCTGACCAAAGTGAGCCAGAAACTGTTCGACACCCGTACCTTCCATCTGCATCTGTGCGGTTTGGATAAAATTATAGATACCCGTTGAGTTCCATAATGCGTTTAAACCTTCTGTTAATTGCATTTTGAACCTCCTAACCTACCGTTGCCATTACTTGTGAGGTCTGAACTTTATCACCCTGTGAAACGGTTATGGAGGTAATTGTTCCCGCAACGGGTGATTTAATCGGTGTTTCCATCTTCATTGCTTCGATAACGAGAATTTCTTCATTTTCTTCAACGGTATCACCGACCGATTTTACGACTCTCAAAACAGCCCCCGGCATAGGCGCTTTAACTTCCGTTCCCTCACCTGCCGAAGCGTTTGAAGTTATTTCTTCAATGCCGTCTTTTACATCAACAGAGTATTCTTTGCCGTTTACAACAGCCTTATCACCGTTGAATTTAACCGCATATTTTTTGCCGTTTACGGTAACGGTGCAAGCATCGGAAGTTGATGCTGCGGGAACGTCTTTTGCCTTGTTAGCAGACTTATCAACAGAAACAACACCTTTTCCGAGCAGGAAATCTATACCTTTATCGACATTGCCGTCTTTGCAGGCTGCTGCGATAAACAGGTTTTCATCGGTTACGGGAAGTCCTGCGGCTTTAAGTCTTTCTTCTGCGGCCTTTAAACCTTTTTCAGGGTCTTTTTCGTTCAAATCAACAACTTTTTCGGTTGTCGGCTGCATATTTAATTTTTCTTCTGCCCATTTTACAAGTTCGGGGTCGGGTTCGCACGGTGTTTTGCCGAAATAGCCCAAAAGCATTTTCGCATAACCGGGGTTTGCCTGATCCCAAGGGTGTTCGGATATTGTATTTAAGAAAGACTGTTGTGCATAAAACTGAGAAACAGGTGTTACAGAAGTAGCAAAACCGCCTCTTGCAACAACTTCTTTCATATTTGCGATAAGTTTCGGGAATTTGTCGAGCATACCCATATCTTTTAACTGATTTACCGTAGTAGCGGTAGCACCGCCCGGCAAAGGCGCCTGAATAAGAATAGGATTAACTGCCAAAGAAATAGGAGAAAGCGGATAATCACTCATACATTCTTTGAAAATTTCTTCCGTATCCATAACCTTTTTGATATCCAAGCCCAAATCGTATTCGGTGCCTTTTAAAGCATGCCACATAGAAATAATATCAGGCTGACCCGTTCCGCCCGAAACAGGCTTCATAGCAAGGTCAATGCCGTCCGCACCGCCGTCAAGCGCTGCCAGATATGCAGCCAAGCCCGTTCCTGCCGTTTCATGAGAATGGAAACGGATATGTGCGTCCTTACCTAAAATTTCTCTTGCCATTTTTACGGTTTCAAAAACTTTTCTCGGATTAGAAGTACCCGATGCGTCTTTGAATGCCAGAGAATCAAACGGCAAGCCAGAATCTAAAATATTTCTTAAAACTTTTTCGTAAAAAGCAACATCATGAGCGCCCTCGCAGCCGTAAGGAAGTTCCATCATCGTGATTGTAACTTCGTGTTTCAAGCCGTGTTTTTTAATACTGTTTGCAGAATCAATAAGGTTATCAACATCATTTAAAGCATCAAAGTTTCTGATTACGTTAACACCGTGTTTTGCAAACATTTTTGCGTGTAAATCAATAACATCACGGGGCTGAGAATTTAAGCCTACAACGTTAACCCCTCTTGAAAGAGATTGAAGAACTACATCTTTTCCCACAGCCGCTCTGATTTTGTCCATTGTTTCAAAAGCGTTTTCGTTACAGAAAAATATAGGAGCCTGAAATCTTGCACCGCCTGCCGTTTCAAAATGCTTAATGCCTGCATCAACCGCAGCCTGCAAAGCGGGAATAAAATCATCTACAAGAACTTTTGCTCCGTATATGGACTGAAAACCGTCACGAAACGATGTATCCATTACTTTTATTTCTTTTTTAGCCATTTTTATCTTCCTTTATTATAATTATCAAAATCTTTTTTAATATCTGTTATCTTCTTTTCGCTGCCGCTATTGCAATTGCAATTTCAACATCACTGCTTGATGTTTTTACGGGAGCAGGGGCTGTTTTTACTGCTTCAGGGAATATCTTGTTGAGATAGATAACAATCTTGCTCATGCAAGATACCGCAAACCATAAAATCACAAGAAACGAAAATACCGTTCCCATGCCCGTAGCCATTAATATACAACCTTCATTTAACATAATATATCTCCGCTTACTACTTTAATTTTTTCACCGTTATCGTCAAAAACGGAAAAAGTTCCGTCGTCATTCAGACCTGCAAATTTGTATTCGCCGTCCATAAAAGAACCGCCGATTTTGACAGTTTCAGAATGAAATCTGCACATATTTTTATAAGTTTCTTTTATTGCCTCAAAACCTTTTTCGGCATAGTTTTCAAAGCCCGCAAAAAATTCCTTTGTTATTTCATCAACAAGTTCGTTTTTGTCTGTCATTCTGCCTGTAATAATCTTCAAAGACGTTGCCTTGGGCAAATTTTTATAAAAGTCTTTTTCTGTATTAACGTTGATACCGACACCGAGTGCAACACCCTGAATTTTACCGTTATCGGCTTTTGCCTCCGATAAAATACCGACAAATTTTTTACCGCCGTACAAAATATCGTTCGGCCACTTTATGTCTGATTTTATACCGTATTTATCATTAAAAATTGTATTCAAAATAATTGATAAGTATTGAGTTAGATTTACATAAGGGAATTTTTCGGAATTTTCAGGCTTTATAACAAAAGTCATGTAAAGATTATCCGAAGAATTACTCTCCCAAACCCTGTCAAAACGTCCTCTGCCGTTTGTCTGAACATCAGCAATAACAACATCTCCCATGTTTAATTTGTCAAAATTTTCAAGCACATAGGCGTTTGTTGAGTTTAATTCTTTAAAATTTATTTTTTTATGATTAACCATATATTAATTGTACAACAAACACTAAAAAAATTGCAAAAAATTTTTATTTTATACTGAAATTCTTTTTGCAGCCTGCCTGATGATACAGACCCTGAAACGAGTTCAGGGTGACGAAAGTATTTTCCGAACGGGATTGCCGCGCTGCGCTCGCAAAGACGACATATGACATTATAAGAAGCGGATTTTGAGGAGAACGAAGTAAGCCCTTTCGTTTTCAATTTTTTAATAAAAAACAGGCGATACTATGTGTATCGCCTGCTAAATGTTAATTAAGGTTTTTACGAGAACCTTGGCTGCCCCTTTTGAACATGCCCGTTCTCATCGATTTTTTCAAGTATTACAAAACCGTTTGCGGGAATGTTCATTGAAACCTGACCGTTATCGGCTCTGTATGTTCCGCCGTTTGTATATTCGCCCGTTCCGTCAAAGGTTTCGGAATTGGAATTGATGGTTTCTTTCCATGTTCCGTCGTTCAAAACGCTGACGGGGTTATTGATTCCGTAATTTGAAAGCGGTCTGTCGCCAAAGTTGTATAAACCGACGACTTCGTTACCGTTCATATCAAAACGTTTGATTACAATAACTTTATTCTGTTCATCAATTAACGGAGTCATTGCATCAAGGTGTTCCATGCTCTGAACGTCCTGAAGTGCGGGATTACGTCTTACCAAATCGCTCATAGCCTGCGAAAGTTTAAAGATACCGCCTACGGTGTGGTGCTTCGGGTCAATCTTTGATTTTTCAAAAGATTCGTCAAAATTATAGCCTTTTTCAAGTTCTATATTCGGTTCATCAACAGCCTGTTCTCTTGTAAATCTGAACGGATTGATTTCGCCGTAAGCATCGCCCTGAAACATCATTTTTGACCCCGGAACCATAAACAAAAGACCGATTGCCTGTTTATGCTTGTCTTTTGCATGTTCTATTTCAGCCTGCATCTGTTCTTTTGATATTCCGCTGAGACCTCTTTCCTTGCATATTTTTGCAAAGTTTTTATCCCAGTTCTTTCTGTCAAATTCATAAGCCTTAAACATATCCATTACGGTGTCAACACTTCTGATATGTTTTGCGGCAGGCGTTTCGCCGTTTCTGTTATCGAGATGGTCTGTAACCTGCAAGTCTTTATGAATGATTTTTGTCATCAGTCTTGAACCCGAATCGTTACCGATTTCATCGTGGCTCATAAAGTATTTTGTACCGCCGATATCCTTGATGTTGTTAGCAAGTGTCTGCATTGACGGATGATAACCCATAACTTCTCTGCCTAGCATAACCGCTTCAACCGCATGCGAGAAAGCAAAATCCCAGTGCTCGTTACCGCCGATATTTTCAAGCGAAGCATTGTTATTTTCCGTTCTGTTTACTGCATCAAGGTGTTTGTCCAAATCGCCGTAGGGCAATTCCTGTGCCGTCAAATCACGGGTTAAGCCGTCTTGAGTTCTGTGGTCTTCCCAATGGAGAACTGTGTGCGGGAAGTGATATCTTACTTCCTGTGAAACCTGCTTCATTGCGAAGTTTGAACCCATTTCGGGTGTCTGGTCTGCTCTCAAAAAGTCGATATGATAGTTGTCAACCCAGTTCATAGGCATATTAACTACGTAATCTCTGACATTTGAGCGAACTGCGCCGTCCGTATCTTCGAGGTTAAACTGGCTTCCGCCCCATTTACCCGCTTTTTCGTAAGGGCCGAGTTCGGAAAGATTGTTACCCGAAAGTTTTTCACCGTTTGTAATACCAAACTGTTTAGCATCTGCATCAGACGGGCCTGATTTAAAGATGTGGCTCGGTACCCAATCCATGCCGACGTTTATATTCTTTGAGTGAGCATGGTTAATAAGAGCCTTCAAAGCATTATTTCTCTGAACCGCATCTTCTTTACCTTCTTCACTTGCAACACCTCTTGAAACGGCATATTTATCAACACCGTCATAGCCCCAGTTTTCGCCGTAAGTACCTTCAACGGGCATCAGTAAAATACCGTTATAAATTCCGTCCTTTGCAATCTGGTCGATTTCAGCCATTGCTGCTTCAAGCGAGCCTTCTTCGGTAAATGTGGGGAGATTGACCTGTCTTACAATCAGGTTAGACGGTTTTTGAAGTTGTTTTCCGTCTGCACCCGTTGCGGAAAGTCCTGCTTTTCTGAGCAAATCCTGCGGTTGTCTTGCAAGGTCTGAAACTCTTGCCGAGTTTTTACCTGCAACCCAGTCGCCGTCCGTCCACTGAAATTCGCTGTTATCGTAAATCTGCGACCAGCTGAAAATATGCGGCTGTGCTTTTGCTACGGGGTCTTTTGTTTTGGAAATAACGTTTCCGTCAGCGTCCTGTAAAACGTATCTGTACATGCCGTTTGAGAACGGTAAATCCGACGTACCCGTATAAACACCGTTTTCGCCTCTTTGAAGTTCGACAAACGTTGATTTTCCGTCATCAGTGTTTGCATCAACATGCCAATCGCCTGCCCATTTGTCTTTCAAATGTTCAGCCTTAAACTGTTCGGGTGTCAGAGAAACCTTATCTTTAGGGTCACGGACTTCAACAAGAACCTTTGCGGCTTTCGGCGCCCAAACCTTGAAACCTACTGTTTGCGAGCCGTCTTTTCTCGTTTCCTGAACGTTTGCGCCCCAACTTCTGTGTTCTTCTATACGTTTACCAAAGTTAACCTGCTGTGAGGACGGCACTGTGTATGCACGCATGCTCTGCGCCGCTTCTTTGCTTGCAAGTTCTCTGTTTTCCGTAACGGTCGGTTTTTCTTCCTTTTTTTCCGTTTCGTTTGCTTTAAATTTTAATAAATTCGATAAATTTGTTGATTTAATTTCCAAAATTACACCCCACACATATAGTTATGCTTGTCTTTTTTAAATACCCTAATATGTTTTTTTTGTTAAATTTTCGGCAAATATTAACGATTTGTTACAGAGTGTTATCTCTTTTGTATAAATTCTATCTCGTTTCCGTCAGGGTCTTTTGTAAAAGCGATAATACTTGAAACAGCCGACAGTTCATAAGGCTCGTAAAACCACTCATAGCCAAAGTCTTTCATTCTTTTTTCGGTTTCGTTCATATCGTCCGTCGCAAAGGCAAAATGACCGAAAGCCCTGCCGTTTTCATACTTTTCGGGCTTCTCAAAATTGTCCGTCAGTTCAATCTGCGCATCTCCGCTTTCTTTATTGCCGAGATAATACAATTTGCAGTCATCAAGCGTTTTTTCCTTGACAATTTCAAAACCCAGAAAATCGCAGTAAAATCTTAACGATTTTTTCAAATCCATAACTCTAATCATTGCATGTAAATATTTCATATTAACAGTCCCTTAACCTGATTTTTACTTAACAGAATTATATCAAAAAAATAAAATTTTCGTGTATAAATTATTCAGTTTTACTAATTTTTATTATAAAATAGTATCAGGTTCGGATAACGGGAAGAAAACATGAAAACATTAATCGACAAAGCGGCGGAAACACATTCTCTTGAATACAAAGAAATACTCGCTCTCATTAAAGACAATTCGGAAAACGAATACCTTTTCAAAAAAGCCGATGAAGTCCGAAAACAATTTGTCGGCGACGAGGTGCATTTAAGAGGGCTTATAGAATTTTCAAACGTTTGCGCCTGCAATTGCCAATATTGCGGTCTGCAAAAAGATAATTCCAAAGTCGAACGATACAAAATGACGGTTGACGAAATTTTTGAAACCGCAAAAAAAGCCGTTGAAAACGGCTACAAAACAATCGTTCTGCAATCGGGAGAATCAAAAGTCTATTCAATCGAGGAACTTTGCGATTTAATCAAAAGAATAAAACAACTTGATGTTGCCGTAACCCTTTCAATCGGTGAAAAAAACGAAGCCGAATACCGAGCATTAAGAGAAGCAGGCGCCGACAGGTACCTTTTGAGAATAGAAACAACAAGTTTTAAATTATACAGAAAACTTCATCCCGATATGAGTCTGTCAAGAAGAATGGCATGTCTTACTTTCCTTAAAAAAATCGGGTTTGAAATCGGCACGGGCGACCTCATAGGATTACCCGAACAGACCGACGAAAGTATTGCGGAGGATATAATGTTCTTCAAAGAGTTTGAAGCGGATATGATAGGTTTAGGGCCTTTTATCCCCAACCCCGATACCCCGCTTAAAAACGAAATCGGCGGAACTTTTGAAAAAGCCTTAAAAGTCATGGCAATTACAAGACTTTTAATCCCCGATGCAAATATCCCCGCAACTACGGCAATGGAAACAATCCGCCCCGACGGCAGAATTATCGCCCTGCAATCAGGTGCAAACGTTGTTATGCCGAACGTAAACGAAACTTATTACCGCACAAAATACGAACTTTATCCGAATAAAAAATGTGTGAACGAAGATGCCGACAAATGCAGACAATGTATTGAAGAAAAAATTAAATCAATCGGCAGAACAATCGGAACATCACAGGGCTTCAGAGTAAGACATAATGCCAAATAGTTGGTTTGATTTTTTAATACAATGGGAAGATATAAAAGAACTAAAGGTAATTGTAAAAGATATTGTTTTTCTTTCTGACATTAAGCCTGACAACAAGGTGTTGGATATCGGAACAGGTACGGGAAGAATTGCCTTTGAAGTTTATAAAAACATCGGAGAAAAAGGCTCTGTAACAGGCATTGATTTTGAACAACAAAACATTGATTTTTGCAATCAAAAATGTAAAGAAAACGGCTTTGATGAAAATATCAAATTTTTGCATACCGATTTGAACAATCGTTTGCCCTTTCCTGATGAAAGTTTTGATATTGTATATTCCCGTTCGGTTCTTATGCATATTGAAAATAAAGAACATGTGATAAAAGAGTTGTTCCGTGTTTTAAAACCAAACGGAAAAATTCTTCTTCATGAAGTTATGTTTTATGACAAATTATTCAGAATTCATAAGTTTTTAGACAAAAATTGCGAAAAGTATCAGAAATACAAAGAAATTGAAGAAATTGTCAGAAATGACATTGATGACCCGATAACAAATTTTAATTTTTATTCTTTAAAAAAATTATTAAAATCTTGCGGATTTAAAAAAGAATTTTCAAATTTACAAAAAGTTTTTCTTTCCTCTTTTATTTCAAGAGATGAAAGTGATAATTGGTCTTATATCTTATATGACAAATCAACTATACCAAGAAAATACACGCTAAAAGATAAATTTTTAAAATATATGACAAAAGAAGAATATGCAGAATATGAAAAAATTGCCAAAAATCAAATGCTTAAAAAATTTGTTATAAGACAATCATACTGTTCTAATATTTTTGCGGCTAAAAGCATTTCTTTTACAGATTATTTAAAAATTTTATCAAGATTTTTGTTTGTTTATTTGAAAAATTTTCAATATATTAAAAATTGCGAATTTTTGCAAAAAATCATATTGAGAATTGAAATGGCTGTTAATTATCTGAAACTTTTAATTAAAGAAAAAGAGTTAGATACAGATACGATAACTACAATTTTGAGAATACTTTTTATATAAATTATCAGACAAATTCCTCGGCAAAGCCTCGGAATGACAACAGTCTGTCATTCTGAACGAAGTGAAGAATCCAGCCGATTATATTATTTCATAATACAAATCATTGTTTCAATCAAATTTAATTTATAACTGCGTTTTTTTGATTTAATTTCTTTTTCTCTCTTGATTGCAGAATTTATATCATCACAAACTTCGTAATAACCTAATTTATCAACATTGTATTTGTCTGTAAAACCTTTAACAACGTGATTTTTATGTTCCCAAACTCTTTTTGCCAAATCAGAAGTTACACCTACATACAAAGTACCGTTTTTTTGGCTGAACAGAATATAAATAAAATATTGTATTTCCTTTAACATATTTTGATTATATGGTTTATAGACAATAAAATCAAACAGATAAAAGTGTCTGCCGTTTTGATTTTATAACATATACCAGTTGGATTTCTCGGCAAAGCCGCGGAATGACAATCGTCAAAAATTCTTTAACCTCTGATTTTTTGTTTCGTATTGCTTTTACCTTTTTTTTCAATATAATAATTCTGATTTGTTTTAAAAATCAGCGAAGTTCGGGCTCTAAATCCTTCGCTCTACAAAATAAAACCAAGGAGAAACAAAATGAACATTAATCTTGTATCCGAATGGGAAGATACAAAAAAACTTTTCAGGAACATTCCCTCTGTTGTTGCCGCATTATTTACCGTTTCCGTTGTTGTAATGAACATTATGGCAAACAAAACCATTTTTCAAAACGAATGGCTTGCCCTTGACGGAGGTTTTCTTATCTCGTGGCTGTCCTTTTTATGTATGGACATTGTAACAAAAGCCTTTGGCCCCAAAGCCGCAACAAAACTTTCCGTCTTTGCAATGTTTATCAACATTTTTGTCTGTATAATGTTCTACATCGTCAGCATCATACCCACAAAAGAAGATTTTTCGGCATTTAACTATGTTATAGGCGGAACGTGGTTTATCCTGTTTTCAAGCACTGTCGCCTTTATTTCTTCCGCCGTAATCAACAATTATCTGAATTGGGGTATCGGAAAAGCCTTTAAAAAAAATGCAAACGAAAAACTCGAATATGTAACAAGAACGTACATTTCAACCTTTATAGGACAACTTTGCGACAATCTGATTTTTGCATCTTTAGCCTTTATGCTCTTTGCGCCGATTTTCTGGAACGGTTTTCACTGGACGTTTATTCAATGCTTATCAAGTGCGGTTTTAGGCGCAATATTGGAATTGTTAATGGAAGTTATTTTTTCACCTATCGGTTATATAATTTTACAGGATTGGAAAAAATCGGGTATCGGCGTTGAATATGCGGGAGAAGCGTAATATGAAAGTTATAGTTACAGGCAGTTCGGGCGGAATAGGCCAGGCAGTTGCAAAAAGATTTCTTGCAGCAGGACATTCCGTTTACGGTTTTGATATAAAACAAGCAGAAATTAACCACAGTGAATACAAACATTTTCAGGTCGATATAAAAGACAAATCAAGCCTGCCCGACATCACAGATGCGGAAATTTTATTCAACAATGCGGGCATGCAAAATAGTGCAGACGATATAAAAAACAACCTTTCAGGCACGATAAACGTTACGGAAAAATACATAAAAAACTGCAACCTTAAATCAATACTCTTTAACGCTTCGGCATCGGCAATATCGGGGCAGGAATTTCCCGAATATGCCGCTTCAAAAGCGGGATTGACGGGATATATGAAAAATGTTGCGATAAGACTTGCGCCAAACGGCACAACAGTAAATGCAATCAGTTTAGGCGGTGTTTATACCCCTTTAAATGACGGTGTTATGAACGACAAACAATGCTGGGAAAAAATTATGGCGGTAACTCCGTTAAAAAAATGGATGACTCCCGATGAAGTTGCGGATTGGGTTTTGTTTCTGACTCTGCAAAATAAATCAATGTCGGGTCAAAATCTGCTAATCGATAACGGGGAATACAACCTCAATCCGACTTTCGTTTGGCACAATCAAAACGAAAACCCGTTGTATAGGTAGCGGAAAATTTTTCTGCCCTTTTGGATTCAAATGGGCGGATATTTTTTCGTAACGGGATTGTTTTTCCGAAGCAATCTCTAAAACCGAAAGGGATTGCCACGCCGACAAGTCGGCTCGCACTGGCGGCACAACATAACGGGATTGCCACGGGCGGAGCCCCTCACCATGCCCGCCTTTTGCCAAAACCCCGATAATTTTTTGATAAGTATTATACGGATATGTATTTTTAATGATAAGATTTACTTATGAATAACTGTAAAAGTTTTAAACCCTCAATAGACAACAATTCAAAAGTTCTCATTTTAGGCTCAATGCCCGGGGTAAAATCACTTGAAGAACAACAATATTATGCACACCAGCAAAACAGATTCTGGAAAGTTATGGGTATTATTTGCAATGAGCCGAAACTGCCTGAATATGATTATGAGTTAAAATTAAAAACACTTCTTAAAAATAATATTGCGCTCTGGGATACGCTCAAAACCTGTCAACGAGACGGCAGCCTTGATTCCGATATTCAAAATGAAACCCCGAACGACATAAGAGAGTTACTGAAAAAATATCCGAACATAAAAACAATATGTCTTAACGGAAATAAATCGTTTTCTGCGTTTAAAAAATATTTTCCTGATTTACCGGAAAAATACTCTTGCCATAAAATGCCCTCGACCAGCCCCGCTAATGCAAGATACAGTTTAAATAAACTGATTGTGGAATGGAAGATTATAAAAAAAGTATAAATTCCTTTTCGGGAATATTTATGATGACAAAAGCCGTCTTTGTTTGTTCTTACCCGACGAGCAACAGGCAGGCAATGACGGTATAAGACACCGCTGCAAAGATTTTAATTATCTTTCCGCTATTCTCATTCCTTAAAATAATTTGATTAAACCTTGCCGCAAAAACGGAAAAACCTACAAAAACAATCCAAGAAATCAAAGCAAAAATCAGCCCCAGACATATCATGTCAAGTGCAAAATGCTTTGTATCGGAACTTACAAACTGCGGCAAAAAAGCCAAAAAGAAAATAATAACCTTCGGGTTTAAAAGATTCATCAAAATACCTTTTTTATAACCCGAAACCGCCGTTTTTTCCGTATTAATACTCAATCTATCGTCTGCCCGTAACGCACAGAAAGCCAAATAAAACAAATATAAAGCACCTGCAATATTCAACAAAACAAATGCCGTCTGAGATTTTTGAAAAATCACCGAAACACCAAAGGCGGCAAGCGCCGTATGAAAAAGACAGCCCGTCACAAGCCCCGTTGCCGTCATAATGGCAGGTTTTCTGCCATACGATATCGCCTGCGTAATTACAAACAATATGTCAGGCCCGGGAATTACAGCAATCGTAAATGTCGCAAGTATAAAAGCCCAAAGGTTTATCATAAAGCCCTTTCTTAATTATGGCAAAAAATGCCTAAAGAATTATATACGAAAAATTTGCCGTATGTCAAAAAACCGTCATAAAATTCCGCATAACACATGATAATAACGTTATTTTATATACTTTTCGGAAAATGCAGGGACAAAATTTTTCCACACCTTTGCATTAGGATGCCAACCTGTAATATCCTCATTTAGTTTGTAATTTTTATCATACGGAAAACCAACAATATCTTTAGTTTGTATTACCGTCACATTTTCAATTTTATCCCAGCTGTCACTGTACAAAACATCTCTGACATATTGTACGTAGGAATAATTTTCATTATCTTTGGAAAGAGGTATTTTTTCATCATATACAATACAAATAAAATCTGCTTTAGGACAAAGATTTTTTATATACCTGTTTGTATTATTTATAATTTTTTTTAAATATTCATCCGATTTTTGCAATTTAAAACGCAATATAATTAATTTTAATACGTTATTTTTCATTAAGAATTTTTCTACTTCATTTTCTGCCAAAATTTCTCTTATTATCGTACTAACACCGGGATTGTTTGAATATTTTCTTATTATATAGTCATATTGATGTGGGTTTAAATATCTCATTATATGGTCATATTGATAAATATAAATAACATAATCCGCATTTTTAAATATTTCTTTTAATTGCTTATTTTTTGCTGTTTCATTATTCAAATGTATTAAAGAGTCTATTATATCAGAACCACAATTACAAAAGCTATAGACAGGTCTTTTTGTTGCTTCGGATAAAAGATAAGGAAAAGATTGTTCTTTTTTTAGACCATGTCCGTAACAATACGAACAACCCAGAAGAATTATCGGATTTTTTTTATATTTTTCACCAAAAGACAACCTTGTCTCTCCGCAAAATTGGTTGAAAAGATTATCAGAATATTCTAATCTTTTAAAAGTATCCGTATATAATTCAAAATCTGTCTCATTCTTTTTTATATCGAGATAGCTGTTCTTATTAATCATAAAATAATTATTGTCAATAAGATACATAATAAAAACAAAAACAATACACAATAAAACAATATTCACAATTATACATTTTGCTGTATTGTAAATATTATTTTTATCAGAAGCATTTGTACCGAGGGACTCATCCCCGTCAATATTTTCATTTTTAATTTCAGACATATCAGCAAACTCCGTTTCTACGGGAAATGCTTGAATTTAAACCTTTAGCGTTACCTTTGAACAAAATGCTCTCAAAGCTTTGTAACATTCTATAAATCCTTAACAGACTATTTGACACATTAATTCGCAAATCTGAAGTGCATGATATCGCCGTCCTGAACGACGTAATCCTTGCCCTCAAGCCTCATCAGCCCTTTTTCCTTTGCCATTGTATAGGAGCCGTTGCAGGCTACAAAATCGTCATAAGAGATAACTTCCGCTCTGATAAAGCCTTTTTCAAAATCGGTGTGGATAACCCCTGCCGCCTGCGGCGCCTTTGTTCCTGCCGTAATTGTCCACGCCTTAACCTCGATTTCACCCGCCGTAATATACGTTCTCAAATTCAAAAGGTGATATACGGACTGAATCATTTTTTCAATACCCGAACTTGTAATTCCGAGTTCCGAAAGATATTCCTTTGCTTCCTCTTTCGACAAATCGGATAATTCTTCCTCAATTTTTGCAGAAATTATAACCATTTCAGCGCCATGATTTTTTGCATATTCGCCGACCTGTTTTGTGTAATCGTTGCCGTTTACAACGTCCGTTTCGGAAACATTTGCCGCATAAATAACAGGCTTAATACTCATCAACTGAGATTGTTTTGCAAGTTTAAGTTCATCTTCGTCCTCAAAAAGTTCGTTAACATTGATAAACGTTGCATCAGACAATTTATCATACAAGGTCTGCATAACCTTTAACTCAACCTTTGCCGCCTTATCGCCCGAATTTGCCACCTTTGAAATACGGGTAATTCTCTTTTCCAAAGATGCCATATCCGCCAGAGCAAGTTCGGTATTAATAGTTTCAATATCGTCAATCGGATTTACTCTGCCTGCAACGTGTATCGTGTTTGCATCGTCAAAACATCTTACAACCTGAATAATGGCATCGGTTTCCCTGATATTTGCAAGAAACTGGTTGCCCAAGCCCTCGCCCTTGCTTGCGCCCTTAACAAGACCTGCAATATCAACAAACTCAATAGCCGTCGGAACGACCTTATCCGTATGCACCATCGGCTGCAAAACGTAAAGTCTTTCATCAGGAACACCTACAACGCCCACGTTAGGTTCAATCGTACAAAACGGATAGTTTGCACTCTGCGCATTTTTCGCACTCGTAAGCGCATTAAACAAAGTTGACTTTCCCACATTCGGCAATCCGACTATTCCGGCTCTAAGCATAATAAATCTCCTTTTCTTTTAAAAGGGTAGTATAAAAACAGAACTTTCGCAACACAAAACATTATTTATCCGCAAAATATCCCGAACAATCTAACAAATAATGTAAAAAGACCTCCGTTATTTCCAAAATAACAATATCCGCTTCCCGTATTTCTTTTTCGGAAATATCGTAAGTCCAGCAATACGTGACATCAGAAAACGTACTTGATAAAAACGGTATCAGCGCATACATAAAAGAATCTCTGTAAACACACAATTTCGGCGTTTTCAAACCGTAATATTTCGTCTTT
The DNA here is from genome assembly GCA_024695865.1 of Candidatus Gastranaerophilales bacterium. GTDB lineage: Bacteria > Cyanobacteriota > Vampirovibrionia > Gastranaerophilales > Gastranaerophilaceae > RUG841. Next base: position 42,841 of record JAILHI010000038.1, read on the forward strand.
ATATAAGGAATCCGCCAATATGGCTGTCCTTTCGGGGCAGAAGTACTGTCCATATTGTATTTCAGAGGAATATCATACTTTACATAGTCGTTTTCATCGGGCTTTCTGATTATGTTCGGCAATCTCTGATAAATGTCACCAAGAGTGTATTTCTGAAATTTTAATAAAGGTCTGTAATCGTACGGTTTTATTTTCAAACCGTCTGCGTTCATTCGTGCAATTAAATCGTCATATACGAGTGAAGCTCCCAAGTCGTTCCAGTGGGTATCCTGTTTGTAATACAAAATCCCTTTGTCTTTATTTTTCCTTAATAATTCATAAGGATAAATAACCTTAATATCCGTATTTTTCTCAAGATAATTAATAAGCTGAAAGGTTTTGCTCTCGGTATCGGGGCGTTTTTTGAGTATATAATCAGGCATTTTTTCGGGATAAATTCTATCCTTATTCGGTATAATCAAAATATAAAACCTTTTATTATGTTGTTTGCAGTAGTCATTAACCGAATTAAGATATTTTGCAATTTTTGCAAGTTCTTTAGGCTTAAAAGCGGTAAGATTTTGATATTCCGCTATTCTGTTATCGAGTTTAAAAAACAACCAGCCGTCTTTTGCCTGTATAATAGCATCATTTTCCCATCTGTCCGTATATTTGTATTTCAAATGTGCAAGACTATAATAAAACTCCCGCAGATTAAATCTGTCACCAAACCATTTATCAAAGTCCGAACTGTATTGTTTATTAATTCTAATCTTTCCGTCAACCTTTTTGAAAAAAGGCTTATACAAAGCAAGTTTTCTGTTTTCGATAACGGAAGAAGCATGAGGATTGACATGCATCATCGGTAAAAAAAGAATTAAAAAGAACACAAATAAAAATACCGCATCGGTTTTTGAAAAAGTATCACCCTCTTTTTTAAAGATTTTTATAAATTTATCCATCACGATATATACAAGAGAACATACTGCCAAAAATATCAAAACCGTAGGGATTATCGACATTTTGTCATAAAAAACATAATGAAACTTGCTGACAAAGTGCGCTGCAAAAACGCTCACAAGTAAAACTAAATTCTTTTTAAAATAATCTGTCATCTTAAACATGTTTCACCGGCCTTAAAACCTGAAATAAATAAAAGGATTATAAGTTCCGACGGCGATTGATGCTGACGAACAAAGCAATAAAACTATCAGCCATATTTTTGCAAAAACTTTACCGTAAAAGGTTTTTCTGCTGAAGAAATCTTTAAAAATCGGCAAAGAACATAAAATTGCAGCTGCAAAAACAAACAAAGACATACCGTCCGCATAATACGGAAAAGCATACAGATAATCGCTTTCTGACGGATTAATCAGTCCGAACATGTTTTTAATGTATTTGCACGCATAAGCCAAACTGTCCGAGCGGAAAATCACCCAGCCCGTAACAAAAACAGTGATACAATACAAGTGTTTAAGAACTTTCACACCGACCTTTTCGGAGTCCTTATCCCAGCCCGTCAATTTTTCAAATATAATGAAAAAGCCGTTCCAAATACCCCAAAAAATAAAAGTCCATGCTGCACCATGCCAGATACCCGTCAGCAAAAACACAATACCGAGATTTCTGATTTGTTTAAGCCGTCCGTTTCTGTTTCCGCCAAGAACAATATAAACATACTCTTTAAACCACGTTGAAAGTGATATATGCCATCTTCGCCAAAATTCCGTTATCGACTTTGAAATATAAGGATATTTAAAGTTTTCCATAAACTTAAACCCGAAAATCAAGCCTAAACCAATCGCCATATCGGAATATCCGCTAAAATCAAAATACAGTTGCAAAGAATACGCAATCGCACCAAACCAAGCCGTCAGATGAGAAAAAGTGTCGGGACTCTGAGAAAAAATCTTATCCGCCACCTCACCCATTGTATTTGCCAAAATAACCTTTTTTGCGAGCCCCGCAACAAACCGCTGAACTCCCGTCAAAACCTTATCATGCGATAATTCTCTTGATTCTATCTGTTCCTCAATATCGTGATATTTTATGATAGGGCCTGCTATCAATTGCGGGAACAGACAAATGAACAATGCCGTCTTGTAAAGGCTTTTCTGCACCTTAACCTCACCCCGATAAACATCAATGACATAGGAAAGTGCCTGAAACGTATAAAACGAAATGCCGAGAGGCAAAACAACCTTAACAAAATCAAAATTTCCGCCAAAAAGATTGTTGATGTTTTCAATAACGAAATTGAAATATTTGAAATAAAAAAGTATGGAAAGATTAGCCAAAACTACAAAAAACAACAAAAATTTTTTCAAACTACCGATGTTTTTTGCCATATCAATCAGTATTGCACCGAGCCAGTTTATAAACACCGACAAAAGCATTATAAACAAAAACTTCGGCTCACCCCACGCATAAAAAATTATGCTCGCAAGCAAAAGAATAAAATTGTGATATTTTTTATCCGTTAAAAAGCAGACAAGACAAAGCAGCGGCAAAAACATAAATAAAAATGTTACGGAAGAAAATAACACCAGATTTTCCTTATCGCACTTTTACATATTTTACGTATTTTTGCAGATTTTGGCAAATAACGGCAAATTCCTCGTTAGTGTAAGTCTTTTCGTCTTTTAACTTTTCGTCCAAAATCTTTGATGCTTCAAATTTTTGGAGAAAATACTTTTCCGCCCCATTGATTAACTGTCCGATTTTGTCAAAATCCTCAAAAGAAAGTTGTGATTTGATTACCGTTGTGCGAAACTCGGACTTAACACCGCTTTTCATAATCAAATCAATACTTTTCTTTATCTTTTCGGTATTCGGAACAACCTGAACAATCTCCGCATACTTTTCAAGCGGAGCCTTAATATCCATGGCAACGTAATCAAGCAGATTATCAAGATATAACTGTTCAAGATAATCGGGGTTGGTACCGTTTGTATCGAGTTTTACAAGAAAACCCATTGATTTTATCTGTTTGATAAAATCATACAAACCCGTCTGCAACGTAGGCTCGCCACCCGTAATAACAACACCGTCGAGTTTTCCTACCCTCTTTTCCATAAAATCGAAAAAATCAGACGGTTTATATTCCTGTCCCTCAAAATAAAACTGCCGAAAAGATACCAACTCTGCATTATGACAATATCCGCAACGAAAATTGCATCCTTGTGTAAACACAATAGATGCAATTTTTTCCGGAAAATCAATTAATGTTGTCTTTTGAACACCGCCGATTAAGAACAAGAACAACAATCTCCGATTTTTGACATATCGTAAGTTTTTCTGTTCTTAAATTCAGCCTTTTTACCCTTATTCCACTGTTTTACGGGGCGAATGTATCCGACAATTCTTGAATAGATTTCACATTCAGAACCGCAGTCGGGGCAGGTGTGGTGTTCGCCTGCAATATATCCGTGTGTGGGACATATTGAGAAAGTCGGAGAGAATGTGAAGTACGGTAAACGATAGTTTTCACAAATCTTTCTGACAAGATTTTTCATCGTCTTGGTATCGCTCATTCTTTCGCCTGCAAAGATGTGAACAACCGTTCCGCCTGTGTATTTCGTCTGCAAATCGTCCTGATGGTCAAGAACTTCAAAAATGTCGTCCGTGCAATGAACAGGAAGTTGTGTAGAATTTGAATAATAAGGTTCTGCACCTTCCGAATAGTAAGATTCGTCATTTGCACATTTGATATCGACAAGATTTTGTTTGTCGAGTTTTGCAAGTCTGTAACTTGTACCTTCTGCGGGAGTTGCTTCGAGGTTGTAATTGTTGCCTGTTTCCTGCTGGAACTTAACAATCATATCTCTCATATAATCCATAACTTCGAGTGCAAAGTCATGACCTTCTTTATCTGCAATACCGCAATTCAAAAGGTTTTCGCATGCTTCGTTCATGCCGACAAGACCTATTGTCGAGAAGTGGTTCTTCCAATATACGCCAAATCTCTGTTTAATACCTCTTAAATAGAATCTTGTATAAGGATACAAGTTTGCTTCCGTAAGGCTTTCAAGCAATTTACGTTTAATTTCGAGAGATTCTTTTGCGAGTTCCATTCTGTCACGGAGAACTTCGAAGAATTCCTGTTTTGACTTAACGAGATATCCGATTTTAGGCAGGTTGATTGTAACAACGCCGATTGAACCTGTTAAGGGGTTTGAACCGAACAAAGCGCCGCCTCTGTATTCAAGTTGTCTGTTATCAATTCTAAGACGACAGCACATCGAACGTGCATCTTCGGGATTCATATCCGAATTGATGAAGTTTGAGAAGTAAGGAATACCGTATCTTGCGGTCATTTCCCAAAGTCCTTCAAGGTCGGGGTTATCCCAGTCAAAGTCTTTTGTAATATTATAAGTCGGAATCGGGAACGTAAATACTCTGCCGAGCGCATCGCCTTCCATCATGATTTCAAAGAAGGCCTTGTTAATCATGTTCATTTCCTGCTGGAAGTCGCCGTAAGTATCTTCGGTCATTTCACCGCCGATAATAGCCGCCTGATCTTTGTAATATGACGGAACAACCAAGTCCATAGTGATGTTTGAAAAAGGCGTCTGGAAACCGACTCTTGTAGGAACGTTCATATTAAATACAAATTCCTGCAATGCCTGTTTAACCTGGTCGTAATCAAGATTGTCATGTCTTACAAACGGTGCAAGCAGTGTATCAAAGTTTGAGAATGCCTGTGCGCCTGCGCTTTCACCCTGCATAGTGTATAAGAAGTTTGCAATCTGACCCAAAGCCGTTCTGAAGTGTTTTGCGGGCTTTGAAGCAACTTTTCCGGGAACACCAGTAAAGCCTTCCGTCAACAAGTCTTTCAAATCCCAGCCTACACAGTAAACGGAAATTATGTTTAAGTCATGAAGGTGGATATCACCGTTTTCATGAGCTTCCTTAATTTCTGTCGGGTAAATCTTGTTAAGCCAGTAGTTTTTGCTCATTCTTGATGCCAAATAGTTATTTAAACCCTGAATTGAATAACCCATGTTTGAGTTTTCGTTTACATGCCAGTCAAGTTGTTTCAAATAATCATCAACCATGTCAATTGATGCGTTCTTTGCAAAATCTCTCATTCTGTTGTGTTGTTCACGATACAAAATGTATGATTTTGCAGTCTGCTTGTATTGAGAAGAAAGCAAAACTTTTTCAACAATATCCTGAATTTCTTCAACCGTAGGTGCTTCAAGATTTGATTGTTTTTCTTTTACAAAATCGTTAACGATTTTTATAACATTTTTAGTCAGTTTTCTTGCGGTTTTTTCATCAAATTCTTTTGTCGAGTTAGATGCTTTGCAAATCGCATCGGTAATCTTCGACGAATCAAAATCAACAATCTGACCATCTCTTTTGATAACTTTTTGTTGCATTTTTAATCTCCAAATTTATTAAGTAAATTATCAAAATCGGCATGTTCAAAACACCATACTTATCATATCCCTTTCAAAACATGCTCGTTTTTGATGTTTTTTTATTATACTCTCTTTGCAACATGCGGGTCAATATAAAAAGTGTTAATTTTTAGTTTTGTTGCAGTTTAAGAGTTTTCAGCCGACACAAAACTTAAAACAAAATCAAAAAAAAGTCATAGTGCCAAAAGAGAACAAACACCCCTCACCCTGACCCGCCTCTTGCAAAAAATCTGTCATTCTGAACCCGAAAGGGTGAAGAATCCAGCCGAAAAAACATAAACGCTGAAATATAATCAGCCGGATACTTCGCTATCGCTCAGTATGACACCCGAGGGAAACCTCACAAAAAACAATCACGTCATTGCGAGGAGCGGTTTTTGTGTAGGCTGAAGCGTAAGCGGAACGCCGAAGTAGCAAAAAGCAAAGTGAACGACAACGCAGTGAAGCGACCTGTGAGCAGAGGCTGAAGGGTCAAGGCGATGAGCCTTGCCCGTAACGCCGTTTATTGCGAACAGGTCAAGACAGTGAACAAGTGCTTTTTGTGAAACAAAAACCAAGACAACGAAGTGACGAAGCAATCCCTGAAACCTAAAGGGATTGCCACGGGCGAAGCCCTCGCAATGACGGCAACACGGGCGGCGCCCAGCAATAACGGCACAACAAAAAAAATCTTAAAATTAAAACAAAAAAAAACAGAGGCGTTAACCTCTGTTTTTAAAATCTTATGTTTTAGCCCAAACATCAAGTGCTTTATGTTCGGCGCCCGTATTATCGATGTAGGAACCGATTTGAATTTCCCCGCTGCCTTCTGTTCTGCCCGAATATCTGAGAACATTAATTTTAGCAACGTGAGCCAAATCTTCAATTTTGGTGATATTGTTATCGGAAATAAAGCCTAAATCAACGCCTACCGTAGCCAAAGCAGCTCTGAGGTTAACAAGGTCAACGATACCGTCTTTAATACATCCTGTAAAGCCTCTTTGTTCAGCTTCCGTTGCAACCAGTCTTAAAGCATCAAAGCCGTCTTTTGCGTTGAGTTTATTACCTGTGAACGGGCTGACCGTATGGTCACCAAAGGCTTCTGAACCGTCAATAATACCGTTTCCGTTGATATCACTCATTGCAAGCATTTTATCACCGCTTGTTGCGAAGCCATCGCCGATACCATCGTTATTAACGTCAAGACCTACTCCCGGAGCTTCATAGAATGTGATTTTACCGTCTCTGTTAAAGTCAACTATTATCGGGTCACTGTTTATCGTTCTTGAAGTACTTCTTGATGTTGTCTTACGGTCAATATCAACATTGTGATATTTTAACTGTTCGTCACCGCCTTCTTCGTTATGGTATCTCAGGCTGCTGTAATCAATTGAAACAATTTCACCCGTGACAAAGATATTGTTTTTGGATTTTGTATTGTTATTGACGTACTGACCGTTTTCATCTTTTTGATATGTCTGTCCGTCAATCTTGAGATTTTCGGCAACGTTAAGCATCATATTGTTGCTGCCCGTTCCGATAGTACCTTTAACGTTTCTGACACCTGCAAAGTGATATTCGTCAATATCAGAAAATCTGTTTACAGTATGTTTCATTGCCGAAGCATCAGTTGTTTCGGTATGAGTAACAGTTGTAGTAAATGTTGTTGTAACAACATTACCGCTTTGAGAAGATGATGAACCTGTGGTAGTCGTATCACCTTCAGAAAAGTCATAGTTAATATCAGAGTATTCGTGATATTCACCGACTTTATCCGTCAAAACTTCTATTGTAGTATTCGGTTTAAGTCTGTCTTCATATTGTCCGTAATTGAACGGTGAATTTTCGTCTTCGTTCATGATTGCATAGTCTAAAGTCTGGACTCTGTTGTCGCCGTCACCGAGGTGGAACTCAATGTCGTTGCCGTAGAAGACCAAATCATTGTCGCCATCGCCTAAGTCAAAGTAACTTCCGTTACCCAAAGCCAAGACGGCATCATGACCTGCACCCGTCTTGATGGAATTGTTGTTACCATCCGAGAAGATTTTGTTATTACCGCTTGCGGCACCGATTTTGTTATCATCACCGACTGAATTTACTATGTCGTTTCCGCCGCTTGTCAAAATAGTATTGCGGTGACCTGTTGAATCAACATAGTCATTACCGCCGCCGGTTCTGATAGTGTTATTATTACCGTTGCCCGTAAATTCTTCCGTAGCAAGATTGTAACCCGAAGAGAAGATAGTCTGGTTACCGTTTATTGCGGTAATATCGTTGTTATCACCGCCGCTTTGTATCTTGCTGTTGCCGTGGTTTGTATAGATTACGTTGTTATTACCGCCGCTTTGTATCGTGGTGTTGCCATGGTCGGTAACTATTGCGTTGTTGTTACCTATGGACTTAAATTCGTTATTTCCGTTATCAGTCAGAAATACGTTTTCGTCACCTTTTGAGTCAAAACTGTTTTCGCTGAAATTAGCAACGGCGAAGTTGTTGTTACCTCTGATAACAGCCCTGTTTGAACCACCCTGAATTTCAAGTTGGTTAAAATCGCTGTCTAATTCGACAAAATCATCGCCATCGGCAATCAAAACGACCGTTTCATCTGCCTCCGAGTGAACTTTACCGTCACCTTTGCCGTCAACGACAAGGTTTCCGCCGCCGCCTCCCCGGGATTCGATGTTCTGCAAATTCAACATCGTTTTCGACACTTTTGAATTAAATTCTGCACCTGATAACATAATTTATACCCGTAAATATAGATACTACATGTATATAAAAAAATTTTCGGCCAAATTCATGATAGCAATATATCATTTTTTTACAATACTTAACAATTATTTTTACATTTAAAGAACTATTTAAAAAAATATCGGAAATAAAAAATCCAAAATACAGTTTTTTGCATTTTGGATTTTAATAAAGGTTTAAAAAATTATTAAAAATTAATTTGATTTTTTCGTGCAGGTAATTTTGCCGTTAACTTCGTGACAGATTGTTCCGTCGGAGCCGATAGTTACGTTACCGCTTTTTTTGTAAAAAACACCGTCGGAGCCGATAATGGTGTCGCCCTCAATCTTGTAGAATTTACCGTTTGAGCCGACAATGGTGTTTCCGTCCTGCTTGTAGAAGGTGCCGTCCTCACCGTAGATTACGCCGTTACCGTTGTTATAATATATTTTCTTTTCGGGAACGCTTTGCTGATAAGAGTTTCTGTTATTTGAAGAGTATTTGTTATCGTCATCATCTTCAAGCAGCACGTCCCAAACACTTTTTTTCTTGTTTGTGGAGGAATTATAGCCGTTATTATTATTTTGCGGCTGACGGCATTTCATAAAACCGCCTATAACCTGACAGATAGAGCCGTCTGTTCCGAGAATTACATTGCCGTCTCTTCTATATACTTTTCCGTTTGAGCCGATGATAGTACCGTTATCATCTCTGTAAAAAGTTCCGTCGGTGCCGTAATATACTTCTGTGGCAAAAGCAATTGAGCCTGCAAAAACTATTACCGCCAAAGCCAATATTAATTTTTTCATACTTTTCTCCTTTTTTTCATAATTATAGCATTATTTTTTTATAATAGACAGTTCTGATGAAAAATTGTATAATGTCTTTTAAAATATTATTGCCAAAAGGGATTGCCACACCCTACGGGCTCGCAATGACGGCACAACAGAACGAGATTGCCACGCCGACAAGTCGGCTCGCAATGACGGCAACACGGGCGGCGCCCAGCAATAACGGCAGAACAATAAAGGAGTTTGTATGTTCAAAAATTTGCTGAAAATTATTTTCATGGCGGTTATATGTCTTAATTTCAGTTCTTCTGTTTTTGCGATGTACGATTACACAGAGCAGGAACAAAAGATTTTAGATTTGCAGCTTGAGGGCAAGAACGAAGAGGCTATGAAAATGTGTCAGGAATTGCTCGACAAGAAGCCGACGGCAAATTTATATTATCTGATGGGCAGGTCTTATGATGATGAAAACGAATATCAAAAGGCGATAGATTTTTACGGCAAAGCAATTGAAATGAAGCCCGATTTTGACAGGGCATATCACAATATCGGCGTTGTATATTCGGAAATGGGCGACAACCAGAAGGCAATAGATTATTTTACAAAAACCATAGAGTTAAACCCTTATGATTCGCTTGCTTATTCAAACAGGGGAAATGTTTACGGCAATATGCAGCTGAACAGTTCGGCATTTGAAGATTTTGAAAAGGCGATAAAATTAGACCCCAAAAACGAGGAACCTTATATAAAAAGGGGCAATCTTTACCGTGAGATAAAAGAGTATCAAAAGGCTTTTGAGGATTATGAGCGTGCGGCGAACGCCGAACCCGAGGATTATGTGCCGTATTACAATATGGGGCTGGCTTGCAGGGATATGAAAAAAAACGACGAAGCGCTCAAATATTTTGATGAAGTTATCAAGAGGAATGAATCTAAGGACGGGGCTTATTTTCATAAGGCAGAGATATATTTTAATGAGAAAGATTACGAAAAGGCGCTTGAAAATTATTTAAAACTTTCCGATTTAATGCCCGAAAATACCTTTATGCATGTTGACCTCGGCAAGACCTATTACGAATTAAAAGATTACGATGCGGCGATAGGTGAATTCACAAGGGCGCTGCAACTTTGTCCGTTTAATTCTTTTGCTTACGGTTTCAGGGGTGTTGTTTTCTGGAAAAAGGGACAGCATTTCAGGGCACTTACGGACTTTGCGATGTATTTTGTAACAAGTTTTATCGATTCGGTATATTACAGAATAACGCATAAGCCTTTGTGCCAATAGGAATGATTTTGAAATCGGCGGCAGTTGCGTCATTGCAGTTAATTACAATCCCGTTGTATTACGCTGTCATTCCGAACTTGTTTCGGAATCTGTAGGGAAAATCACAAAGGACAGACCCTGAAATAAATTCAGGGTGACGAATGAGGGAAATTAACAATTATTACAAAATGTAAATATTTTAATTTGAGGGGAAAATTTTTTCGGTCATAAGCAGATTTTACAAAGCCCGACAAGGCGGGCTTTTTCGAGGCATAAAAAAGGCTTTTTGGGGTGATTTTTAAAAATTTTGAAAGCGGGGAAAATTTTTTAATTAAAAAAATATATAGAAAAATTTTTGCATATATATTATAATAGATTATAAAATTTTTACAAAGAAAACGTCTGCCGAGAAAATGGCGGTTTTGTCGGCGGAAACACGGAGAATAGTTTATGGAGCATAATGAAAGATATGATTTTTTAGCACCCTAAAAAAGAGTGACCTTTTGGGCTGCAAAAAAATTGGTCTATAAACAAAACCACGTCATTACGAGGAACGAAGTAACGAAGTAATCCCAGAATACGAAAGGGATTGCCAAGGGCAGAGCCCTCGCAACGACACAAAAAACAAAACACGTCATTACGAGGAACGAAGTAACGAAGTAATCCCAGAATACGAAAGGGATTGCCAAGGGCAGAGCCCTCGCAACGACACAAAAAACCAAACACGTCATTACGAGGAACGAAGTGACGAAGTAATCCCAAGAACAGAAAGGGATTGCCACGGGCGAAGCCCTCGCAATGACGGCACAACAGAACGGGATTGCCACGCCCTACGGGCTCGCAATGACGGAACAACAACAAAAGAACCAACGTAGTACGCATCAACAACAGAGGTATCCAAATGGACAAGAATAAGACAGCAAAGACTGCAAAGAGGTTTTTATTATCTGCCTTAATCATGGGGGGGCTGAGTTTTTCTCAGAACATCGTCCGACCTGAAGTACCTGACATACTGACCCCGACGAGGGGAGCGAATGCGGCATACAACTGGGTGACCGCAGGTGCAAACACGACCTTACCCGTTGTTATCAACGGTACTACGTACTACTTACAAATCAAAAAGACGACTTATGCAAACGGTTCACTTTCATATTCTTGGGATAATTCCACGCACACACTCACGGTAACACCGAGCGGTGCGGCTTCGCAGGGTGCAAGAACAGGCAGCGGCACGGCAGGCAGCCCGTTTGTCTATAACGGAGATTATGTCGGCAACTCTATAACGGGCACGGGCGCAGGTGTAGCAAACGGTTCTCAGATTACTTCTACCATAAATGGTGATTTTGTCGGCAACCAAACGACCGAACAGAACGGTGGAGGTATAGGCAACTGGGCAAGCGCTCAAATCACCTCAATAGTAGGTAATTTCATCGGCAACAAAGCGGCAGCACAGGGCGGCGCAATTTATAACGGTTTTTCATCGACGATAGGTACTATAATTGGCGACTTTATCGGAAACAGTGCTACATGGGGCGGGGCAGTAACAACCACTGGGTCGAGTATAGGCTCAATTACGGGTGATTTTATCGGCAATAAAGCAACAAGCAATGGCGGTGCTATTCAGGTTGACCCGAATTCCTCGGTTAATTCAATTACGGGTAAATACGTTTACAATTCTGCGAATTTTGGCGGCGCTATTATAAATGCAAACAGTATAATTAGGAATTTGAACGCTGAATTTATCAACAACTCTGCATCCACAAGCGGTGGTGCAATACTCAACATTGAGAACGGACAAATCAGCGCTCTCAACAGTAATTTCACAGGTAACTCAGCAGATAAAGGTGGTGCAATTTTTAATAATGCATCAACCATTAACCTTTACGATTCCAATTTCACAGGTAACATTGCAACCTCAGGTGCCGCAATCTACAACACGGGTAGCGGTACCGTCACCGTGACGGCAAGCACCAAAAACACAGAATTTACCAACAACAACACGACGGGCACGGCGCTCGGCACGGGCTACGGCATATACAACGAAAGCGGAGTTGTCAACCTCAGGGCGCTTGACGGCTACACCATCACGGTCAACGACGACATTTACAGTGCAGGCACGCTGAAAATCAACTCTGACGGCTACACGGGCGATGTTGTGCTTAATGGCGGACTTGCGCTTGCAGGTGGCACGTTTGATTTGCAAAACGGCTCGATTGACGACCTTGTGATTTCGGGCGGTATAAACAACAGCGCTGCAACAAACCTCAGGATTGACGTCAGCCTCGGAGAAACGACAGGCGCCGACAAACTCACGTCGGACGTAAGCAACACGGCAGCACTGACACTCAAAAACATCAATTTCCTTGCCGATGATGCGGAGGGCGGCTCGCTGACGATTGCAGACGGCACGGTTAAGAGCAAGATTGCGCTTGCAAACAACGACCACTATGGAAAATACGCAAACGTCACTTATGACAGCGGAACGGGCGAACTGACGTTTGCAGACCGTATTGCATGGCTCACACCCACTCGTGGCGCCGATAGCGGCTATAAGTGGACAAAAACCAATACGGGCATAATTCCGACCTCGGTAACGGTCAACGGCAACCCTTACACGTTTTATGTTGACAATTTAAAAACCACTTATGCAAACGGCACGCTTTCTTATTCGTGGAACGACAGCACAAAAACTCTCACGGTTACAAAGAGCGGCGCCGCATCACAGGGAACGAGAACGGGCAGCGGCACGGCACAAAGTCCGTATGTTTACAGCGGTGATTATGTCGGCAATACAAGTGCGATAAATAACAGTGCAACCGTCAGTACCATAACAGGCGACTTTGTCGCTAATACTTCCACAGGTTCGGGCGGCGCCATTCTCAACACAAATTCAGGTATCGGCACAATCAGCGGCACATTCACGGGCAACACGGCATCAAGTCTTGGCGGCGCTATTGCCAATACTTCGGGCGGCACAATTAACACAATTTATGCCGACTTTATAGGCAACTCGGGCGGCAACGGCGGTGCGATTTACAACGATGGCACAATACAAAGCATAACGGGCGACTTTATCGGCAACAAAGTAGCGGGAAGCGGAGCAGGTATCTGCAACGACTATTCAACCATCGAAACATTAAATGCTAATTTTATCGGCAACAGTGCAACCAACGGCGCAGGCATTATAAACGCAGGCGATGTAGGCAGTATCGGTACGCTTACGGGCAACTTTACCAATAACACGGCATCAAGCAACGGCGGTGCGATTTATAACGACAAAGCAACAGCGGACATAAGCGCTGTTTTCTCGGGCAACTCCGCTCAATACGGCGGTGCGATTTCAAACGACCGTAGCGGCCACCTAAATATTGAGGACTCGACATTTACGGGCAACAGCGCAACAGCGTACGGCGGTGCTATTTACAACGTCAACAGTTCGGAATTTACCGCTATTGATGGTGACTTTACAGGCAACTCGGCTACAACCGAAGGTGGTGCAATTTATATCAACACCGGTTCTGTCGGCAACATTTCCGGCACCTTTACTCAAAATACGTCAAATCATGGCGGCGCAATTATGTCGTGGGACGGAACAATCACTTCGGTTGATGCTGATTTTGACCGTAACACCGTTACGGGCGCAGGCGGTGCACTTAACCTGATAAGAACAAACGTAACGTCTTTAAAGGGCAACTTTACGGGTAACACGGCAGGCAGTTACGGCGGTGCACTTAAAAACTACTCGGGTACAATCAACATCTACGACTCGACGTTTACGGGCAATATTGCAGGCACAAACGGTGCGGCATTATACAACGAACAAAGCGGTACCATTAACGTAACCGCTCAAAACGATGATGTTCTTTTCCAAAACAACAATCAGACAGGACTTGCTGGTGGTGCAGGCACGGGTATCTACAACGCAAGCGGCACAATCACCTTTAACGCAAACAACGCCCACACCATCGAAATCAACGACCGAATTTACAACGCAGGCACGATGAACGCGAACGTCAACAGCGGCACGCTGAAACTCGGCGAACTTGCCGCAGGCACAACATTTACCGCTTTAAACGCTACAAATTCGGGTGTAATTGATCTGCAAAACGATAATGTCGGAGACACGCTCACTATCAGCAGCCTCACGACCGACACAAACGGTTTGAAATTCAATACGGATTATAGCGCCGAAACGGGTGTGATGGACAAACTCAACATCACGGCGGCAACGGCAGGCTCAAAAATCGTTCTTAATTCAATAAAAGTGCTTGCTGAAGGCACTCAGACAACCACTCAGTTTTTGACGGGCAGCCTCGGCAACGTCACGATTTTGACCTCAAATCCTCTTGATAATACAAAAATCATCGCAGACACGGACGATTACAGATATACGTTTACTCTCGGCGATACAAAAGGCTGGCTTAACGTTGCAAAAAGTTATTCCGATATGAGTCTTGCAGCGTCTATCGCAGATGCGGAAAGTTCGTCTTACACAATGACGAGAGATTTTACGTTCATCAGCAATGCGGGCGCACTTGCAGGCGACGGCAGAATTTACACCATCTATGGAGAAAACCACACGATTGACGGCGGCGGCTTTGACGGGATAACTGTGTCCGACGGACAGACAATGACCGTTGACGGCGTAGGCTCGTTTACAAACTTCATCACGGCAATTACAAACGCAGGCAACCTGACGATTAACAACTCGGTTTTTGAGGGTAACGCCACAAATGACATTAACAACTCGGGCACACTGACGTTCACGGGTGCAAACACGCTTGAAACCGTTACGGGAACGGGCTCTGCAACCGTCACGGGCGGCTCGACCACAGTCGACAGTATCACGCAGGACAGCGTAACAATCACGGGCGGTGCTCTCACGGCATCAAACATCACAACGTCTGATAACAGCGTTTCAAACGCAGGCACTCTGACTTTGGCAGGCTCAACCGACCTTACAACTGTTACGGGCGGCGGCTCACTTAATCTGACAGGCGGCACAAACACCCTTACAAACGTTGTTCAGTCCGAGGTTAACGTCAACTCGGGCGCTCTCAACCTGACAGGCACTCTCACGGCTGATGATATTGCCATTAACGGCGGCGTTCTCACGCTCGGCAGCACGGCGGCATCTTCAACCGCAGAAAATTCAACCCTCACCCTCAACGGCGGCACGCTTGATATTGCAAACGGCACAATTGATGATTTAACGTTTGCAAACGACATCGTCAACTCTGCTGCGACCGACCTTGTTATCGACCTCAGCCTCGGCGAAACTCCCAATGCCGACAAAATTACGGCAGATGTGACAGATACCGCCATTATCACGCTGAAAGACTTTAACGTTACGGGCAGCAGTGCAACCGAGGGCGAAGTTCAGATTGCAGACGGCACGATTAAGGGCTATATCTCGCTCGGCAGCGAAATGGCCGGTGGCTTTGCAGACCTTTCCTACAACTCTGCGACAGGTGTACTGTCTTTTGCAGACAGGGCAGCATGGCTTGTACCCACTCTCGGCAGCGAAAGCGGCTATAAGTGGACAAAAACCGACAACGGCATTATCCCGACCGCCGTCACCATAAACGGTCACGACTACACGTTCTACGTTGACATTTTAAAAACAACTTATGCAAACGGTACAATCGCATACACTTGGAACAATGAAACCAAACAACTCACCGCAACACCGAGCGGAGCGGCATCACAGGGCGTAAGAACGGGCAGCGGCACCGAGGTTGACCGCTATGTTTACACTGGCGACTATGTCGGAAACAGCGGTGCACCAATATCCCTGACTTCAAAATATATTGATACAGTAACGGGTGATTTTGTCGGACAAACATCAAATTGGGACGGCGGCGCAATCAATTTAAACGGCACCGATGTCACCTCGGTAACGGGTAATTTCATTGCAAACAGGGCAGGACTCGGAAACAACAATCACGGCGGCGCAATATCCCTTAAAAACAGTTCACACATCGGAACAATAACGGGTGATTTTATCGGCAACAAAGTCGGATACTATGGCGGTGCGATTGACAATGTAAGTTCAACCATAGACACAATAACGGGTGACTTTATCGGCAACAGAACAACCATCAGCAGCAGTTACGGCGGCGCTATATATAACTCAAGCGGAAGAATAGGAAGTATCACAGG
>JAILHI010000045.1 GCA_024695865.1 Candidatus Gastranaerophilales bacterium
TAACCGACAATACAAACGTTGAAATAGAAACCTTCTGTTACGGCTTTCTCTGCGTGGGTTACAGCGGAAACTGCTATCTTTCCTACGTTGAAAATTACAAAAAATCAAACTCGGCGGACGAGGCACACTATCTTGCATCAAATCACGGTGTCTGCCCCGAAAGATGTATGGGCAACTGGACTTTAAAAGACAACGACGGCAACATTATCCGAGAAAACGACAGACTGTTCAATCTTAAATTTTTAAATCTTGAAAACGACCTTGAAAGACTTTTCGATATCGGCGTAAATTCTTTTAAAATTGCAGGCAGAGAAAAGGATTTAAAACACGTTAAAAATTCAACCGCAATCTTTTCACGAAAGGCAGATGAAATCGCAAAGAAAAAGGGCATAAAAAGACTTTCTTCGGGCAGAGTTATTTTAGACTTTGAACCCGATTTATACAAAAACTTCAACAAAGGTTTTACGGACTTCTTCTTAAACGGCAGAAAAAAAGAAATGTATTCAAAACATCATCTTGTCGGAGAAGATGTCGGAAAAGCCGTAAATTTTGAGAACAACACCTTTGAACTTGACGGCGGCAAAGAATTAAATATCGGCGACAAACTCAGATACCAAATCGGCGATGAAGAAGTCAAAGTTATAGAAATTACGGACAAAACAAACAATAAATACTCGATTAAACCGATTAACGACAATCTGAACGGACTTGAACTGTTTAGATATATCAATGTCAAAGGTTTTAAAGAAGTAGAAGAATCTGTTAATTACAGGGTTATTTCGGTAAAAGCCGAAATAAGCGAAAAGAACGGTGAATATTCCGTAAAAGCCGTTGATGAAGATAAAAATACAATAGAATTTGTTTATCCGAAAGGACAAAACAAAACCGAAAATCTGCAAAAATTATTGTATAAACTCGATGTTGAATGTGAATTTGTCGTTGATGAAGTTAAGACAAATTCCGATGTTTATATCGATAATCCTGATGATTTCCGCAACAGAATTTTTGATTTAATGAGAAAAGAACGGGCAAAGAACAGACCCGTCTTTAAAGGACAGGCAGTAAAGAACAACGTTCCGTACTATAAAAAAGAACTCACGTATCTTGCAAACGTAACGAACAAAAATACGGAAGCCTTTTACAAAAGACACGGAGTTGAAAAGATAGAACAGGGACTTGAAACGGGTATTTCGCTTGAAGGAAAAAGAGTCTTTTCATCAAGATACTGCCTCAGAAACGAACTCGGTTTGTGTTCAAAAAACAAACCCGACAATCTGCCTGCTATGCCTTGGCATTTAGAGCAAATCGAAAACGGCAACAAATTCAGTGTTGAATTTGACTGCAAAAACTGTTCTATGTATTTATACACGGAAAAATAGGGAAACAAAATGATTACTTTTTTAATCGGTTTATTAATTCTTTTAGCAGGTTATCTTACTTATTCAAAGTATATTGAAAAACAATTCGGGCCTGAGGACAGGAAAATGCCGTGCGAAACTTTATACAACGGCGTTGACTATGTACCTCTTTCCGCAAGGAGAAACGAATTTATCAACATTTTGAATATTGCGGGAATGTTTTATATCTTTATCATCAGTTCGTTTATATTTAACGCAAAAATCGGATTTAACTTATCCTTAAATATATCCGAAATATTAGCCGTGATAGTAATGGCAATCAGTTTATGGGCGATTATGAGAAAATGCAGAAATTATGAAGGTGAATAATGCTATTTAACTCCATTGAATTTCTTTTCATTTTCCTGCCGATTGTTTTTTGTATTTACTATCTTTTGATAAAATTCAATCTGGCGAAATGGACGAATCTGTGGCTGTTAATAGCGTCCGTTTTCTTTTACGCATATTACAAAATAGAATATTTACCGATAATAATATCTTCGATTATTTTCAACTACGTAATGGGCTGGCTCATTCAAAATCAGCAGAGAAAAGGAATAAAAATCGCTCTTGTTGTGACGGCCATTCTCGGAAACTTATTCCTGCTCTGTTACTACAAGTATTTTAATTTCCTCATAGAAACGATAAACTCTTTCCACTTTACCCATTTTGACACAATGAAACTGTTTTTGCCTCTCGGCATAAGTTTTTTCACTTTCCAGCAAATCGGGTACATTACGGATTCTTATAAAGGTGAAGCAAAACATACAAATATTATCGATTATTCGCTGTTTGTATCGTTTTTCCCGCAGTTGATAGCAGGACCTATCTGCACTCATAAAGAACTTATCCCGCAGTTTCAGGATATGACGAAAAAAATCTTTAATAAAGACAGCATAAACCTCGGAACGTTTATGATTACGGCAGGTTTGTTCAAGAAAGTAATTCTCGCAGACGGCTTTACGGATTTTATACAGACTGTTATTGCACAAAACGCAATGAGGGAATTTTTCACTTCGTGGGCATTTGCCTTTTCTATTGCAATGCAGGGGTATTTTGATTTTTCGGGTTACTGCGATATGGCGCTCGGTATTGCGGCGCTGTTCAATATCGCAATACCCATAAACTTTGATTCTCCTTATAAATCACTTGATATTTCTGATTATTGGAGAAGATGGCACATTACAATGGGAAGATTTTTAAAATACCACGTTTATATCCCTATGGGCGGCAGCAGACGGGGTAATTTAAGAACTTACTGGAACCTGTTTTTTGTATTTCTGATTACGGGTATCTGGCACGGTGCAAATTGGCCATGCGTTTTTTACGGAACGATTAACGGCATTTTGGTTTGTATAAACAAATTATGGAAAAAAACCGAAATTCAGATGAACGCAAAACTTGCCGTTTTCATCACGTTTATCACAATGGTTTCCATAGCCCCGCTTGTTATGGTAAAACACATTTATCAGTATTTTATTACAATTAGTTCAATGCTCGGAATACATACATTCTTTGTTCCCGTTGTCTTTGATAAATTTAATATGGTCTTTTTCGATCCCGATTTGCAACTGAACGCACTTCTTTTCTTCGCAAGTTTCATCATTATCTTTTGCTTTAAAAACTCAAACGAACTTGCCCCGAAATACGTTGCAACGGAGAAAAGCATATACACCTATTTACTTGCCGCAGTTTTCATATTTTCGGCATTATCCATTACAAAACATTCGGAATTTATATATTTTAATTTCTAAAACATGGCAATTTTTCATGAAAAAAATACTTATATAAAGTAAGGAAACAGTTATGATATTAGGCAGAATTTTTTCAAACATACAGACTCACAAGGCAGAAAAAGCCGCTCAGCCGCAGGGCGCAAAGGAATTGCAAAAGGCAAACCATGATTTGCTGGAACAGTCTATGGCAGGTCTTTCCTCGGAAGCACTTGCAAATACAGCAAAGGGCAGTTTTCAGGCAATGATGAATTTGCAGGCTTTAAATCAGCAGTTGCAGGCACAGGTAAACAAACAGCAACAGGAAAAAGAATAAATATTTTTCATTACATAAGACACTGAAAAAACAAAATATGTCATTACGAGGCTTGCCCGAAGTAATCCCCGAAAAAGATTGCCACGCTCACTTTGTTCGCTCGCAATGACAACAGACATAAAAACAGATAACTATTTTTGCGGCAAAAAGCCGATTTATTGTTTATAGGAAATTTATAATGGAAATAAGACCTTATAAGTCTGATGATGCAGACATTATTTTATCATGGTGTAAAGACGAAAAAGCCTTTTATCAGTGGACAGCGGGTGTAATCGGGGATTACCCCGTTACAGAAAAAGAATTTAAGTTTGTTGAAAGTTTAAATGCTTTTACCGCCCTCGATAAAACCGAAATTATCGGTTTTTTTACTTTGCGTCAACCCGATAAATCAAAAAACGAATTACGTTTGGGCTTTGTTATTGTCAATCCCGGAAAGAGAGGAAAAGGTTTCGGAAAACAAATGATTAAAGAGGGCTTGAAATATGCCTTTGAAATATTGGGAGCAAAAAAGGTTTCTCTGGGTGTTTTTGAAAACAATCTGCCTGCTTATTATTGCTATAAATCCGTCGGTTTTAAAGATGTTGTTCTTAAAGAAACAGAAAGTTATCAAATCTTCGGCGAAGAATGGAAATGCAAAGAACTATCTATTGAAAACCCAAATATATAAAAATATTGGTTTTATATATTTAATATTTCAGAAAAGTTAATTTCGTATAAAAATATAAAAAAGGCGGATTGAAAAATCCGCCTTTCTACAAAATGTGTTTACTTATTTGTTTTCAGCTTTTTCAGCTTCTTGTTTTTCGTAGGCTGCACGAACATCTTCAACGGTTACGTCTTTGCCTGACAAGCCTCTTTCACGTCTCATATTTTCGATAGTTGACGGATTGAGAACTTTAAGAACCATTCTTCCGCCTGATTCTTTTGAAAGTGATGCTCTTACATCAATCGGCCAATCGTTGTAATCTTTTCCGATTTCACCGTTGATGAGTCTTGCTTCAACGTGTTCAACGTGTTCCTGTGCTTTTCTCGGATATTCAGGGTGAACCTTTAACCATTCTGCATAATCCATATTGCCTCTCGGATTGTTACAGCCTGCACATTCTGCAATGTAGTTTGCAGTGTTGTCAGGGCCGCCCAAAGAGTGCGGATGAATGTGTTCTGCAGTAGTTAATGCTGTTGAGAACAATCTTCTTGCGATTTCTTCGTTCTTTTTGCCTGCATATTTGTCATAAATTCTTTGAACGTGGTTGAAAGTTTGGGGCAAGTCCATTGCAGCATCCTGAATTTTTGCCTGTGCTTCTTCACCGAGTCTGCCGCCTGCTTTTTCCAACTGTTCAACGAAGGTCGAGCGGTCAAGTCCTCTGCCTTGTGCAATACCTTCTCTTGCTTTGGCAATTACGCTTGACATCGGGTTTTCATCTTCTTTAAATGCTTCTTTAGCCATTTTATCCAAACCGTCTAAAATACCGTTTGCATACTGACCTGTTAATTCTCTGAGGTTCTGGCTGGTAGCACGCATGCCCTGTCCTACATCGCCGCCTGTTTCTTTAACTTTGTCAGCGATAATTGTTGCAGCGCATTTTTCATCGGCACGCATATATTTGCTGTACTCGTCAATAGTTGCAGCCAAATGTTCGCCTTTTGCGCCTGCTACTGCTTTTTTACATTCCTGTAAATCATTTTCTCTGAGCATCGGCTTACCACAGCAACAACAAGGAACATCGGGAAGTTTTTTAACTTCAAAGTTGCTTGTTTTGCAGTGATGTCCGCCGAAGTTTACAGAACCCGCAAAATAGTTCTTTAAACATCCTGCGTCCGAAGATTTCTTCGGTTCTGCCGATGTTGTCTGAACTTGTTGATTTTCTGCCGGCTTTTCAGCTTCTTTCGTCTTGAAAACTAAAGATGGCTGTACTGAATTAATTCCGTTAAGATTCATCATTCACCCATTTCTATTTTAACTAGTAAACACACATTTGTATTCGTACTTGTATAATAACCAATCAATATTTTTTTTGTCAGTCATGGTCTAAAAATTTTTGATTTTGTTACATTTGTTAATATTTAATTTTTTATTGCAGAATTTTTAAAAATTTTCTGCAAAACAGTTTTAAAAAATGTATGATATAATAACTTTATTTATAAGGATTAAAAATGAAATACAAATGCTGTAACCATATTTTAGGAAGTATAGATTTAAGTTTTTCGGGTTTCAAATACTGCAATGAAGTTTGGGAGGGCCCCGAATACATTCATTATTCGGAAGAAAACGCCTTTGAAAAAAACGAAGAACGCCGTTTGAAAATTATAGAAGAAATGAAAAACGGAATCATTCCTATTAAATGTCAGCAGTGTCCGATGCTTGAAGAAAAAGAATGGAAAGAATTTGACGGCAAAATTTTCAAAATCACCGTCTTTAACTGGGCGCATTGCAACGCTTCATGCTTTTACTGTTCTGTTCATTCCAACTTTTGCGAAACGGTTAAAAAAAGTGATGAATACGATGCCCTGCCGATTATTGAAAAATTGTCGGACGAAGGACGTCTTACCTCTGACACCTTTATAGCGTTCATGGGCGGCGAGCCTACTATGCTGGAAGAATTTCCTCAAATTCTCAAAATGCTTCTGGATAAAAATTGCCGCATAGAAGTTCTTTCAAACGGCATAAAATACGAACCCGAAATATCAAGAATGTTACAGGCAGAGAACAACAATAATATTTGCATTTCGCTTGATTGCGGCTGCAGAGAGTCTTATAAAAAAATCAAAAGAGTGGATAAATATAACGAGGTTTTGCAAACCGTAAAACGATATATTGACGAAGCGGGCGATAAATCAAACCGATTACGCCTTAAATATATTATTTTCCCCAATGTTAACGATAATAAAAAAGAAATCGACAACTTTTTCAAAGTTTGCCAAAACCTGAAAGTCAAAACGGTTTCAAGGGCGGTAAACCATCAGGAAAGCAAAATGAACACCACAAACAAGGTTATAGAATCTTCCGTCATAAAATCTTATGAATATTTTGCAAAACAGGCGGAAAAATTCGGCATGACATTAATGCCTGAAATGTGGGCAGATGCAATCGTAGAAAACAAAGTCTATAATTGCAGACAAATCTCACTATTAACAAGAATAAAAGCGACTTTAAAATTTTTATCGGGTAAAAATATAAAGTAAAAAATGAAATTATTCACAAAAATATTATGTATATGTATTGTTTTAATAATTCTTGGTGTTGCGGCTTATTCATACTTTGTTGAGCCACGGAAACTTGAAGTAAACAGATTTCTTATCAGCGAGCCGTCCCTGAAAGGAATAAAGATTGTTTTTGCGGCTGATTTTCACATAAAACCTTATCAGACAAAGAAACTCGAAAAAATTGTTGATATTATTAATGCCGAAAACCCCGATTTAGTCGTTTCAACAGGCGATTACGTCTGCGGACACACAAGACATTCCACGCTTCCGATAGAAAAAATTGCGGAAGTTTTGGGAAAAGTACAAACAAAATACGGATTTTACACCACTCTCGGAAACCATGACGGCTGGTACGGAAAAGAAGAAATAACGTCCGCACTTGAAAAAAACGGAATAAAAGTCCTTTCAAACAACAATATTTTAATTAAAGCAAAAGGCAAAAATATTTATATTGCAGGACTTGAGGATTATGACACGGGCAAGCCCGATATTTTTAAAGCCATTTCAGACATTAACGGAGCCTTTGCCGCCCCTGTTATACTGCTTACACACAGCCCCGATATGTTCAAAAAAGCACCCGAAAACATCACTCTTACACTTGCGGGGCACACCCACGGCGGACAAGTCAGGCTGCCTTTTATAAACCGCCCGATATTTACCGCATCAAAATACGGTGATAAATATGCAAAAGGCTGGAAACGGGAAGTTAACGGGAAATTGTTAAAAACCGACGAAACAAAACCGATTGTGCTTCAAAAAGGGATAAAAACACTATTTGTAACAAGAGGAATAGGTGTGAGCATATTGCCGTTTCGCTTTAACTGCCCGCCTGAAATTAATGTTTTTGAATTTGAATAAATTTCACTTTTGAGAATGCAGATTGAGTGAAACCCGACAAATACAACGTCATTGCGAGGAGGGCAAGAAATGCCCGACGTGGCAATCTTATTTAGGGATTACTTCGTCGCATCCGCTCCTCGTAATGATGCAAATGCCTGTCATTCTGAGGCGGAGCCGAAGAATCCAGCAGATAGTTGTTAACATTTTTCCCCTCACCATGTCCGCTTGTTGTTTCAAGTAACAACTTTATGCTATAATTTGCAGCAAAGTGCCGTGTTGGCAATACCAATCCAAACGAAACGGGATAAAATGTTTGAGTTCTTTTTCAGAAAAAAAATAACACTTTCACAAGAGCAGTTAAACGAAAAATATAACGATAAATCGGAACTTCCCAAAATGATAAGGCTTGATGCCTGTACTCTCTGTCAGTTAAAATGCCCCGAATGTTATGCCCAAAAAGCCATTGCAAAAAGAAACAATGCTCTCGGCAAAGGTTATCTGAAATTTGAGAACTTCAAAAATCTGATTGATGACAATGAACAACTTGAAGAAATAGAACTTTCCAATGCGGGAGAAATTTTTTTAAATCCCGAACTTGTTCAGATAATAAAATACGCTCATGAAAAAGGTGTCAAACTAACTGCCAACAACGGTGTCAACTTAAATTATCTTTCTGACGAACAGGCAGAGGCTCTTGTAAAATATTCTTTTGAAGCACTTACCGTTTCAATAGACGGCGCAAGTTCCGAAACCTATAAAATCTACAGGGTGGGCGGCGATTATAATAAAGTGCTTGAAAATCTGAAAAAAATTATCAATTTAAAAAAACAATACAAATCAATCTACCCGTTTTTAACGTGGAAATTTGTTGTCTTTGGTCATAATGAACACGAAATTCCCAAAGTAAAAGAAATTGCAAAAGAAATCGGTGTTGATGAACTGATTTTTGACGGAAATTATGAAAAAAAATATTCTCCGATTAAAAATGTTGATTTTGTAAAAAAAGAAACAGGGTTAAAACGTCCGGAGATAAATTCTGATTTTGCCGTAAGAATAAAAGAATTCAGGGAAGGAAACGCCAACTGGTACGAATGTGCAATGTTATGGACTCCGCAAATTAACTGGAACGGCGATATTTTGGGCTGCTGTTCCAATTACAGAAAGGCTTTTGACGGAAACGTATTTCGTGACGGATTGCTGAATGCCCTAAATAATCCTCATTTAATATATGCAAAAAACATGGTTATGAACAAGGCAAAAAAGAAATGGGGAATTGTTTGTTCGGGCTGCTGGCTTTATAAACTGATGAAAAAACATAACGAATGGATACCTTCTCAAAAAAAGAAGGATAATCTTTGACAATAGTATTTATACATAATATCGGCACTCTAAAACCTGTCCTGCCCGCATTGTCGTGATATAATAACACTATATTAAATTTGTGTTATACGGTTATAGATAATTTTACAAACAGGAGTTCTTGTGCGAGATTTTGAAGATTATAAAAAGATTTTGAAGATTAAAGGGAAATACGATGAAGACAGTTTGAAAAAAGCCTATCACGATGCAGTGAAAAACAATCATCCTGACAGATTTAATAACCCTATAAACAAAAAACTCGCCACCGAGAAAATGAAACTTATCAATGAAGCCTACGAATATTTAAAAAAGAACATGGATAATCAACCGTCAGACAAAGAATTTCAAGGCGAATATAACCGCAACCATAATTCTCGGGAAAACGACACAAAAAATGAAAAGCAGCAAAATTCAAATATTATAAAAGATTTGGAATTGTTTATTAAAAACCACACGATAGTAACAATTTGTTATAGATTAGAAACAGGTGCAACGGTGAACTTAAAAATTCTTCCGTTGGAATTAGAACAGGGTTTGTATCTAAAAGCGCTGTTTTGTGCAGAAAGTCAGGTAAAAACTTATCGGGTTGACAGAATTATCAGTGTATCTGCCGATAATGGCGAAAAACAGGAAAGAAAAGATTATGATAATTACAACAAAACAGAGGAAGAAAGCACCGTAAGCGAAAAGAATATATGGAATTTAACGGTAATATTACCGATAATAACAGCGCTTATTATTGTTTTGAGTTTCTTTAAAGTGCCGTATCAGGTGTATATATTATTAAGAATCTTCGTTTGTTTAACGTTGTTTAATATGCTTGTATCTTTAAGGAAATTTATACCGATATGGGCAGTTCTTTTATGTATCGGCGGAATAATTTTATACAATCCCGTATATCTTGTCCGTCTTTCCAAGGCGATATGGCAAATACTCGATATGGGCTTATTATTCTTTATCTTGTGGCTGTTAAAAGGATATTTTAAAGACGAATAAATACAAAAAAAGAGCCGATTGGCTCTTTTTAATGGTGGAGGCAAATAGCCAAAGTCAGAACTTTTTTGCTTGAATCGGTAAATGATGAAGATTCGTTTTTACGAACTTTGCAAATTGCATAAAATTTTTGAAAAACAAATATCAAATTTTAGTTTTAACAAAAAGGGCTTGTAACAATTTATTTACAAATCTTTTCACTTGTTATATGTGTTATATTCCTTACACCACAGGGGTTGCGGATTTTTAAAAATGTGTCATATTAGAAATATATAAGATAAAAGAGGCTAAAAATGTTTAAACATATTCTGCTAAAATTTGTTTTGTTTTCTTTCATTATATTTTGTTCAGGTTGTTCTTTTCAAAATAATGAAAAATCGGACACAAATATCTTTCAAAACATAAACGAAAAACTTGTTAATGAAAATAACAACATTGAGAAAAATTTTGAAACAAAAAACAGCATCAATGAACACCAGTTAGATATAGAATTGGGTAAATGCATTGAAAAAGATTCTACTAATTCGGGAATGATAAATTGCGGATACATTGCCGCAGATGGCTGGAATAATGAAATTAAAAAACATTTAAATAATTTAAAAACAATTCTGACACCCGAACAATTTGCTGTTGTTCAGGATTCACAGGATAAATGGGAAGAATATAAAAACAAAGAACTCATTACTTTGAAAAAATTAGTTTTTGAACACGATGGCAGATACTATCAAGTTGCTTTTGTTTCAGAATATGTCGGGCTATTAAAAGAAAGAGCAACATTGCTTGGTTATTATGAATATTTATATTCTGAAGTTAATAATTAAATTTGTAAGAAAGGATAAATAGAAATAAATGTATGATAAAAAGTTTTATATATTGTTAAACTATGTACTTGCAGATGAGGGTGGCTATAGCAATGACTCTGATGATAGAGGTGGTGAAACCAATTTAGGCATTACCCAAACTGCTTTAAATGAATATACAAGAACTCGTCATTTGCCATCAAAAAGTGTTAAAAATATGACAAAAGATTTGGCGACAAAAATATATTATGAAGATTATTATATTAAATCAGGTGCAGATAAGCAAAAAGATATTAGAGACGCTTATATCCTTTTTGATACCGCCGTTCAAAACGGTGCTTTAAGTGCTAAGCAAATGTTTAAAAGGGCTGATGAAAATTTTTATAAACTAATAGAAATACGTAAACAACATTATTATAATCAAGTTCACAAAGATTATTCTCAAAGAAAATTTCTGAAAGGTTGGCTGAACAGATTGAATAAAATAGAACAAAGGGCTGATAAATTAATTAAGGAAGCAGAATTCAGCAATATTTATTCTTCAAATCAAAAAACCCCATTTGATGATGATTATAAAGGTGTTCTTAATAAAGTCGAAAATTTACCAAATAAAGAAAAAGAATATCTCAAAAACAAATATGAATATATTCTTAATAAAAATAATGAGAAATCAAACATTGCAAATATTAATAGTTCCTCAAATCAAGACAAAAAAATTTATAATTTTTCTGATGAAATCAGAAGTAAATATAAAAAAATGCTTAATGAAAGAAACAGTAAAATAAAATTTAAGAAACATTCAAATGTTTATGGCGAACATTGGGTTACAATAAACGGAAATCACGTATTAATCAACTCATAATAGAATTATGGTAGTTCGAGTCTTATTAGGGTTAAAAAGGTAAAATGTTAGATTTTTAAGCATTGTGAACCCAGAAATCAAGTCATAGCATTAAAAAAGGACAAGTTCTAGACTTGTCCTAAATGGTGGGCCCGGTAGGATTCGAACCTACGACCAAGGGATTATGAGTCCCCTGCGCTACCGCTGCGCCACAAGCCCATTTTCAAATTCAATTTTTCTTTTGAGTTGCGGTAGCCCTGCGCTACCTTCCTCTCGGGACGCCGATACTTAATCGGCTTTACAAGAACCTTTGTTCTTGCGGTGGTTCTTGTAACCCTCGGCAGAGTGCCACAAGCCCATTTTCAAATTCAATTTTTCTTTTGAGTTGCGGTAGCTCTGCGCTACCTTCC
>JAILHI010000062.1 GCA_024695865.1 Candidatus Gastranaerophilales bacterium
AAAAACAAGGTTATAACAAAATAATGCATGTATTAATTTTAGAAAACGGAATAAATATAGACAGTTTGGTTTTGTCATTGAGAGAAAATCCTAATGTCGGCTTGATTTTTGCATCACAAGACGCAATATGCAGCATTGACGAAGTTACTAAACTTGATGTTGATTCTGATGAAGTCTCGGAACTTCTTGACTTTGCTCTTGCAAACGAAATCGGTTTTGCTTTTGTTTTATCTTCAAAAGCGCAAAGTTCAGAACTTATAGAAGTTTTTGAAATGAACGGAATTCAGACTTTCGGAAGTTCACAGGCTCAATATGAATATCTTTTAAGCCGTTCCAACACAAAAAAAATGATATACAAAAACAAAATTCCGACAGTCAAATTTGCAGTTTTTGAAAGAAGCCAGCCCGCAATCGACTGGTGTAAAAGCGCAGATTATCCGATAACAATAATGACGGATATGAAAGACGAAATAAAACACAGTTTTCTTATTGATACATTTTTCAAAGCACAGGATATGATAGATTCTCTTTTTGAAAGAGGTTTTGAAAAAATTGTTATTGAGCAGACAATGTCAGGACATCATTTCACTTCATATTTCCTGACGGACAGTGTTTCTCATGTTCACATAGCAAATTTGTATAAAAATAAAAAATTAACGGTTTGTCCTGACTTTCAGGTAACAAAACATTTGCAGGAAAGAATTTTCAACGATTATTATTTAAAAATTTTAAACTCCATAAACTACAATTCCGCGCCGTTTTGCGGAGTTTTAAAACTTGATTTCCTTCTTCTTGATGAAGAATTATATTTAAACGATGTCGGCGCAAGTTTCAACATTGCGGATTTTCAGATGATGCTGCAATTTTTGGATGTAAATGTTTTTGATTTGTTATCTTCCGTTTCAACAGGTGCTTTGGAAGATTTTGAAGGCTGCAATCTGATAAAAGATAATTATTTTGCATCTCTTGTAACCGAAAAAGAACAGCCGTTGTTTGAAGAAGATGACAATATCGAGTGTATAGAATTAAGAAACGATAAATTTGTTTATTTATCCCAAGCCTCAACGGTTAATCGTGCATGCGAGTATTTAGATGAAGTCTGATAAGAAATTCAAAAGAAAATGTGTTGCCTGTTCGCAATATAAAGACAAGCAGGATTTAATTAAAATAACAAAAACAAAAGAGGGTGAAATTATCCTGAACCCCGACACTCTGACGCACGGTCGTTCTGTTTATATTTGCAAAAATGAAGAATGTATTAATCTGGCAATAAAAAATAAAAAGATTAATAAAGCATTAAAAAGTGCCGTTTCGCAGGAAATTTTAGAACAAATTACAATAAAAAACTGATGAAAATTTTTCATTATCGAGTTAAAATGTTCATATGAAAAAATTAATTGCCACACTGATTTTTTTAATATTTACAATTTTGCCGTCATTTGCAATAAAGATAGGGTTGCTTGATGAACAAACCGAGTTTAATATCGGTTCTTCAAAAGGTGCTCAAATAATTAACGAAAAAACAGGCAAAGTTTTATATACCGTTTCACCGATGCGAATGTACACATTTGAAGCCTATAAAGGCACAATCGGACTTTATGTAAACGGAAAACCGTATAATTTGGGTAGCACAAGAATTGTGGTTAAGCCTGAAATGAACGGTTTTTTATGTGCAAAACAAAGATGGTACAGAGGCGTTTTTATTATTCAGAATTTGAACAATAAACTTGTTTTGATAAACAATTTGCCGATTGAAGAATATCTTCTCGGTGTTGTACCGTCAGAAATGCCGGCGAGTTGGTCGCAGGAAGCCTTAAAAGCACAGGCAATTGCAGCAAGAAGTTATGCGGTTGCAAACTTAGGAAAGCACGCAACTCACGGTTATGACTTGAAAGACACCACAGAAGATCAGGCATACGGCGGCGCAACAAGCGAAAAACCGTCAACCAACAGAGCGGTTTTAGATACGGAAAATATTGTTTTGACATATAACAAAAAGACAATCCCCGCATATTATCACGCATCCGCCGGAGGACAGACAAAAAATTCGTCAGATGTATGGTATAAAGATTTGCCGTTCATAAAATCCGTACCGTCTTTTGACGGAAATATTGCAAAAAACGGACACGGAATAGGCATGAGCCAGCATGGTGCAAACAACTTGGCAAAAGAAGGTTACGATGCTTTTCAGATTTTGAATTATTTTTACAATAATATTCATTTTGGAAAACTTAAACCCGAATGGAATTTATAAATGGACTAAAAAGGATAATAATAGTATTATTTTTTAAGAGGTAGGTTTGTTGAAAAAGTATTTTTGCTTATTTATTTTAATATCATTTTTCTCTGCAAATTGTGCGTTTGCAGAGATGGAATATTATGCAAACCTCGGTAACAAAACAGAATACGTCGGGCAAGACGAATATACCTCAAAATCAAATCAGTTATTTCACGGACACGCTGAAAAAAGTAATGAAGTGAAACGTGTTGACGAAAAACTTTTTACGGGTGAAGTTGAAGAGTTTGGCGACACGAGAAGAGATTTTATTAATATGACCGTTTCGCAGGTGCTAAGTTCAGGCTACACAGAGGAGGGCGACGAATTTTTTGCTGAAGTAACAAATGATGTTATGGGCGATAAAGGCGTTATTCTTCCTGTTGGAACAATTGCCCACGGCTCTGTCAGAGAAATAAGAGACGCAAAAAGAATGGGCAGGAACGGTTGGATAGAATTAAAATTTGATTCTCTCATAACTCCTGACGGGCGTGAAATCCCGATTGAAGGGCAAATGAGCACAAAAGCAAACCTTGCAACGTCAATTGCAAAAGGAGTCGGCACAAGCACTTTGCACACTGTCGGGGGCGGTCTTGTCGGAGGATATATTGCCCTCAACGTTTTAGGGCTTGAAGGTGCAATTGCATCTCAGGGTTACACGGTTCTTGGCGGTGCCGCAATCGGCGGTGCAATAGGTCTTTGCATTTCACTTTTAAAAAAAGGTAAAGACGTAATGCTTTCACCCGGAGACGAAATTAAAGTAAGATTAACCACAAAAGTAACCCTGCCTGTGTTGTCTGATGAGGCATTAAAACAGGAGGAAATGAAATATGACGGGCTTGATGTCAAAATAACGAATTTGTCACTTGAAGAAGACCCGTTTGGCGAAAAAAACACATATGCTCTGAACTTGGTAATCAGCAACTTTACTGAAAAGAGTTTTTCATCCATGGATATCGCTGTTGCAAGCGAATCAAATCACATTTATTACCCTTCGGTTTTTGGTGATAATACATTGATGTTTAAAACCATTAACCCCCACGACAGAGTTTCAGGCAGATTATCTTTTGCCGTTGATAACCCAAAAAGAAAGCACTGGCTTGTTTTTTATGACAGACAAACAAGAAAACCCCTTGCAAAAATTTCTATCGACAATGCAAAAAGAGAACTGGAAAAAAATAAAAAAAATAAAAAACATAAAAATGGGTAAAAGTGTAGGTCAGGCACCGCCAGACAATAAAAACGCACTATCATTACCAAAACCTTCTGTCACCCTGAATTTATTTCAGGGTCTATCCCACAAACGCAACCCAACAATAAGCGTTAAAAAGATTCTGAAATACCCTAAAGGGTACCCTGCTCTGTACGGCTCGTACCTCGCCTACAGGCGGATGCAAGTTCAGAATGACACTTTTCACCCGCTAACGCAATGACGACTATAAATGTCTTAAAAGGAAGACAATAAAATTATAAATTTCTCAAAAGCCCTAACACAACTTCTCTGTTGAGGTTGGAGGCTTGGACCATGAGCGCCGAGGAGGCGTTTTGCAGAATTTGATTTTTCACATATTCAGAATTCAACTTTGCGATATCCGCATCAACGATTGTTGATAACCCCGCACTCATGTTTTCAACACCCATGGTGTTGGACATTGCAACTGACTCCAGTCGGTTAAACACTGCGCCGATTTCTGATTGTTTGTTGTTCAAAACGGTTAAAAGTTTATCAATATCTTCAATTGCTTTGACCGCACCTTCGG
>JAILHI010000073.1 GCA_024695865.1 Candidatus Gastranaerophilales bacterium
TGAATATATTGAGAAAGAAAATAAAATTGAAGAAGAAATTACAAGAATGTCAACAAAATTGGTTCCTTTAAGAAAGGGATATATCCACGAGCCAATTTTACTAAAAAATGGCGATATCTTATTTTTAAGTGAAACCGATAATTATTTATTTAATATAAAAATCAATAAAATAGAGAAAATAAATAGTTTTGAATATTGGCGTCGTAATTTTTCAACGATAGAACTGCCAAACGGTAACGTATTGATTGTTGGTGGTAGTTGTGGAAACAGTGAATCACATTATCCGTATAATGAAGTAGAAATGTTTAAATAAAAGAAAGTAGGTAGGGGGCAAAAAGGAACGTTTGCACCAGTTTTGTACGGCTGGATACTTCGCTACCGCTCAGTATGACAGATGTATTTTCGTAACGGGATTGCCACGTCGGGCAATTCTTGCTCTCCTCGCAATGACGGCATACATATTTTTCCGTTGGATTTTAATTTTGCTTCACGGCTTCAATTAGATAGGAAAGCAAAAAACGAGCGAAATCTCTTACCGCACTCGCAATAAACGTGCCTACGTAAACACTTCCGCCGTTTCATCACCGCCGTACGTGTTTACTTCGCACTCTGCTCGGGCGGCGCTGTCTTGAATTTTGACGGTTCAAAATCTTTGCATTCCATTTCGTTTTTGCTTCTGCAAAAACTTCATTTCAGCAGATTGTCTTGTTCCACTCGCAATAAACGGCGTTTCGGGCAAGGCTCATCGCCTTGACCCTCCAGCCTCTGCTCGTGAAACGCTTTCACAGAGACAGCGTTCCCTCGTTTCACTCTCGGTCAGCCTTGTCAAAATTCGCTTTTTGCACCCTACATATTATTCTTTAACGGCTTGCAATTTGTAATTGTAAAAAATTTCATAAAAAATTTCAATTTATAGCCAAAAAGTAAAAAAATTTGATATAATATTGTTCTTAGATAAAAGAAAGTCAAATATGGATTTACAGGATAATATACTTTTATACGATCAATACGATGAAGAAGACGACGAGTTTGATTTTGACGAAGAAGCCGAAGAAGAAAAGCCCGAACATCACACCTATTCTTTCAAGAAAAACAACGTAGAGGATATGTTCCGCAATTTGACGGAAAATCCTGCGGGAATGGAGAAAAAAGATTTCAGAATGACCGTCAACAACCTTTATGACGTTGTTGATGACGAGTTTGAGGGCACCTTTCCCCAGCCTGTTTCTATTTTGAGAAATACCGATTTTTATTTCTTTAAAGAAAACGGCAAGCCTATGGTCTTTGTTTATCCGAAAAATAATTTTGACTTCTGGCTTAAATCAAAAGGTTCTTTATACCGTTTTGTTGCAAAAACAAAAGAAATTAAAGGCGAGGAACAATATGGGTACGCTATCCCTCTTGAAGTTCTCTGGGAATACTTTTCCTGTTTTGCGGACGTTGAACACAACGAGGATTTGACGGTTTCTTATCAGGCTGTAAATAACCTAACGCAGTTTATTTTAAGGGCAATAAGAAAACTCTATTTTATACCGAAGGTTGAAATGTCGGATAAACTGTTTTCCGTTAAATACGAACTGTTTTCTTTTACGGACGAACTGACGGCATCTCTGAAAAAATTGTCCGAATTTGATTTTGACAGTTTTTCGGACATTAAAAATACCAAAGATTACTTAATTGACAAATATCTGAACTACATAATGTTCAAGTACATAGGGCTGAAAATCTCAAGATTTAGAGATTTAAAGGCTGCCGTGTATTTTATGAAGCCTCTTCAGCAAAAGAGATATTTCCGCTCCACCGATGTTGCAATGGCTATTTCGGATTGGCTCGATGAAATTTATATCGGCAAATACGATATCGTTCCCGTTTTGCATATTGCAAAAATCACCGACGAGGACTTTGTTTTAACCGTTCAAATCAAACACAAAACCGAAGGACAGGAGCCTGAAATTCTGCCCGTTGAGGTTTTGTATTCGGATAAAAAGACGATTTTTGACAAGCCTGCCGACTTTGTAACTTCGATTATTGAAAAGCAACTTAATTATGCGCTTAAA
Organism: Candidatus Gastranaerophilales bacterium; assembly: GCA_024695865.1. Lineage (GTDB taxonomy): Bacteria > Cyanobacteriota > Vampirovibrionia > Gastranaerophilales > Gastranaerophilaceae > RUG841. The sequence goes on from JAILHI010000073.1 coordinate 2,058, forward strand.
TACTATCCCGAACTTGAAACACTGTTTGAGGAAGAAAACGATTTTAAACTCAAATTAAACGTCAACGAAGTTTATAAGGTAATGGCAAATACGGCGTATTACCTTAACAAAGCGGGTATTGAACTCGTTCTGCCCGAAGATTTCGGCAACATTGTTGTACCGAGAGCATCTATAAATGCAAGAGTCAAGGCGGGCAGAGAATCTGACCTTGAAGAACTTTTGAACTTCGGCGCAAACAATATGAATTTGCACAGTATATTTGATTTTGACTACAAAATCGCAATCGGCGACGATAAGATTTCCGTCGAGGAATTTGAGGCTCTTACAAAAAATTCAAAAGGTCTTGTTGCCTATAAAAATATGTATATTCTGATTGAACAGGACGAGGCAAAGGCTTTAATTGATAAAGTTAAAAACCCGACCATCGAAACTCTTACAAGGGCAGAACTTTTGCATGCGGCACTCTCCGGTAACGTAAAAGACTACGAATTTGACTACGATGCGGCATTTGCAAACATTCTGAAAGATTTAACAAAGATTCAGGAAGTTACACCGCCCGAGGCGCTGAACGGAACTCTGCGTTCGTATCAGGAAAAAGGTCTGAGATGGCTTTATACAAACACCGTAAAAGGTTTCGGAACCTGTATTGCGGACGATATGGGTCTTGGTAAAACAATTCAGGTTATAAGTTTGATTTTAAAACTGAAAGAAGAAAACAGAATAAAAGGTCAGACACTGGTTGTTTGTCCGACAACGCTTCTCGGTAACTGGGTAAAAGAACTTAACGGTTTTGCTCCGTCTCTCTCTGTTTCGGTATATCACGGCCCCGAAAGACAACTTGATGATAAGGCTGACGTAATTATTACGACTTTTGCCGTTTTGAGAATTGATATTGATACAATCAAAAAGAAAAACTGGGGTATGCTGATTGTCGATGAAGCACAGAACATCAAAAACCCCGATACATCACAGACGGTTGCGGTAAAATCGCTTAAAGCGGAATATAAAGTCGCTATGACGGGTACTCCTGTTGAAAACAGACTTACTGAACTGTGGAGTATTTTTGACTTTATCAACAAAGGCTATCTCGGCACAATCAGAGAGTTTCAAAAGCGTTATGCCGTTCCGATTGAGAAATTTAAGCAGACAAACAGGGCGGAAAAACTCAAACTTTCGATATCACCGTTTGTATTAAGACGTCTTAAAACGGATAAATCGGTTATCAGCGATTTGCCCGAAAAAGTTGTTCTTGATGAATACTGTTATTTGTCAAAAATGCAGGCTGCTTTGTACGAAAGCACGCTTAATGATATTATGGGCAAAATCTCGGAAGCACAGGGTATTAACCGCCGTGGTATGATTTTCAAACTTATAACGGCGCTGAAACAGATTTGCAACCACCCGTATCAGTATAAAAAAGCGGGTGAAATGACAAAAGACGTTTCGGGCAAATGCGATAAGTTTATCTCGGTGCTTGACGGAATTTTGGAAAATAAGGAAAAGACGGTTGTCTTTACCCAATACAAAGAAATGGGCAAAATTCTTGTGCCTATTGTCCAAAACGAACTTTCAACCACACCGTTATTTTTCCATGGTTCTTTGAATACCTCTCAGCGAGAGGCAATGCTCAAACAGTTTAAAGAGGACGATGAAAGCAAGATTATGATTTTGTCCTTAAAGGCGGGCGGAACAGGTCTTAACCTTACCAACGCAACAAACGTTATTCACTACGATTTGTGGTGGAACCCTGCCGTTGAAGACCAGGCAACCGACCGTACTTACAGAATAGGTCAGACCAACAACGTTATGGTTCACAGACTTATCACCCTCGGCACGTTTGAAGAAAAAATTGACGAAATGATTAAGAAAAAGAAAGAACTTGTCAATATGGCAGTCTTTGAGGGCGAAAAGACAATCACAGACCTAACGGACGAAGAAATTTACAACATCTTCACCCTTACAGCATAATGAACGAAAGGATATATAATGGAAACAAGTATTTTAGGAGTAATATTATCGTTTTTGGTTGATTTTTTTGCATCTCCCGTTCCTTTGTTGTTACTGATAATATTAAAAGTGTTCTTCGGTGAAAAAGTTAAAAATAAGCCGTTTTGGATAATTTTTGCGGTTTTGTTTATTGCAATGACCGCACTCGGACTTTCAAGTGTTGTTGTAATGTCGAATTTTACAAAAATCAGACCGCTAACAGTTTTTCAGAAATTTAATTTATATACGGCACCGTTTGTTATAAACTTTTGCAGTTATTTTGTAAAATGCTTTTTGTATCTGCTGCCGCTGATTTTGTTTGCATCGCTTGTTTATTTTCTTAAAACCAAAGACAAAAACATATTAAAGAAAATTTTTGTAACTTTGCTGATTTTAGCGCCGTTTGCGCTCGTTTCCTATCCGTTTTTTGTGCTTGAAGTTCAAAATGCGGAAGTTTTTTCGGAACAAGAGGCAAGATATATGGCTGATAACAAAATTCCGCCTGTCAGAGCCTTTTATACCGCAATGGTTGCCGATGTTCTTGAAATGAACTTTTTAAAAGAATGTTTTAATCATGGCAAAAACCCTGATGTTTCCTCGGAGAAAGCAAAACAATTGATTGATGAATACATAAAATACAGGTCGGATGAAAGTGCTTTATCGGGCTATGACTGGAATTATCTCTATATGCTCAGAATAATGGAAAGACTTGACGAACTTCAAAAGGTTGTTGAAAAAATCGAAGCCAAAAAGGGTATAAAAATTTCTGCGGAACTTGATTTGCTTATAGCACGCAAAAATTATGAAAAGGCGCTTGAAACTATCGAACAGATTGATTTTCAGGGCGAAAATATGAAAGACATGTACTATGCAAAAATTTATGCGGGTTTGAAAAATTACGACAAAGCCTATGAATATCTTGAAAAGTACAAAAACGAAGTTTCTCATCAGACAAATTTAAAGGTTTATAATATTACAAAACTTTATCTTGATTACAAAACGGGCAAAAAGAAACTTGCTCAGGAAGAATTTGCGGGCATGTCGCATTTTGTTAAAGAATATTATACTCTTGATGAGTACGTAAAAAGTCTGGAAAGGGTGGATTATTAGGAAAACCCTAAAAGTTTGAAAACGGCAAAACTGAACGAGATTGCCGCACTTTGCCCGCAAGAACAAAAAATATGTATTAAGGAGAAAAAAATGAATTTCGGATATAAAATTTTATACTTTTTGACAGTGTGTTTCCCTGTTGTATTTTTACTGCTTGTAACCGCAAAAATCTTCTTTTTTGAAAAGTTTTCAAATAAGGTTTTTAAAATCGTTATACTTTCTGTGCTTGCAGTATTTTTATTATCATTATTCTTTGTAACAAAAGGTTGTTATTCTTTTGACAATTTTTATCCGTTGACTTTATCTGAAACTTTTTATGCTTATACTTCGGAAATTATTTTTGATGCCTGTGTATTCTTTGTAAAAGCCTGTCTTGTTATACTGCCTTTGCTTGTGCTTGCATCTGTTTTGTATTTTGTACAAACAAAAGACAAAAAGGTTTTCAAAAAATTAATTTTCTCTCTGTTGGTTTTCATTCCTTTTATATATCTGTCTTATCCGTGTCATTTATGCCTTTTAAAACTTAATTACCAATATGCTATTGAAAGAAACAAAGTTATTGCCGATAAATCTGTTTTTCCTCCCGTAAAGGCCTTTAATGCCGCTATGGCTGCTTTTAAAATCAGAAACGAAATAGTCAGATACCAGTATGAAACGGGAAATTATGAAGATTTCAGTTCCGAGGAAATGCAAGTCATGGTAAATGAATATCTGAAATATATGAGAATGGCGGCAAAAATTATCGGTTATCAGAGTTCCGATATATGTTTTCTGCGGGATATCGAAGAATTTGACGTAATGCAGACCGTTATCGACAGAATCGAAAACAGAACGGAATTTCCCATTCCGTTTAAACTCGATTTGCTTATTGCGCAAAAAAATTATAAAGATGCCCTGAAAATCATCGGACGTGTTGCATTTGACAATTACCGCTATCCGCATAAATCACTTTATTATATAAAAATTTATACTGGGCTGAAACAATTTGATAAAGCCTATCAGTATTATTCAAGATACGAAAAGGCAGGGCCGCCGAAAGTAATAAGAACCGATGATGATGCCGTAAAATTTTATCTTGACTATAAAGCGGGTAAAAGAGAACTTGCCCGTAAGGATTTTAGTTATCTGGATTATTTTATAAATCATCGTTATACCCCCGAAGAATATATCAAAAAAATTGAAAGAGTAAATTATTAGGAGCGCTTGTCGTTACTTTGGTAAAGGACAAACGGGATTGCCACGAAATCAATTCTGTCAGAAAAATCTGCAAACTTACACAAAAATTTATAAAGAAAATAAGGAAAATTAATGTACGATATTTATTTATTAATAAGTTATTTTTTTGCTTCGCCGATACCGATATTGACGGTAATAATTACAAAAATCTTTTTCGGTAAAAAGTTTTCAAGCAAAGCCTTTTGGATTACTCTGATTGTTGTTTTTATCCTTATGGTATATTTTTCCTTTAAAATCGTAAACGGTGTTTTATATATAACACCTTTTTACAAACTGACTTTTTCGGAATACTTTTACAGATATTATTCTGATTTAATCTTTGACGATTGCACTGCTGTTATCGCAGGCTGTGCGTTTTTAATTCCTATTATGATTTTGGGTGCCGTCGGATATTTTGTTCAAACAAAAGACAAAACCGTTTTTAAAAAGTTGTTTGTTTCCCTTCTCGTACTTGCCCCTTTTGTTTATGTTTCTTTTCCCTGTTATAAATTTGTTAACGTTTTGTTTATGTCTGATTATGACGTAAATCGGATAACAAATGACCTTAAATATATGGAAGATAAAACAGTGCTTCCGCCCGTAAAGGCTGTTGCGGCGAGAGAATTGACAGCAATGATACAACTTCGGGAAAATCAAGAGAATATTAATGATGATTATTTTCAATCCGAAGTGTTTAAAAATTTTGCCGATGATTTTGTAAAATATGCCGTTATTACGGGCGATATGATGGGGTATTTTGAAACGGATTTATACCGTCTTTTGTATTTTGAAAAATTTGACGAATATTTAAAAATAATTGAAAAATTAGAAAACAGAATGAACTCTGACGAAGCCTCGAAATACAAAATTGAGGCATATATTGCACAAAAAGATTATCAAAAAGCACTTGAAACGGCGGAAAAAACAACCTTTAAATCTGACCGGGGCAAATATATGAGATATACAAGAATTTATGCAGGGCTGAAACAATTTGACAAGGCTTACGACTACCTTGAAAAATATAAAAATACCTTTGAACATGGCGAGGGTATGGGCTGGTATAAAAAAACAAAAATTTATCTTGATTACAAATCGGGAAAAACCGAAACCGCAAAAGAAGAATATAAAAATATGTATAAATATTCAACGAACCCGAGTCCGATTGAAGATTTTATTAAAAGAATTGAAAGGATTGAGTATTAAAATCGGCAGGTTTAATGCGGGCGCCCTCTTAAAATAATGTTTCAAATTGAGTTTCTTTTGTTGAATTATAACCGAATTATGTTTATAATTAAATCAAAATGAACGTTATTGATAAAATCAAAAATTCGATAATAATTTCGGTACAGGCAATGCCTAACGAACCCTTGTATCAGGAAGAATGTATGAACGCAATGATTAAGTCGGTTCTTAAAGGCGGAGCAAAGGCGTTACGTCTTGCGGGTGCAAGAGATATCAAAAATGCCAAAAAGTTTTCGGACGTACCGATAATAGGATTAACAAAGCCCGATGTTATCCCTAAAAACTGGCAGAAAATTGTCTATATCACAACAGGGTTAAAAGAGGTTTCCGAACTTATAAATGCGGGGGCTGATATTATCGCAACGGACGGAACTTCAAGACCGAGAGGAAACGACAATCTGCGAAAAATATTAAAATGTATTGAGTTGCACAAAAAATTATCAATGGCGGATATATCCACTCTGCCTGAGGCAATAGCCGCAAGGTCTTTGGGTTTTGATATGATATCAACAACACTGTCGGGATATACCCAAAAATCTTTGGATAAAAACATGGACGAGCCTGATTTTAAACTGCTTGAACAGGCCGTCAAAATACTTGATTGTCCGATAATTCTTGAAGGAAGAATCTGGACACCCGAACAGGTTAAAAAAGCATTTGATTTGGGAGCCCATGCGGTTGTAATAGGCTCCGCAGTAACAAGACCGCAGTTAATAGTTAAAAGGTTTTATACCAAAAGCAAATAAAAAGGAGAAAAAATGAAAAAAGCACTCGGAATTGATGTCGGCGGAACAAAAATCAGCTATGCAATTATTGACGAAAAAGGTGATTATGTTTCAAAAATAAAAAAAGTTTCAACACCAAAAACTTTGGAAGCATTACAGGAAACTTTCAAAACAATTATTCAGGAAAATGAAAAAGATGTTGATTATATCGGATTTGCAACGGCAGGTGCAATCAACCTTGAAAATACAAAGGTAGAATCAAGCTCCCCCAATTTGCCTGACGGCTATAATACAACCGAATTTACAACTTTCAGCAAAAAACCGATTTATGTTGAAAACGATGCAAACGCTGCAGCATGGGCAGAATATAAAGTCGGTGCGGCAAAAGGCTATGACAACAATATTATGGTTACACTCGGAACAGGTATCGGCGGCGGTGTTATCATAAACGGTCAAATGCTCAGAGGAAAATCAGGCAGAGCAGGCGAAATCGGCCACATTAAAATTTATCCCGACAAAAGACGTATGTGCGGCTGCGGAAACTATGACTGCTGGGAAGCCTACGGCTCGGGAACGGGTCTCGGTCGTTCTTTCAAAGAAGAAGCGCTCAAAAATCCTCGCTCGGTTGCTACGCAGGGCAAGAAAATCGACGATTTGACAACTTACGATTTGATTGACGGTTTCAAGAGAAACGACGAACTTTGTGTGAAAGTTATGGACAACTGGCACAATCAGATTATTATGGGTATGGTTTCACTCAATAACATTTTTGATACCGAAATCTTTGTTATTTCAGGCGGTATGGGCGAATTTATCAACTGCAAAACTATTGAGGACGAACTCAACAAGCAGACTATCGTTTCTCCCGCAAAAGTTGTTCTTGCAACAACGGGAAATAACGCAGGTATGCTCGGAAGCGCTTTGCTTGCAATAGACAAATTTAAAAAATAGGTGATTAATTCATTGTCATTGCGAGCGAACAAAGTGAGCATGGCAATCCTGAACTAATGAGGGACTGCCACGGGCAAAAGCCTTCGCAGTGACGTATTGGGTTAATCTTTATGGTATTTTACATATAGAAAGTTGTTTTTCAAAGAGGCTTTTCGCAAGAAAAGCCCCTTTGTTTTTTGTCTGAAAAAAAGTCCTTTCTTTACGAAAAAAGAAAGGACAAGCAACCGAGTAAAAGAAGAACAGAGTGTATGATATCTGTATGATAACGGTATTGAAAGAGGTTATCATTAAACTTTTTTATTATTTAATTTTTTCCCTTTTGAAGAAATATCGGTAAAATGTCTAATATCCCGATTTATCGGTTATTTCACAGCCGCATAAAAGTTTGTAAATAATTTTTATTTTTCGTATGTTTGTTTTATAATATCAGTAAAGAAGTACAGTAAAAGGTCAAAAAGATGAGTGTGAATTTAGAAAAAAACGAAAATAATGAAGTTATTATGGATATTAAAGTTGACGCAAAAGAAGTCAACACGGCTTATGACAGAACATGCAAAAGAGTTTCTCAGCATGTAAATATCCCCGGATTCAGAAAGGGTAAAGCCCCTAATAAAACAGTTGAAAAACATGTCGGAAAAGAATATATCCAGAGAGAAATTTTAGACAGTATTTTGCCGAGAATAATCTCTGACGTAATCAGAGAAAATAAATACGATACGGTTACCGAACCCTCGCTTGAAAATTTTAATTTTGAACAGGACGGTTCACTTTCAATAAAGGCAAAGGTTGAACTTCGCCCCGAATTTACAATGCCCGAATACAAAGGTCTTGAATTAAAAATTGATATGTTCAAACAGCCCGAAGATGCTATGGAAAAAGAACTTGAAGATATCAGAGAAAAACATTCAACGTTAAAAACCGCAGAAGGCAGAGTTTCAACAGACAAAGATTATGTAAACATCGATTTTGAAGGTTTTGTTGACGGAAATGCAATCAAGGGCGGCGCTGCAAAAGGTTATCTTCTTGACCTTGCTCACAGCAACTTTATCCCCGGTTTTGCGGAACAACTTGTCGGTAAAGAAGCAGGCTCTGAATTTACAATTCAGGTAAAATTCCCCGATGAATACCACGATGAAACAATCAAAGGCAAAGATGCAGAATTTAAAATCAAACTCAACGAAATTAAAGAAAGAGTTTTGCCCGAATTAGACGATGAACTTGCAAAGAAAGTCGGCAAATTTGAAAATGTTGATGCTTTGAAAGCCGATGTTCAGAAATATCTCGATTCAACCGAAAAGGCTGAAAACGACAAGAGAGCAACGGTTGTTCTCTTTGATAAACTTCTTGCGGATACTGATATTAAAATTCAGGAACCGATGATTCAGAGAGAAATTAAGGCTATGACCGAAGAAATGCGCCAAAGAGCAGCATTACAGGGTCAAAATATTGACGATTTGATGAAAAAAGAAGACGGTGAAAAGTTAAAAGAAGATATGCACAGCGAGGCTGAAAAACGTATCAAAACCGCTTTGATAATTTCACAGATTGCAAGAAATGAAAATATTGTGGTTGAAGGTAAGGATATGGAAAAAAGAATGTCTGAAATCACCGCTATGTATGGCGTAACAAGAGATGTCATTCTTCAGGAAATTCAGAAAAATCCCCAGTTGTTGTATTCCTTAAACCAGCAAATTATGGGACAAAAGGTAACGCAATTCCTTTTGGAAAATGCTAAAATAGTTTCAGAATAATTAACAAAACAGGAGAAAAATAATGAGTTTTGTACCGGTAGTAATAGAACAATCAAGCAGAGGAGAACGTTCTTTCGACATTTTTTCAAGATTGTTGAGAGAAAGAATTATCTTCCTTGGAACTCAAATTGATGATATGGTTGCAAACCTTATCGTTGCGCAATTACTGTTGTTAGACAGTGAAAACCCCGAAAAAGATATCATGTTGTATATCAATTCCCCCGGAGGCAGTGTAACGGCAGGTTTGGCAATTTTTGACACAATGCAGCACATAAGAGCAGATGTTTCGACTATTTGCTTAGGTCAGGCTGCATCAATGGGTGCTTTCCTTCTCGCAGCAGGAACTCCCGGAAAAAGAATGGCATTGCCTCACTCAAGAGTGTTAATCCACCAGCCTTTAGGCGGAGCACAAGGTCAGGCAACCGATATCGAAATTCAGGCTGCTGAAATCGTAAGAATTAAAAAGACTTTGAATGAAATTCTTGCTAAAAACACAGGTCAATCATTGAAAAAAATCGAAAAAGATACAGACAGAGATTATATCATGACACCTGCCGAAGCGCTCGAATACGGTATGATTGATAAAGTTATCACGATGGGTGAAAAGAAATAAGCCCAATAAGGAGATAAAATGGCTAACCATGATGACAGCCGCTTAAAATGTTCTTTTTGCGGAAAAACTCAGGATCAGGTTAAGAAATTAATTGCAGGCCCTGAAGTATATATTTGCGACGAATGTGTCGAATTGTGCAATGATATATTGGACGAAGAATTTTTATCGACAAAGGATAAAAAGGAAGACGGTGCCGAAACGGAAACGGCAAAGGAAGATTTGAAAAATATTCCGAAACCGCATGAAATAAAGGACTATCTTGACCAGTATATTATCGGACAGGACGATGCAAAGAAAGTTCTTTCCGTTGCGGTTTATAACCACTATAAAAGACTTGCTCACAATGCGGTTTCTGATACAAAAAATGACGTCGAAATTCACAAAAGTAATATTCTTCTCGTAGGCCCCACGGGCAGCGGTAAAACACTTTTGGCGCAGACTCTTGCAAAAATGCTTGATGTTCCGTTTGCGGTTGCAGATGCAACGACTTTGACCGAAGCGGGATATGTCGGCGATGACGTTGAAAATATTCTTTTAAGACTCTATCAGAGCGCAAACTATGACGCACAGAGAGCGGAAAAGGGTATTATTTACGTTGATGAAATTGACAAGATTGCACGTAAGTCGGAAAACCCGAGTATTACAAGAGATGTCAGCGGTGAAGGTGTTCAGCAGGCACTTTTGAAGATGATTGAAGGTACTGTTGCAAACGTTCCTCCGCAGGGCGGCAGAAAACATCCTCATCAGGAATTTATTCAGATTGACACAAGCAATATCCTGTTTATTGTAGGCGGTGCGTTTGTCGGTCTTGAAAAAATCGTTGACAGACGTGCAGGCGAAGGTTCTTCCGTAGGTTTTGGCGCACCCGCTCCGAAAACACAGGCTGAAAAGGAAATTGAAGAAGGTAAACTTCTTAAAAAATTACAGCCCGAAGATTTGCTGAAATTCGGCTTAATTCCCGAGTTTATCGGTCGTGTTCCGATTTATGCGGTATTAGACCCGCTTGATGAAGAAACCTTGAAGATGATTTTGACACAGCCGAAAAATGCTCTTGTTAAGCAATATCAATGCCTGCTCAATATGGACGGTGTTGATTTGAAATTTGACGATGAGGCAATTAATCTCATTGCGCAGGAGGCTTTAAAGAGAAAAACAGGCGCAAGAGCATTGCGTTCGATTGTTGAAAATCTGATGCTGGATATTATGTACGAAATTCCGTCAGATTCTTCGATAAAAGAATTTACGGTTACGGCGGATATGGTTAAGGCGCCCGAGAATTTGTTATCCATAGTAAAAGATAACAAGGTAGAACTTAAAACCGTTGAAAAGGTCGAAGAAATCGCATAAACGGCAAAAAACAACAATAAAAAAGACGGGGTTTAGCCCGTCTTTTTATTTTGAATGAAGTTTAATCCTTAACTCTTTCAGGTCGTCTAAGTCCTTGCCGTCAAGCAAAATCTGTCCGTCAATGATTTTTGAATAGACATAGGTCTTGGCATAAGTTTCGGCAGTTTCAAGTTTGAAAAATGCCTTTTTCAATGTTTCTCCCGCTGCCACAATTCCGTGGTTTGCCATTAAAACGGTATCGTAGTCCGCAAAGAGTTTCGAGGTGTTATCGGTAAGTTGCTGCGATGACGGCATACCGTAATCCGCAACGGGAATTTTGCCGAAGTACAAAATGTTTTCCGCAATAATCGGAGCGGCAAGTTCCTTTCTGCAAGCCGCAAATGCCGTCGTAAAAGGTGAATGGCAATGAATAATTGCCTTTAAATCGGGTCTTAATTTGTAAATTGCAAGATGCATAAATTTTTCCGACGAGGCTTTTTCGTTGGAATTAAACTCTTTGCCGTCCATATCAATTTCAACAACATCTTTTTCGGACAAAAAGCCGAGAGCCGTACCTGTTGCGGTAATGTAAACCTTATTGCCCGAACGGATACTTATATTGCCCGAGGTGGCAGAGGTTAAATCTTTGTCATACAAGAGTTTTCCGATTTTTACGATTTCATTTTTCATTTTTCAGTCCTTTTATACTTCCCGTCTGCCTTCAAGCGCTCTTGCAAGAGTAATTTCGTCAGCATATTCCAAATCGGAGCCGACAGGGATTCCGAGCGCTATCCTCGATATTTTTATATTAAACGGTTTGAGCAGTTTTGCAAGATACAAGGTCGTTGCCTCGCCCTCAACCGACGGATTGAGAGCCAGAATTACCTCTGTTATATTTTCTTCCGCAATTCTTGTCAAAAGTTCTTTTACTCTTATATCACCCGCACCAATGCCGTCAATGGGGGATATTACACCCTGCAAAACGTGATATTGCCCTTTGTATTCTCTTGTTTTTTCTATCGCAATCAAATCTTTTGTTTCCGCTACAACGCATATAATCTGCTTGTTTCTGTTTTCGTCCGAGCATATTTCGCACGGGTCTGATGCCGACATATTAAAACATTTTGAACAGCATTTAACTGTGGTTTTGGCTTCCACCATTTTAGCGGCAAATTTTTCCACATCAGAAAGAGGCATTTTTAAAAGATAAAATGCCAGTCTTTGTGCTGATTTGGGGCCAATACCCGGAAATCTCTGAAAAAAATCTGTCAGTTCTGCTATTGGCTTTGTGTATTCCATTAGATTAATCCGGGGATTTTAATGCCGCCTGTAATGTTTTTCATTGCGGCTTCCGATTTTTCCTGTGCTTTTTCCGTAGCCTGATTCATTGCCTGTGCAATAAGGTCTTCAAGCATTTCGATAGTATCTGTGTCAACTGCTGACGGATTTTCGGGGTTGATTGCTTCGGGAGCCAATTTTATACTCTTGAATTTTCCCTGTCCGTTTACAACGACTTTTACGGAGCCGTTTCCTGCTTCCCCGTCAATATCAAGTGCCGCAAGTTCTGCCTGAGCATCTTGAAGTTTTTTTTGCATTTTTTGTGCCTGCTGCATCATATTTGCAAAATTCATACCTTAAATCCCCCTTACATTATCCATAGTCTTCTGTGTACTGCCTGTTAATTATACTTGTTACAAAAATTTTTGGCAAGTTTTTTACAGACTAAAACTTATAGATATTCTTCTTTTATCTGCACGCATAAACATGCTATTGAAAAATCAATTTTACCGTTGTATCATATAGTCATACGTAGGAGAAATATTTATGAATCAGATAATAAAAATTGCGTGGGACTTAAACGATAACTGCGAAAACCGTTACGAACTGGTCTATGAAATTGCGGAACTCGCTAAAAAATTAGTCGATGAAAATCAGGCTAAAAAAGTTAAAGACGAATATGGTTTTGAAGAATACGGCTTTGATAATTCTATCAAGAAAGAAAACCCCGTAGAACATGCCATTATGGTAAAGGCTTCAGAATCAGACGATTCGGGTTTGGTCGGTTAGTTTATCTGACGTAAAAGAATTTTAAAAATCTGTCCGAAATTTTGTTCGGACAGATTTTATTTTTTGTTAATTATCTCAAAAGGGATTGCAGAAAGGTTTATTTTCCGAGCGCTGCGGCTTTTTCCATTGTGCCTTTGACAACTTTATCGATAATCTCATCGGCTTTACACTCTGCAAGAATGTTGTTGCCGACTTCTGTGCAGCCTCCCGGGGTAGTAACGTTTATAATCAGTTGTTCAAGTGAAACACCCGTTTCCAGAGCCATTTTTGCGGAGCCCAAAGCGGTTTGTGCCGCAAGAACAAGCGCCGTTTCTTTTTTAAGTCCGTATTTTACACCCGCTTTTGCAAACTCGTTTATAAAATAGTAAAAATAAGCGGGGCCAGAGCCGCTTACCGCCGTAATTACATCGATATTTTTTTCATCTTCTTTAACGGCAATGCCAAGACTGTTAAAAATTTTGCAAATCAAATCCGAGTGTTTTTCCGTTGCAAAAGTACCTCTGCAAACCGCACTCATTCCTGCTTTTACAAAGGCTGGCGTGTTGGGCATTACTCTGATAACGGGCATTTTTCCCGTAAATTCTTCAATCGTTTTAATCGAAACACCTGCCGCAATGGAAACAAGCAGTTGTTTATCGTTAAAATCACCTTTAACACCGTTTAAAACGTCTTTCAAAACAAAAGGTTTTACCGCACAAAAAACTATATCGGCTGCCTTTACGACTTCATTGTTTGTTGCAAGCGGAGAGATTTTTAAATCTTTTTCCATTTTTTCTAAAGCCGCTTCGCTGACATCGGAAACAAAAATGTTTTCACTTTTGCAAAAACCCGAATCAATAATGCCTTTAATAATAGCGGTTGCCATTTTGCCCGCACCGATAAATCCTATTTTATAGTCCATTTTAATCTCCTCAAAATTTCATGATTGACAATACTTCATGTCTTGTTTATCATAATATAACTAATATAAGAATTTTCAAGGAGAAATAATATGAAACGTACGCTTGAAGGAACAAAAAGAAAAAGACAGAATGTAAGCGGTTTCAGAGCAAGAATGGCAACAGACGGCGGTCGTGAAGTCCTCAACAGAAGACGTGCAAAAGGTCGTCATAAATTAGCAATTACTGCTAAAGAAAGAGCTTAACAAAAGACAGGGCGGCGATTAACCGCCCTTTTTAAATTTTATTATGTTGAAAAAAAAATTCAGACTCAGAAAAAATATAGCCTTTTCCGCTACTTTTAGGTTGAAAAACTGTAAAAGTAATGAAGTTTTGACATTATACAAAGGAAAAGACAAAACTGACGATAAAATTCCGACAAAAGTCGGTTTTGTTGTCGGCAAAAAAATTCACAAAAGAGCGGTAAAACGAAATAAAATTAAACGCAGACTGAGAGAAATTTATATTGAAGCCGTCAAAAACGGTACCGCCCAAAAACTCCAAGATGCAATGTCCTTAATCTTTATTGCAAAAAGTAAAATTCTGGACTTGTCTTATCAGGAGATTAAACAGGCGGTTGAAGGTCTGATAGAAAAATTTTAGCCTATGAAAATTCTAAAAATTGTTTTATTAAATCTGTTATTTTTCATAATTTTCGTTTTAGCGGTTAACGCAATATTTTTATTTACAGACAAAAAAATCAATCCCGAAAAGCCTTTCAGAATGTATATTCCGTATGAAAATCATCTTTATTATCTTTTAAGGGACAGAAAATACCTCAGAAGCCCGTCAGGGCTGCAATACAAAAACAAAAAGCCGATAGTTTTGTACGGCGGTTCATTTTCCTACGGATATCTGCTCCCCGAAGATGAAAGTTTCGGTTATCTTTTGGCAGAAAAGAGCAAACGCACCGTTTACAATTACTCTATTGCTTCAAGAGGACTTCAGCAGATGTTGTATTTTCTTGAAAAAGATATACATTACGACGATTTTACCGCCCCTGATTATGTTATTTATACTTTTATCGATGACCACGTAAGACGGCTTTATACACCCTGCAATGCAAACGATAACGTCGAATTTATAGACTATAAAAAGGTTAACAACGACTTAATCAGAAATAATTCGCCTTTAAAATATCTTCATTCCCTTTATATTTTTAATAAACTTCAAAGCAGTATTTACAACAAATTCTTCAAACTTCAAAAAGAAAATCAAAATATGGATTTGGTGTTATTGTATTTTGAAAAATCCAAAAAGTTTTTTGAAAAGCATTATCCCGATACAAAATTCGTAATTTTACTCTATCCGACGGGACAGGATAATTATATTCATTCTGCAAAATGGAAGGAACTTGAAAAAGACGGTTTTATCGTGATAAACGCAAACGAACTTGTAAAAGATGATTTAACAAAAGACGAATATAAACTTGACGACAAATCTCACCCCAATTCAAAGGCGTGGCGCTTAATCTGCGATAAACTTGTTAAAAAACTCGATTTGTAAACATTTGTAATGGAAAACGGCTAAAAAGGCAAAAAATCTTATGTTCAGACTTTTTATAACTGTCGTGTGTCATAGAAAGTGTGTTTTGATATGGTTATAAGCGCTGTTTCATCGGTAAATACGTATAATAATACGGGATTTCAGACTAATCCCATCGAGAGAAAGCATGAGACGGCAAAATTAATTGTTCCTATGATGAACAGAGCGAGAGTTGAAAAATCGTCAGGTGAAGCACTGCGTTCCTATTTTATGGGCGGACAGGCTGCAACGATGAGAGGAATACCCTGCTCGACAGGCGACTTTGCAATTAAAAAACTTGATGATGTTCCCTGCTGCTGCTGCGGCGACAGAATGATTAGAGGTCAGGAAATGCCTCACGTTGTTCACAGTTTTTCAGAATTAAAGGGTTCTGCACTTGCAGATAAAATCGAAAAAGACAAGGACTATTTCAGAGCAAATCAAAGAGCGGCTGCAATGATAATCGCCGATGAAGCAAGAAAAGATGAAAATTTAGATGTTTCTGAAGCCTTTGATAAGGCAAAAAATAATTTGCAGGGTAAAATCAAAAACTATTGCACAAACGTTTTGACAAATCTGAACGAAGTTGCCGCACAGGCATACGGCAGAGAAGATAACCCGATGTCCGCACTTGCTTTAAAAGAAATTGAAAACGTTAAAAACGGAAAAATCGCAAGAGTTCCGTTTACAGAAAAAC
The DNA here is from genome assembly GCA_024695865.1 of Candidatus Gastranaerophilales bacterium. Lineage (GTDB taxonomy): Bacteria > Cyanobacteriota > Vampirovibrionia > Gastranaerophilales > Gastranaerophilaceae > RUG841. Next base: position 18,203 of record JAILHI010000073.1, read on the forward strand.
TTGAACAGTTAAAAGGTGATTTACCGCTTGAAAAATATGAAAAAGTGCTTGATACGGCAATGAATTTGCCCGAAGGTATGAGAGCGGTTGAAAAGATTTTTACAAAACAAAAGGGTGCTGATTCAAGCGCCGCAATTATCAATAAATTGCTGACAGGTGCTTTGCATACGGCAGAACACGTTCACCCGAAATCACTCGGGGGCCCCAATTCAACGGCAAATTATCTCGGCGAATGTGCCTTGTGCAACAATCCGAGAGGAAATATGTCTTATGCGCAATGGCTGAAAATTCACCCTGAATATCCTATCAAAGTACAGGAACACATTGAATACGTGGAACAAAAAATTGTTGACGGCGAAATTCCCGCCGAATACGACAGTTATCCCGTGGATATCAATGAAACCTTAACAAAAGAATCAAACGGAATGATGACCTTAAAAGTCCTCAATCCCGAAAAAATCAGAGAGTTGAGAGAGCAGCGGCTTGCAGGTAAGGAAGTCAACGTATCGGAAGTAACAAAAGAAATTTTCGATAAACAAGAAGAAGAAAGAGAAGAAACACAGGCGGCATAAAGCCTGTGTTTTTATTTTTATTTGTCAACAGAGGAAGTATTTTCCTCCTTTGGAAAATTTTTAATCAGAAAAACAATCGGTATGACGACAATAGCGGCAATACCGCAAATTCTGAACGCTTCCATAAAGCCCCAAAGAACAGATTGTTTAAGCAGTTCGCCGTACAACGAATAATTTGCGGCATAGTCTGCTAAGTCGGGAGCCATATAAGCCGATAAAGCGGCTTTTGCGGCTGAAATTTTAGCGGCATAAACAGAGTTTAACGGGTTAAGGTTTCCGACCATCATAAACTGGTGCGCCTGCGAAAATCTCGATATCATTGTTGAAACAACAGATGTTCCTATCGCACCGCCGATATTCTTCAAAAGCGACTGAATACCGCTTGCGTTTGTCATTTGAGAATTGGCAAGTGTTGCAACAGACAAGGAAACTATCGGCATCATGGCAAAGCCCATTCCCAGCCCAAAGATAAAGTTAGGAATAGCAATATTGACACTTGCAATTTGCAAGTTTAAAAAACCGAATTTTAAACCTGCTGTACCTATCAAAGCAAGTCCGATAATTGCAAGTAATCTGTTATCCACTTTTTTGGCAAGAAGCCCAAACAATATAGATGCAGTTAATGCCCCAATACCTCTCGGCATAATTGTTAACCCGCTCAAAAATGCCGTATAGCCCATTATTGACTGTAAAAATTGCGGTAAAATCGCTACAGATGCAAGCAAAATTCCTGTAATTACAACCTGTATAACAGTTCCTGCCGAAAAATTTCTGTCTTTAAAAACCCTTAAATCAACAAGAGAGTCTTTTTTCATTTGAGAAACAAAAAATAAAAAACCTGATAAAACGCAAATTACTGTTAAACGACATATCCAAGGTGCGTTAAACCAATCTGCATTATTTCCTTTGTCCAAAATAATTTGTAAAGTCGTAAGCCAAAGAGTTAAAAGAAAAAATCCTGCTGTATCAAGTTTTACATTTTTTTGTTTTCTTGCATACGGGGGATCCTCAAGAAGTGTTTTTGCCAACCATACGGTTAAAATACCGAAAGGAAGATTTATAAAGAAAATCCAAGGCCAAGAATAATTATCCGTAATCCAACCACCAACAACTGGACCAATGATTGGGGCAACAATAATTACAAGACCAAATACAGCCATTGCCTGACCTCTTTCACGGGGTTCAAAAGATTCAAGCAAAACGGCTTGTGCAACAGGCAGCAAACCGCCTCCGCCAAAACCTTGCAATATTCTCGCAAAAATCATCATTCCAATTGAATTAGATATACCGCAAAGTACAGATGACAATGTGAATAAAATAACACTAAATATGAAGAAATTTTTTCTTCCCATTAATTTACTAAACCAATCAACAGCTGTAATTGCAATACCGCTGGCAACAAGATAACTCGTTAAAATCCATGTGGATTCTTCTCTGCTGACAGAAAAAGTACCTGCCATGTGCGGCAGTGCGACATTTGCTATTGTTTCATCAAGAACAAACATAAATGCCGCAAACACAGTGGGTAATGCTACCAACCAAGGGTTTTTTGATGGTTTCCATACTTCTGTATTGTTTTGACTGCTGATTGATTCTGCCATTATTCTTACCGCTATTTTACCTTAACTTTCGGCACAACAGACATACCGGACACAATAGTATATTCTTCCGGGTTAATTTTTTCATCAAATACAATTTTTACGGGTATCCTCTGAACGATTTTTACAAAGGAACCGACGGCATTTTCGGGCGGGAATAAACTTGATTTTGCACCCGATGCCCTCTGAATACTGTCAACCTTACCTTTAAAGGTTTTATTGGGGTATGTATCAATTTTTATTTCAACAGGCTGACCGGGCTTCATATTACCGACCTGACTTTCTTTGAAGTTTGCAACAACCCAGACTTCATCGGTTACAAGTGCAAATAAAGGCGAGCCCGTTCCGACATAAGCACCTCTTTCCGCTCTTTTATTTGTAACCGTACCGTTTTGGGGTGCAATAACTTTCGTGTTTTTTAAATCTAATTCTGCTTTATCTCTTTTCGCTTTTAAAACCTTTAAGTTAGCATCAGCAACTTTATTTTGTGAAGCTGAAAAAATACTTTCTTCCGCACGTGTTTTTCTTGCTAATATCGAATCATATTTCGTTTTGGCATTATCAAGTGTTTGTTTTGATACAGCACCTGACTCATATAAATTTGTATATCTTTCCAAATCTTTCTTTGCAAGTTCAATTTCGGAAGTTACTGCAGATAAATTTGCAGTTGCAACTTTTTGATTAGCAAGTTCTTTTTGATATTCTGCATCTTGCTGTTCAAATTTTATTCTATAATCATCTTGGTCAATAACGGCAACCACGTCACCTTCTTTTACCCTTTGGTTATCCTGTACATGTAATTCAACAATCTGCCCCGTTACTTTGGGTGCAACTTGAACCATGTGTGTTTCAACATAAGCATCGTCAGTTGACTGATACATTGAAGCATTTCTTGCATATAAAAAGATTAATATGCCCAAAACAATTAAGATAATGACCATATAACGTCTTTTTATACCGATACGTTTTTTTCTTTCCTGTTCGTTGTTTTCATTTTCAACCGTGTTGTTTTCGTCAGCCATTTTTATATTCCTTTTTGTTATATTTGTGTTTCAACATGTTCCGAGAGAAAATTCTTCAACTTTTCCAAAATTCTGTTCAGTTCATTAATATCTTCTTCGTGAAAATACTCTTTAAAGGTTTCAACGGACGGTTTTATCTGTTCCTGCGCCGTTTGAAGCATATTGGCGCCTTTCTCCGTCAGCCTCATATTTCTTACAAGATGATTTCCCTTTGTGGTTACAAATCTTTCAATAAGACCTTTTGTTTCCAGAGAAGATATTATTCTGCCTGCACTCGCTCTGTCCTTTAAAAGTTCTTTTGCCAAATCCCTCTGGCAAATTCCCTCTTGCAGATAGATTATATCCATAGCAAGAAATTCTTCGGGGGTTAAATCTATACCCTTTTTGTTAAAATAATTCAAAATCATTCTTTTAAGATATTTCGCCGTGGAACTTATCTGATAAAACGGGCTTTTTGTGTAATGTATAATTTCTTCTTCGTTCATTTTTCTTTCCATGTTGCAGAAAAAACATGTTGCATTTGCAACATTGATATGTTAGCATAGTGGAAAAAATATTGTCAAGTATGCACAAAGGGAAGTCAATGAACGTAAAAAAAATAGTTTCAGCGCTTATTTTGGGCGGATTTATTTTTACAAACACTATGCCATGTTTTGCTGTTGAAGATACAAAAAAAACAGACAAAAAGTACGAATATAAAACAAAGAAAAGCAGACGTTTTAACGATGCCTACAAATATGAATATATCAATATGGAATGGTGGAAATCGTTTAATGACGAATACCTTGAAGATTATATCATTAAAGCCGTTCAGCATAACCACGATTTAAAGGCGGCATCAATTGCGGTTGACGAATATTACCAATATACAAAAATTCAGTTCGGTAATGAATTACCGATGGTTGTCGGAGGTTTTTCTCCCGCTTATGTTAAAAATATCGGAGTCCAGCATGCCGATTGGACTTTTGTCGCTCCCGTTCTTGTGAATTATGAGGCGGATATTTTTCTTAAAAATCACGATAAGACAAAGTCGGTTAAAAAGGATTATGAGGGTTCACTTCAGGACGAAAGAGCCGCTTATATATCCGTTGCTTCGGCTGTTGCGGCTACTTATTTTAACATTGTAAAACTTGATGAAATGATTAAATATCAGGAAAAAATTGTTGAATTAAGAAAAGAAATTTACGAATTAATGAAATTGTCAAATGAAATGGGTATCGTTTCAATGTCCGATACCGTTCAGGCAAATAAAAATTATGTTTTGGGTCAGACGATGCTTCCCGAATTAATTAAAAACCGTTCAAAATTGTTGAACGAACTTGCCGTTTTAACGGGTGAAACCCCGCATGATACGGAAGATATGCCGAGAAAAGAATTGTCTGAAATAACTTTTCCCGAAAATTTACCGAAAGAGTTATCATCAGAAATCATAACAAACAGACCCGATTACATCAAAGCCGAAAAAATGCTTGAAAAGGCGGGAATAGATGTAAGAGTTGCCAAAAAAGAATTTTTGCCGACGATAAATTTAACGGGACTCGTTGCGTTTACCGCAAGCGATTTGAGCAGAATGTTTAATACCGAACAGGCACTTGCAGCCCTGGCTGGCGGTTTGCTGATGCCGATTTTTACGGGCGGCAAAAGAATTGCTAATTTAAGGCTTCAAAGGGCAAAATACGACAGAATGCTCGAAAATTATTTTAAAATAAATCAGACAGCGGTTAAAGAAGTTAATGATGCGCTCGTTTCGCTTTATCAGGACAACATAAAGTATGAACAGAATAACGAGCAGGAAAAATTAGAAACAAAAGACTTTACATTTACCCTATCCAGATACGAAAATGGTATAATATCAAAAAGAGATTTATGCCAAAAGGAAGAAAATCTGTTGAATATCAAAAAACTTGTTGCTTCGGACAAGGCGGATTGCTTTGTTGACTCAATCGGTTTATACAAAGCCGTTTCTGCAAAAATATAGTACCGTTTGAATTTCAATAATCGGAGACCATGTCATGTATAACATGACAGGCGGACATAATGTAAAAGGATTTTATTGAAATGAAAAAAATATTGTTAAAATATTTAAGGGATTTGTTTGTAAAAATTGTAAATGAATTAAATAAAAAGCTTTGTGAAAATAGTGGTAATGAAGAAAAAAAATCTGAAAAAATTTGTTCCGTACCGTTTGAAAAAATCGAATTACATTGTGACGGACATATAAAATGTTGCTGTGGAATTTGTAATGACTGGATAGATTTTGGGGATATTTACAAAGAAAATATTGCAGAAATATGGAATGGCAAAAAATTTCAAGATTTTAGGGAATCAATATTAGACGGTTCATATAAATATTGTCACAGAGAAATGTGTAAAGGTGTTGATATGGTTTTAAAAGATGCGGAAAATTATTCCGCAATAATGCCTGTTTTACCCCAAAAAATGGAACTGTCATTAGACGACCATTGTAATTCTCGCTGCGTTATGTGCAGAGATAAATATCACGATAAAAACATAGGGCCCAAAATGGCAAAAGTTATCGATTCTAAAATACTTCCTTTCCTTGAACATTGCGAATTAATTGATTTAAACTTAGCAGGAGAATTTTTTGTCAGCAAAACTTGCAAAGATTTTGTTAAAAAAGCTGCTCAAATGTATCCTAATTTGAATTTTATAATAACTACGAACGGAATATTATGCTCACCAAAAGAATTGGAAAATTTAGGTATTCTTAACAGAAGAATTGATTCTTTAGTTATATCACTCCATGCGGCAACACCGGAAACTCATGAAAAAATAACACGCAGCGGAAATACATTTAATAGAATAATGAAGAATATTGAAAATCTTCATTATTATAACGGTAAATATGTAAATGCAAATCAATATAAAAATTTACCTGAAGGATGTATTCATAATATGTTATTAGTTTTTGTTATCAGTTCAATAAACTATAAAGAAGTTGTGCAAATGGCAGAAATATGTCTCAAATTTAATATTAGAGGTAATATCAGGTGTGTAAGAAAATGGGGCTGGACAAAAATGCATGAAGAATTTGATAAATATAATGTTGCAAACCCTGAACATCCTGAATATATGGATTTTGCAAAATTACTCAAAAACGAAATATTTGATTCTCCTTTAGTTGAACTTGATGGAATTTTGCAAAACGTAAGAAATTCTTGATTTATTTTTTGAAAGAGTGAAAGATATGCCCGTCATTTATTTTGAAGATTCGTCTTGCAGTCTTTGAAACTTGATATCTCGCATTTCCTGCTTGGATATCTTTCCGCCGTTTTTCTTAAATTCTTCAAAAGCCGTTTTGGGTTCAGTAAAAAGATAACCGTGATATTTAACTTTGGGATAATTCGTTTCCATATAGCATTTGTGCATTTCATCGTCTTCGTCAAAGGAAAAATTTCTGATTGTTTTATCAAATGCCATATAGCCGAGAATATTGCTGAAATCAAAATCATAGGGCAGAATTGCACGTTCGCCCTTGTTCCAGTAAAATAACGTCATTTTGTCATACAAATACATTTTCTGTCTGATTGATGATGTTTTTTCATAATATTTATCGGAAAGTTTTGCAAAACTGTTTGCATTTATCACAACGGAAATTAAAACTAAACCCAATAAAACTTTGACCGATTTTGAGGATTGGTTTTGTTCTTCAAAAAGTCCGATATTATCTGCAACTAACCCAACGGCAACTGTGGCAATAATGAGCAGACAGCAGTGCAGAATAAACTGAAGGTCGTTATGAACTATCCAAAAATCACCGTCATAGTGAGTTTGCCCTGCAAAAAACATAAGAAAATATGCCGCCAAAATTCCAAAGGTCATCGCATTTACAAAAACTACGGGTTTAAAACTTTCCTCTTTTTTGTGCCGTAAAAGGTAAAAAACAGATGCAAATATTGTCAATAGTGGCAAGATATGTTTCCAAACAACAAAAATAAGATATTCTTTCAGAAAAATAAATATTTTAGGCAGCGTATTTAAAACGGTTACATTCGGAAAACGGTCATGTTTTATGACTAATTGAAGCAAAAAGCCCTCATTTGAAATCAGCATTATAAATCCGAGAAAAACAAAAATTAATGGTATATAAATCTTGTTTTCGGGATTCTTCAATATCTCCGAAAGATTTTTTTGCGGATTAAAACAAATTTCCGATAAAAACATTACCAAAAAAACCAGAAAAGTAATTGCAGCAAGAAGTTCTGATGAATTTCCGAGCAGAAATCCCAAAATGCCGCTTATAATCAGAAACTTTTTATCGGGTTTGAGGTTGTTTGAAGAATAACCGTAAAAATAAAACAAAAAGACAGTCCACAACAAAATCGGAAACGTAAACCGATAAAATGCCGTTGACATTGCAAGTTCTACTAAACTGAATCTTAAAGAATTAAAAATTAAGATAAAAAGAAAAACAAATATCAGACAGAAAACAGGCTTTTTAATATGTTTTTTTGCGCAAAAAAGTGCCGAAAAAAACGGTATAAGCAAAAACAACAGACTTTTAACGTAAATTCCGCAATTCAAAAGAAAATCCTGCGGGTGAAGTTTAAAAAATCTTGCAAGATAAAAGCCGATTATTTTATTCGGAAAGTATGCCGTATAAGAGCCGTGGTCAGGCACCCGCCAAAATACGTCCCAATTATACGGAGAAACAAAAACTATATTCATATCGTCAAGAAAAAATACCGCCTGTGAATTAATCTTTATCAGAAAAATGAACAAAGCAATAAAAGTCACAATCAGCAGAGATAACGAAAAAATAGTTTTAGAATTTTGCCCTTTTAAAAACATTTTTTATTTTCTTAGTTAAAAGCAAGAGAATAAATCTCTTGCTTTCATTAAATATTTTAGAAAAGATATCAGCCGTTATGCCTCAACAGCATATACACTAACCTGCTTTCTGTCTCTTCTGTACGGTTCAAATTTTACCGTTCCGTCAATAGTTGCGAACAAAGTATTATCTGAACCCATTCCGACATTGTTGCCGGGGTGGATTTTAGTACCCTTTTGACGAACGATAATATTGCCTGCCTTAACGAGTTCTCCGCCGAACTTTTTTACACCTAATCGTTTGCTTTCGCTGTCACGACCGTTCTTTGATGAACCCACACCTTTCTTATGTGCCATTGTCTTTTCTCCTTTTTAGTTCTGTTATGATATCCTATTCAGCGGCTTCTTCTTTAGATGCCTTTGTTCTGATTTTGTTAATCATAACTCTTGTGAAGTTTTGTCTGTGTCCCTGTAATTTACGATAACCTTTTTTTGCTCTTTGTTTGTAAACGAGAACTTTTTTGGTTTTGTCGTGTTTTACAACAACACCTTCAACGCTTGCATTAGCAACATACGGTTGACCGACCTTTGACTTTTTACCGTTAACAAGCATAACAACTTGATTGAAAACAACTTTTGATTCCGGAGCATCTTCAAGAAGTTCGATATCTACATATCTGCCTTCTTCCATTTGATACTGTTTTCCACCGGTTTCCACGATTGCGTACATGTTTGTATCCTTTCAAATTGAAACAGTCGTACCCGATTGGGATTTATGAACGACTTGTTTATCTACCTTTACCATAATATATGGCGTACATTGATTGTATCGTCAGCAAAACCGATTGTCAATGACAATTTTTAAAATCTGAAATCTCTTTTTCCGTTTTCAATTTCTTTCAGATTATTTGTAAGAACTTTTTTGACAGCCTGATTTTCAATTTTATCAAGTTCTTTAAGAATAAATTGTTCGCCGATTTTTTTTGTTTCGTCTGCTGCGTAATCGGTTAAAAATTCTTTTAGTGTAATTAAAGCATTCGGCTGACAGCAGTTTTGAATTTGTCCCGTTTTGCATAAAGACATAAATCGGTCGCCCGTTCTGCCCTCTCTGTAACAAGCCGTACAAAAAGACGGGATATGACCGAGTTTTAAAAGCCAGTTTACCACTTCGTCAAGAGTTCTCTGGTCGGAAACGTCAAATTGTTCGGTATCGACAGGTCTTTCTTTTTCCGTATAACCGCCGACGGAAGTTCTGGAAGCCCCTGAAACCTGCGAAACACCGAGTTTTAACAGTTTTTCTCTGACCTCCTGCGATTCTCTTGTTGAAATAATTATACCCGTGTAGGGAACGGCTATACGTGTCAGGGCAACGATTTTGGCAAAAGTTTCATCGTCTATTCCGTTATCAAAAGCCGAGGGGTCTATGTCATCGGCTTTTTTAATTCTGGGCACCGAAATCGTATGCGGGCCGACGCCGTGAACGGCTTCCAAATGTTCAGCATGCATCAAAAGCGCCGCAAATTCGTATTTATACCTTTCAAGTCCGAAAAGAACACCGAGTCCGACATCGTCAATTCCGCCCTCCATTGCTCTGTCCATTGCTTCGGTATGGTAGGCATAATTGTGTTTCGGGCCGGTCGGGTGCAGTTTTTCATAAGACTCTTTGTGATATGTTTCCTGAAACAGAATATATGTGCCTATTCCCGCATCTTTGAGTTTTTTATAGTTCTCAACGGTTGTTGCGGCAATATTTACGTTAACTCGTCTTATAGCGCCGTTTTTGTGTTTGATTGAATAAATCGTTTTTATGCAGTCCAGAATATATTCAATCGGGTTGTTAACGGGGTCTTCGCCCGCTTCTATCGCAAGCCTTTTATGCCCCATATCCTGCAAAGCAATCACTTCCGCTTTTACTTCTTCCTGCGTAAGTTTTTTTCTCGGAATATGTTTGTTCTGATGATGATAGGGACAATATATGCAGCCGTTTACACAGTAATTTGAAAGATAAAGCGGTGCGAAAATAACAATTCTTTCACCGTAAAAAGCGTGCTTAATTTCTTCCGCAACCGAATAAATTTTTTCCAAAACGGATTTATCTTCACAAGCCAAAAGAATACTCGCTTCTTCGTGGGTTAAGCCTGTGCAGTGCGTTTCTCTGCCCTTTTTGACAGGACGTGCTTTTTCGAGAATTTTGTTAATCAAATCAAGATTGTTTTTATTCTTTTCCGCATAATCCAAAGTCCTTATGACTTCTTCATTATCTATAAATTCTTCTGCCTTTAAAGATTTTTTGTTATACATATTTTGTTCCTGTTTTATACGTTAGAATATACGGTTTTTGCGCTTATTCCGCTGATTTTACCTATTTTACCCGTAAGAGCATTAATTGTGTCAATGGGTGCATCAAGCACAACACTAATAATTCTGACATCTTTTTGCTTATAGGGTATCCCCATTCTGCCTATAATGTGGTCGGAATATTCCGATAACAGTTTCTGAACTTCTGTGACTTTTTCTGCATCTTCAACGATAATTCCGACAATCGCAACTTTTGTTTCCATTTTTTCTCCTTATATAAAAATATCGTGCCTGATACGACACGATATAATTTGAAATTATATTGGTCTTTCTTCAAAGAAATCTCTCGGAAGTCAGGTTTTTAATCATAGTAACAGAAAAATATCACGTTGTAAAATTTTTGTTTTGTTTTTATGCGGCAATCCCGTTTTCAGTATGAAACATGTAAAAAATATGATATTATTAAACGGTGAGTTTTGTGGTTTTGGAGGAAAAATGAAAAAAGTAATTATATTAAACGGTTCACCGAGAAAGAATTTTAACACGGCGCAATTATTACAGGAAGCACAAAAAGGTGCTGAAGCAGCAGGAGCGGAAACAGAATATATCAATCTTGTTGACCTGAATTATAAAGGCTGCATGAGCTGTTTTGCCTGCAAAAGAAAAGGCGTTGACCTCAACGGGCTTTGTGCATGGAAGGACGATTTAAAACCCGTTTTGGAAAAGATTGTGAATGCAGATGCGGTTATTATCGGAAGTCCGATTTACTATTCTTATCCGACAGGTATGTTCAGAAATTTGCTTGAAAGAATGTTGTTTGCGGGCGGTACGTATATGTTTGACGAAAACGGAAATTATATGAGAAGTCTTAAACGCAAAATCCCCGTCGGAATAATTTTTACAATGAATGTGCCCGAAAATCTAATGGGTAACTATGAATACCCGACTATTTTGGGGGCAAATGAGATGTGTGTTAATATGATTTACGGCTACTGCGAAACGCTGAATGTCTGCGACACATATCAGTTTAACGATTATTCAAAATACGACTGCAATATGTTCAGCGAAGAACATAAAAAGAAAGTAAAAGAAACACAGTTCCCTATAGACCTTGAAAGAGCCTTTGACTTGGGCAAGAGATTGTCAGAAATGAATGTATAACAAACGAAAAAGACCCTTTCGGGTCTTTTTTAGTGGCTGGGGTGGAAGGATTCGAACCTCCGAGATGGCTGGACCAAAACCAGCTGCCTTACCACTTGGCGACACCCCAATATTTATTTGTATAATTATATTATTTTAACCATAAGGAATTGTCAACAATATCTTTTAATAATAAGTAATTGCCGTACCATAGGCAACGGCGCAAATTTTGTCGGGTTCAAGAAGTTTCTCGGAACGGATAACAGAGGTCTGAACTCTTGTGTTTACAATCAGATGAGCATCGTTTGCGGAATGTTTCATCTTGATAATAGCAAGTTTTGATGCCCTTTTAAACTCTTTTGCATAATATTTTTTGCTTTTGAAGAAGTGCGCCCATCTGTTTTGCAAAACCGTTTTTAAAGGCTGTTCCACAATAACGGATGCGGTAACGGGTTGTGAATATTTAATTGTACTAAGATTAACAGCACAGGGCTCAGTCGAAATTACGGGCTGCCCCACAATCGGGTTAAGCTCGTCAAATCTTTTTTCACGTTCCAGCCGTTCACTTCTTTTAAGACTCCATAGTCCTAAAAATGAGAAGAACAGGAACAATACCCCAAGAATTAAAAAGTCCATATTCACCTACTGATTAAATTTTAAAGCGAAAATTCTCATTTGTTAAGTATTTTTTATGCAGAATTGTTACATTCTTGATTTGGCATGCCATTGTTGCATGTTGGCTTTTACGCAAAACTTATAAAAATTTTACATTTTTAACATTTGATTATAAATTAAGTTAAAAAAATATTTACAATAAAAATTTACGTTATAAAATAAAGTTACTCACCAATCCTCTGTGCAGGTAAGGTCGTGAGAACAAATTCGGCTCAGGTCTTGTAAAAAGGGCGTGTTCTCGGGTTAACGTTCTCGGTGCTTGCAGAGGCTCTGTAAGTAAGACCAAAGTTAATGCGACAGAAAGGACAAACAAAATGGCAAATATTAAATCAGCAAAAAAGAGAATTTTAGTGGCAGAAAGAAACCACGATAAAAACGTTGCTTACAAATCAAAGGTTAAAACTGCCGTTAAAACAGTTCTCTCAGCTGCTTCAGCCAAAGATTCTGATGCTTTAAAGGCTTCACTCAGTTTGGTTTACAAACTCTGTGACCAGGGTGTTTCAAAAGGAATTTTCCACAAAAACACAGCAGCCAGAAAAAAATCCAGATTGACAAAGGCAGTTAATAAATTGCTTGCTGAATAGTTTTATTCAGATTTTTCAATTTGCGAACAAGCCCTCAAATAGAGGGCTTTTTAAATGTTTTCATTTTTTTTTAATAGTCAACATACTGTATTAGTATGAATTTTTATAAAATCAACAATTTGTTGGGCAATTTTTTTGCGCCAAAATACTTTATATAAATGTAACCATATTATGAGAACAAAAACTCATAATATTTCAATTCTCTCTCTTAAAATCGTGTTTTAAGGTTTGCTTTTAATGAGTAAACCTTTTTTTTATTAAAAAAAGGACTTTTTACAAAGTCCTTTTCAAATAATCATAAACTACAAAGTTTATTTAACATAAACAGCGCCTGCTTTAACCAAAATATCTTTGATTTCGGTTCTTTTCATTACCGAAGCAAGTGTCAGAGGTGTAATGCCCTGAGGTGATGCGGCGTTTACATCTGCACCCGCTGCAATCAAAAGTTCAACAGCCGCTTTTTTATTTGCCGCAACTGCAGCATGAAGCGGTGTCCAGCCTTTATTGTTTGCTGCCGTTATATCTGCGCCGTTGTTAATCAGAGCCTTCATTGCGTTAACGTTTCCGAGAGCCGCAGCCAACGACAATTCCGTGTCGCCCGTTGAATTCTTTTCATTAATATTTGCACCCGCTTTTAACAACGCCGTTACTATATCAGCATTATCGTTTGCAACTGCAAGTGATAACAGAGATTCACCCTTTGAGTTTTTTAAATTGACGTTGTCCTTAGTGAGTAATTTAGCAACCGTTTTAACATCATTGTTTTTGATTGCCTTTTGAAGTTCCTGCAAGTCGTTCAATTTAGAATTTGCAGTCGTTGCCGCATTCGTTGTGGTTTCGTCAACATTATTTATAAAATCGGAAACCTTTTTTAAACCCGATTTTTCTGCTTCGGTCGTAGTTGTTTCATCTTCCGTTACAATCTTCAAAATTCTGCCGATTTTACCCAAAAAACCTGATGATGTCGAGGTGGTTTCAGCCGCATTTACAGAAAGTTGAAATAACATAATCACTGCAAAAATTGCTATAATTTTTTTCATAATCTTCTCCTTTTCCTTTATCCCTGACTTTTATTATCAAAAACAGAGCTGTAATAATTTCAGCTCTGTTTTGTTTTGAATAGCAAAAACCTATTTAGTTTTCGTTATTCTTCTTCTTTTTTTTTATCTGCTTCTTCTTTAACTTCTTCTTTTGCTTCTTGTTTTTGAGGTACAAGCATAGGAAGAACGGGGTATTTTCTTGAATAAACTTCATTGTCGTTATCGTAAACGATGAAAGTTAAATCTTCAACGCTGTAATCCATAACGATTTTGATGTTGTTCAAAAATGCGTTGTAAACAAAGTCTTCGTTAGGAATATTAACTGTTGCGTTACCGAGTTCAATTTCTTTTCCATTGCTTGCAACTGCTTTAACAGAAAGTTTGTGTTCACCAACTGACCATTTCGGGCCGCATAAAATAGCCATATCGAAATTAAATTCAGCAGGCATTGCTACTGTTCTGAAATTGTTGTAAACATTTATACATGTTAATTTATCGTTCTTGAAAAGAACTGTTTCTGCTAATACTAAATACTCTGCCATGATTTCTCCTTTGTAATTTTAAATGAAACATTTGATATTTCATATATTACAACAATTAATTTTTTTTATCAATTTATTAAGTTTTTTTTTGATATTTGTTCAAAAAGTTAGCGTAATAAAACACTTATATGTTTTTTCATATAAGTGTTTTTGATTTGGTTTTGATATTTATTATTTGATATCTCTTAATGTACCGAATTGTTTCTTTTTGGAATCATATTCCTGATATTTGTCATAAGTTCCGTCACCGTCTAAGTCAACAAATTGTCCTTTGAGATTTCCTTTGCTGTCGGTATCATTTTTCAGGATGTAATCAACTGTACCGTCCATTCCGACATCTCTCTTGATAATTTGATCGCCGTTTGCATCAGTATCAAAAGTATTTTTGTTTTGTGATGACAAGTTGCCGTCTTTGTCGTATTCGTTATCAATTGTATATAATTCGTTGCCGAATTTGTCAGTAACGGTGGTTGTTAACAATTGTCCCAAACCGTTATGGTATCCTTCACGCGGGTTAACTAAATCATCTGTTTTTGTTTCGTCGTAAGTTCTTTTGTGAACAGTTCCGTCAGGAGCATATACTTCATCAGTAGTAAGTTTTTCTTCTGAAGGAAGTGCATTGGGGTTAAGGTGAGGAGCATTTGTTGCTGCGGGAGTTGTTGCAGGTGAAGTGCTCGGATTTGTGCTTGTTCCGGGGTTAGTGCTTGTTCCGGGATTTGTACTTGTTCCGGGATTTGTACTTGTTCCGGGGTTAGTGCTTGTTCCGGGATTTGTGCTTGAATCTGATTTTGAAATATCTAAAGGTGATGATGAAATTAATTCACCGTATTTGTTGTAATATAAATTGCTGCCGCCGATAACTTCTTTGGTTTTAGGGTCTCTGTCTGTTCTTACCAAAGTGTAGGAACCGTCTTCTTCAACTTTGCCTTTTGCATAAGTGCCTTCTGATACAATGGTTTTACCGTCTGCAGAATATTTCGTTCTTGTTGCTACCTGACCGTTTTTGTAGGTGTAATCGTAGGTTGCGGTTTTCTTACCGTTTTCATCATATTCGTATCTTGTTTTGTTTGTTTTCTTACCGTTTTTATCATAGGAAACTTTTGATTCAACTTTGCCGTTTGCACCGACTACAACTCTGTCTGTCTTTTTGCCGTTTTTGTCGTAGTGAGTTGTTGCAACAGTGCCGTCAGCATTTGTTTTTATTGCCTGTTCAATTTTACCTGTTTTGGAATTGTAAGTATATGCAGTTTTTGATAATTGTTTTCCTTCTGCATCGGTTTCGGTCATGCTGACTTTTTTACCGTTTTTGTATTTGTAATCCTGTTTTTTGTAAACGTATTCTTTGCCGTTTTCATCTGTACGGATAACTTCAGCATGAGCGCCGACTTTTTTACCGTCTTTGTATTCAAATTTTGTATTTTTAACCTGTCCGTTTGCATCGGTCTTTTTGGATTCTGTAACTTTACCATCTTTGTTGTATTTGTATTCTTTTTTAGAACCATCAGGGTAAGAAATTGCTTTTGACTTAACTTTTCCGTCTTTTCCTTTTTTAACTACCGATGAAGAAATAAGTTTGCCGTTTTTATCCGTTTTGATAACACGGCTTGTGTTGTCGTCAATTTTTACGGTTTCTGTTTTAACACCTGTTTTCTTATTTGTTTTAACTTTTGATTTTTTTTCTGATTTTTCAGCAGAATTGATTAATGCTTTAAGGTCAGAATTGTCAATTTTGCCTTTTTCGCCGTCTTTACCTGCGTTTGCAAGCATGTTGACTTCCTGTTCGGAAAGATTGCCGTCACCGTCTGCATCAAGCACTGTGAACAACTGTTTTAATTCTTTGTCGTTCATTACGGAACTTAAAGCAGATTCTTTGAAATTTGCCAAGTTGCCCTGGAAAATACTTGCATCATATGAAGTGCCCAATTTTGTCGTTTTGGGGTTTAAATTAGCCTTACCTAATTTTTCTAATGCTTTTAATTGATCTACTGAACCATTCTTTGCTATGTTTGAGAACAAACCCATGACTTTCGCCTTTCACTTACCTGTTTTAATATACCTTTTATATCGGCAGAATTAAATACAAACTTTAGAGTATTATTAAGAAATGTTACAAACGTCCATGTGCAAATATAACGGCCTTTGGGGTGGATAGGAAAAATTTTTTGAAAAATTTTTTTCAAAATGCAAAAGATTTTTTTAAGGTTTTAACATGTTTTGTATGTCTTATAATAAATTTTTGCTGTTTCTTTTATTTCTGACATGATTATTCTACTATATATAATATTATTTTATTATATTTTTATATTTATTTCATCAAATTCTGATAAGATAAAATTCAAAATTTTTGCTTAACAAAAGAATAAAAAACATTGAAAAAAAGAAGTGTTTATAATACAATTGCCAAAGATAGTCAAA
>JAILHI010000068.1 GCA_024695865.1 Candidatus Gastranaerophilales bacterium
ATTAAGAATTTTGAAAAATTTTTTATTAATCTTATCTCTATACTCTCTCGGATATTTTATATTTTCTTGAGTTCCGACATTGTTTTTTGTGATTATATAATTTTTTGATTTTTTTATCATTTCTGTTGTCATATCCTCAAAAAATTTAAAATCTGAGTCGGTTAAAAGTTCATAAAATACAGGTATATTTAGTAGTAAACTCTTGGGGTATGTTATTCCCCCGTCATAAATTCGCCAGTACCAATACACAAAAGATGAATTAATTAGACAATAAATATAATTAAAAACATTTTTGTCATTGAAATTTAGGGTTATTTGTCCGCTTCGGTTCATTATATTTGCTGCTGCGGTTGTATAATATCTACAGGTATTAGGCATAGATATAGAATATTCACCTTTTTCTTTAATATAATCTAATAATATCCAACCATTACTTTTTTCTTTCCAGGTATCAAATACGTGCGATAATCTTTTATCGCATTTATAAAACATTGGATTTTGCTCATTAATTAATTGTAAGTTAGGGTTTAAAAATTCTTCTAATATTTCATTGATTAATAAGTCTTTTCGTTCTGTTTGTTTAAATCTTATTAAAGGTGTGAGCCTGTATCCCTTTTCTTGTTTATTTCTATTTGTAACAGTTATTGCGGCTCTTACTGAGTTAGATGTATTTGTATTAAATATCCCGTGCTTTCTTCCACAGAAGATGTTTCCGGGTACATTATCGAATGAAACAATAAAACCTGTATGGTTATTCATTTCTTTTCTTAATGAATAAAATTTGTTTCCAGAAATAAAACTATACGGACTTATTATTACAGATGCCCTACTTTGTTTTAAAATTTTTTCCATAAATATTGCGTAGTATTCTTTCGTATCAAGAGCAACATTAGTATGTTCCCAGTAGTTTTGTATATCTGTAATTTGGGCATAAGGAGGATTTGATATTACTTTGCTGTTTTGAGGCAGTATAATTGAGCGATCTAAAAAATCGCAATATATATCATTTATTTTATTTATAATATCTAACCCATATTTTATACCAATTGTTGTTCTGCATATTTTTAATGCAATATTATCAAAATCGTACAAATATAATTTTCCTGCGGATATTAGTGCTCTTGCTTTTTCGTAACCAATTAAATCAAGATACGTAAGTATCAATTTTCCGGTTCCGCAAGCTACATCACAGATATTTTCTCCCTCACATTCTTTTAACCAATTACTCATAACAGTTGCAACATCGTCAGGTGTATAATACTGTCCGTTATCTTTCTTTTGTTGCTTGTCTTGAATGGCAAGTCCAATTTCGTATAATTCACCGAAATTGTTTATATCTAAAAAATTAGGTAAATTATTGTAATTATCTATTGCATATTGACAAATATTATCCCATGTTGTTTGTAAACCTTGTTCTTTAACATTTTTTATATATGTTTCTAAATTATAACAGTTGAGGGTTTCTATAATTTCGTCAGTAAGGGGAATGGGTTCAGTATTATATTCCTTATCAGATGTTATTTTATTAAAATCTGATGGATTCATAATATCCAATAAATTAAGTTGTTCGTTGCAAGATTTTACCATTGCCACTATCCTCCTAACTAAAGACAATTCTATCATATTATACCCATGTGTCAAAATAGGGCATAATCGTAAAATTTATTTTCTCCTATCAAAAAGTTATAATTTAACAAATTTGGGGGAATTATAACACAATGTCTATAAGTTTTTATTAATTATAATAATTGGATGTTTTTAATAATACCTTTAATTTTAAATATCCAGTTCAAATCAGACTCGCAGGGACTATTCTTAATACTCAAAATACATGTATTTTTACAAAGACGGCAAAACTACGTCCTTTTTTGATATACATAAAAATTATAATGATTTTATAAGCAGCAATAAATGAAGAACGGCGGAATTGCCGCAGGCTGAAAAATAAGAAAGAATTATGTTATCAAAAAAAGAACTGAAAGAATTAAGCCATACCTGTGCGTATTGCGGAAAAGAACTTCGGGATAATAACAAAACCGTCGACCATGTTTTGCCCCAATGCGCAGGCGGAAAAAATGAGACGGACAATCTCGTTATTTGCTGTTATTCCTGCAATTTAGAAAAAGCAAATCAGGATATAAATACTTTTTTAGATGTTTCAACAGAACGTATAAACAATTTTTATGATTATTTAATTTCCGTGGATAAACAAACGGGAAATAAAAATTATTCGGAAGATATTTTAAAAAATATTTCATCAAACCCGTATCATTTTAAGAAAGAGAGAACAAACAGAAAAAAATACAAAAAATCTTCAAAGACCGAAAAAGTCTCCAATAGTCCTATTATAAGACATAACAGAATAATAACATACGAGTCTGAAAATATTGAATACTTTATTCATGGGGTTGATATAACCTTCAAAAGTTCAGGGCTCCAAAATATTATTCTGGATTTTTATATCCATAATCCGGGATTTACCGAATATAACATACTTGTTCAATTTTTTGATATTCAGATTACCCAAATTTTAAACTGTATCTTACAATCGGACAATATATCTGACCTGTTTCTGTTAAAAAGCAGAGGTTTTAAAGGAATAATGAGGCACGATTTGTATTATAAATATTGTAATATAGATAATATTTTATAAATAAACCGTTTTTATACCGACAAAAAACTTTTTCTTCCAAAAATTAATTTTTTGTTAATTTATTAAGAATTTAAGAAAACATGTTATATAAAAGTTATAGAGATTAATTTAAAGGAGGAAAATATTATGAGTATCAGACCGTTAGGCGATAAAATTGTTATCGAAATTATTGATGATGCGGAACAAACATCAGGCGGAATATTTATTCCCGACAGTGCAAAAGAAAAACCGCAAAAAGGTAAAGTTGTTGCAGTCGGAAACGGAAGAACCCTCGACAGCGGCGAAAAAGAACCCGTTGAAGTTAAAGTCGGCGAAATCGTTCTCTACGCAAAATATGCAGGAACCGACATCAAGGTTGACAACGTAATGTATAAAATACTTTCAGTTAAAGATGTTTTAGGTATTCTTGAATAATTAAGTAAAAATATTTCAATATAACAGGAGAAATAAAATGGCTAAGAAAATTGTATTTAACGAAGAAGCCCGCAAGGCATTAATGAGAGGTATTGATGCAGTTGCAGATACCGTAAAAGTAACTCTCGGCCCCAAAGGCAGAAATGTAATATTAGAAAAGAAATTCGGCGCACCGCAAATCGTTAACGACGGTGTTACAATCGCAAAAGAAATCGAACTTGAAGACGGACTTGAAAATTCAGGCGCACAACTTTTAAAAGAAGTTTCTTCAAAAACAAACGATGTTGCAGGTGACGGTACAACAACCGCTTCGGTTTTGGCTCAGGCTATCGTAAAAGAAGGTTTGAGAAACCTCACGGCCGGTGCTAACCCCATCGGAATTAAAAGAGGCATGGATAAAGGTGTTGCACTTGCAATTGAAGCAATCAAAAATATGTCCACTCCCGTTGATTCAAAAGAAAAATCAGCACAGGTTGCAACAATTTCGGCAGGCAATGACAACTCAATCGGTGAATTAATCGCTGATGCTATGGAAAAAGTCGGACACGACGGCGTTATTACCGTTGAAGAATCAAAATCAACAGGCACAAACCTCAAACTCGTTGAAGGTATGCAATTTGACAAAGGTTATATTTCACCTTACTTCATCACAGATGCAGAAAGAATGGAAGCAGTTTTGGAAGATGCTTACGTTCTTTGCGTTAACAAAAAAATCAATCTGATTTCAGATTTAGTTCCCATTTTGGAACAGGTTGCACGTGACGGCCGTTCATTATTGTTAATTGCAGAAGATGTTGAAGGCGAAGCGCTTGCAACATTGGTTGTAAACACAATGAGAAAAGTTTTAAGAGCAGTAGCAGTAAAAGCACCCGGATTTGGCGACAGAAGAAAAGCAATGCTTGAAGATATCGCTATTTTGACAGGCGGCGAAATGTTCACCGAAGAACTCGGTATTAAACTCGAAAACGTAACCGTTCAAATGCTCGGTCAGGCTAAGAGAGTAACCGTTACAAAAGACAACACGACAATCGTTGTCGGTGACGAACACAAAGAAGCCGTTGCAGACAGAGTAAAATTGATTAAACGTCAAATTGAAACATCTGACAGCGAATACGATAAAGAAAAACTTCAGGAAAGACTTGCAAAACTCGCAGGCGGCGTTGCCGTTATCGAAGTCGGTGCAGCTTCCGAAGTTGAACTTAAAGAAAAGAAATTAAGAATTGAAGATGCTTTGAATGCTACAAGAGCAGCAAAAGAAGAAGGCATCGTTCCGGGCGGCGGCGTTGCTCTCGTCAGAGTAATGCAAAAACTCGCAGACAAACTTGATACCGAAAAATTCGCAACTGATGATGAAAAAATCGGTTTCAGAATCATGCTTGATTCACTTCACATTCCTCTTAAACAGATTGCCGATAACGCAGGCGAAAAGGGTGAAGTCGTTGTTGAACAGGTTAAAAAACTTCCCGAAACAGAAGGTTATGATGCTCTGAACAACGTTTATACAGATATGTTAAAAGCAGGTATTGTTGACCCTGCAAAAGTTACACGTTCTGCATTGGAAAATGCGGTATCCGTTGCAGCAATGCTGTTAACAACAGAAGCGGCAGTCGTTGACATACCCGAAAAGAAAGGCTGCGCACCTGCAATGCCCGATATGGGCGGAATGGGTGGCATGGGCGGCATGATGTAATTTTACATCAACGCTCAACCGTACACACAAAGCCCTGTTTCATCAGAAACGGGGCTTTTTTCTATAAAATAAGACCTTGAAATCAATCCAGCATATTTTGCTTGTATTCTTCCCTGTCAACAAACGGGAACATATCCTCTAAACTCGGTGAAATCATCGTTCCGTCCTCGAGTTTTCTTGAAGAAAGTTTTGGGATAAACGAGTATTCTTTCTGAACCATAACTTCGCAGACTATTGCGCCGTCAGTATTCAGAACATTTTGAATTTTTTCATCGAGGTTGTCTGCGTTTTCGATTTTGACAGTTTTCAAGCCGAAAGCCGCCGCAACTTTTGAAAAATCGGGCATACCGACACCGCTGTCATCACCCGAACCCGTCATTCTGCCGTTAAAAAAATTTCTCTGTGTCTGTCTGATTGAAGAATAGCCCGCATTGTTAATAATAAAAATCTTTATGGGAAGTTTATTAAAAGCAATGGTTTCAAGTTCCTGCAAGTTCATCATAACAGAGCCGTCGCCCGCAAGACAAATCGTTCGACGTCCTTTTCCCGCTAGGTTTGCACCGATTGCGGCAGGCAAATCAAAACCCATTGAAGCATTGCCCGAATTTAAAATATATCTCTGATTTTTCTTTATCTTACCTACCTGAAACGTGCAGACACAGGCTGAACCGTTTGCCATGACAAAAATGTCGTTTTCCTTTGTGTTTTCGGTCAGTTTTCTTACAAAATAGTACGGATTAATCGGCTCGTTTTCTTTTTGTCTGTAAAAATCTTCATTCTCAAAAGAGTATTTTTTCTTTAATCCGTTACAGTATTCAAACCACTCATCAGAAGCCGAAACACTATCTGTGCCGTCAATAATTTGAGGAATTAAATCAGCCAAATCCGCATTTATTGCCATATCGGGTTTTACAAGCGGTTTTTCAAGTTCCGCTTTATCAATATCCACAACGATTTTAAAGGCTTTTTTTGCAAAATTTTCCCAGTTATAACTTACTTGTCTTATGTTGTTTCTCGTTCCCAAACACAAGATAAAATCGGCATTTTGGAGCGCAAAATTTCCCGCTCTTTGACCGATTGTACCTATTCTGCCGACATAGTGTTCGTTTTCATCATCAATCAAATCAAAACCGTTAAAGGTGGTAACCACGGGAACGTTGATTTTTTCAAGCAATTTTTCAAGCAGATTTTCACATTTTGCAAGTCTGATGCCGTGACCTGCAATAATCAGAGGTCTTTTTGCAGTTTTGAGTTTGGCAAAAATTTCATCAATTTTACCCCCCATCGAAATCAAAGATTTCGGTTTTTGTTCAGACGGCGAAAATTCTTTCAAAGCCTTTTCATCAATCAAAGCGCCCTGAACATTCATCGGAATATTCAGCCAGACAGGGCCTTTTCTGCCTGTTGTAGCCTCATAAACGGCTCTGTCTATATGATATTTTATTTCATTAGGTTCAAAAACCGTTTCGGCATATTTTGTAAGCGGTTTTACAACGGAAATTATATCAACCTCCTGATCACCCAACTGGCGCAACGGAAGGTCTTTGCAACTGTCCATTGTGGTTGTATATTTGACCTGTCCCGAAATATACAAAACGGGAACGCTGTCCGTCCACTGCCCGAAAACACCGTTCAGACAGTTAAGCCCGCCGGGGCCTGTTGTTACGTTGACAACGGCAAGTTCCTGATATACTCTTGCATAACCCTCTGCCGCAATCGCACAGGCTTGTTCATGGTGGTTTGCGATATAGGATTTAATGCCGTGTCCGAGACTGTCGTTGAGGTGCATTGCACCGCCGCCCGACACCATAAAAAAGTTTGTTACGTTATATTTTTCGCTCAAATATTTTGCGATAAAATCAGAGAGTTTTATCATTTTTACCACTTTTCTTCCAGAATTTTTATTGCTTCTTCTTTCGGTAAATCGGTTATTTTAACCATTTCATAGCCGTCAGCGAGCATAACAAGAGCAAGTCCTTTTCCTAAATTCTTTTTATCCTGTCCCATTGCCGTTACGGTTTTTTCGGAATCAATTTCGGGAACCTTGACGACAAGACTCGGTAAAAGCACGTTTGTGCGGACAAATTCTTCGTTTTCGGGTTTTAAAATTCCACGTTTTACAGCCTCTTTGTTTGCCAAAATCATTCCGACGACAACTGCCTGACCGTGAGAGATTGCAAAATCGGTCGAACTTTCGATTGCATGTCCGAAACAGTGCCCGTAATTGAGCATATTTCTTTTGCCCGTATCAAATTCATCGTCCTCAATGTAGGATTTTTTGATTTTAAGGCAATTTTGCGTCCTTTCAAGCAAAGTTTTTCCGTCAAGTTTATCTATCAAAGGCAGCGCTTTTATAAAGGTTTTTGTATCTTCTTCGCCGTTCATAAGGTGAAGTTTTGCCATTTCGCCCACACCCGAGTAAAAATCCTCTCTTGTCAGAGTTTTTAAAATTTCGGGATAAATATGAATTTCCGTCGGCGGATAAAAGGTTCCCACAAGGTTTTTAAAGTGTTTAAAATTCAAAGAGGTTTTAGCACCGATACAACTGTCCACCTGAGCAAGCAGGGTTGTCGGAACAAAAATCCAGTTAACCCCTCTGTATAGCGAAGATGCGACAAAACCCGTCAAGTCCTGAGTGATTCCGCCGCCTATTGAAACAAGATTAAGATTTTTGCGGGGCGCAAACTGCATAATCTTTTCATACAATTCGCAAACCGTATCAATATTTTTTCTTTCTTCCGATATCTGAAGAATTATAAGCCTGTCTTTATTAATACAATTCAAACAGCCGTCTTTATGCAGATTATAGACATTTTCGTCAATCACAAAAACCGCATTTTCAAGTTCGGCAAGTTTTTTTAAAAAATCGTCATTTTCCTCAAAATATGCCGTATAATTTTTAATGTTTGATTTAATCGTAATCGGTTCTACACGCATGAAAAACCTCCGTCAACAAAAACCGTTTGCCCTGTCATAAAGGAATTTTTTTCGCTTGTCAAAAAGTAAACAAACTCGGCAATTTCGGCAGGTTCGCCCATTCTTTTTATCGGCAGGGCATCCGCAAGCGTCTTAATCTGCTGGGGAGTGTTGTTCTGCGAAGTCATTTCCGTATTAATAAACCCAGGGGCTATGGCGTTACAAAGAATATTATATTTTGAAAGTTCAACCGCCGCTGCCGTTGTAAGCCCTTTAACGCCCGCCTTTGCTATCGAATACATTATTCTGCGTTCTTTGGAAAAATCACACCAGATTGATGCAAAATTGACAATTCTGCCGTACTTTTGGGCTTTCATATACGGTGTAACGTGTTTTATAAGCATTGTTTGGGAAACCAAATTGACCTGAAGCATTTCCTGAAATTTTTCAAGTGTCATTTCCTCAATCGATGCGAGGTCATTAATTCCCGCACAATTTACCAATATATCAACACCACTAATAGTGTTGATATATTTTTCTATGCTTTCGTTGGATTTCAAATCCATTTCCTGTCTTGTCGGGGCAAAGACTTCAATTCCTTTTTGTTCAAAAAGTTCTTTTATAGCCTTACCGATGCCTCTTGAAGCGCCTGTAATTAAAGCCTTACTCATATTTTCCGCCCGCTTCTTCGATTAACTTTTTATAACGTGATTCGAGCATTGTAAGTCTTTGGGCATCTTCTTCAAAAATCATTTTGTAAAATTCACGTTTATTTCTGAGCCACATCAATTCAAAACCGACGGCTTTTAAAATACCCTTATCGGCATTGGGGTCTTGAAGCGCCTTTTGAGCATCAAATATAATTTTTCTTGTTTCAAATTTTGTCAGAGATTTTGCGGGTAACCTTTTAAAGAAAGGAAGTGAATGAGCGGAAACGCCGCCGCCGATAATCATTGCCTTATTGGTTTTTAACATTTTTTCCGCCATAACGTTTGCAATATCAAAAATCGGCTCCGTGTTGATATCTTCTCTTGTCAGCCCCATTGAGCCCGTCATATCGACACGTCCGAGAACGCAGCCCGCTACATCTTGAAAATCGGGAGATTCAAGCATTTTATCCATATTTTCAAAACCCGTTATGGTTTCAATGTTGATTAAGAAGTTCATATCTTCCCGTTCTTCTGCGGGGAAAACAAATTTTGTCGCCTTGACAAATTTTTTCATTGCGTAAGGCGTTTCTATCATCGGCGCAACGATATTTTTAACACCGATAGTTCTTGCATCATACATATCTTTAATGGCTTCACAGCCGCCGACTTTTATTGTTAAATCTAGTCCTGCCGTTGTAACGACTTCTTTGAGTCTTAACGCTTCTTCAAGACGTGTTCCCTCGGCTTCAAATTCCGCTTTAATTCCTATAACGTGGTGGTTTTCCTTTAAATCTTTAAGGGTATCAACCATTTTCTTTTCTAATATGTTCATTTTATCTCCTAACTTTCCGCAAGATTATTATGTCTATTTTAATACATTGTGAACAATTTATCAAAACGTTAACACTGGTTCATTTTAGTTTTATTATATTCATAGAGTTTTTTAAGACCTTCTTTTGCCGAGGTAAATTTTAATGACGGAAAATTCTTCAGCAAAAGAGAGTTATCACCTGTATATTCATTGTTCATAACGGGGTTTTCAATAGTAATTTTTGACGGTTTTTCCGAAAAGCCGTTTACGATTTCCGAAATTTCAACGAGTGTAATGCTTTCTGTCGGGGTTATGTTGATAATATTTTCTTTCGGCACATTTTCTATAAAATATCCGATAATTTTTTCCATATCCTCAACAAACAGGTAATCAAAAACAACGTTCTGATTGATTTCAATATCGACACCTTTTAACACGCAGTCAATGGCGTAACTCGGAAAGCGGTTGTCTTTTTCACCGTAGCCGTAGCAGGCAAAAATATTCAGGCACAAAACGTCTTTTCTGTATTTGATTTTTTGCGCTATAAGCATTTTTGATTTGCCGTATAAATCTTTCGGGATTACATCTCCGATTTGGTTTTCTTTTACCTTGTGCAAAGGTCTTGATTTGTCGTACATTGCGCCTGAGCCGAACAAAATAACTCTTGCTTCGGGTCTTTTGAATTTTAAAATATTGTCAACCATTGCAAGATTATCTTCAACGGTTGTATCTCTGTCTGCGATGCCTCTTGCCCCGCCTGTCGAACCGCAATGAATTACAAAATCAATATTATTTTGAGCAAAATATTTTTTGACGGCATCTTCGTCTGTCAAATCAAGTTCAAAACTTCTCGGCGTCAAAAGTTCATATTTGTCCTTTAAATATGATTTTAAATTTTTACCGATAAAACCGCCCGAACCCGTTAAAAGTATCTGCATAAACTAACCTTTAAAATATCTGTGTATCAATTCGGAAGTTTTATCCAGTTGTTTTTCGGAAAGAGCGGGGAAAGTACCGACCCAGAACGTATTATTCATAATGTATTCCGTATTCGGCAAAAGTTTATAATGTTCTTCCGTCAAATCTTTTGAATTGATAATATCCGAAGTTCCGATTTTCAAATCAATATCATTTTCGACAATAACGGGCTGTCTTAAAAGGTTTCCCGCAAAAAGTTGCCTTGTTCCGACACCGTTTGCTTCAAGATATTCAACAAGTTTTTGTTTGCTGAATTTCTCGTTCGGTTTGACGGAAATAAGATAACCGAACCAGGACGGTTTTACGCCGTCATGAATTTTCGGAAGAACAATATAATCCGTTAAATCGGATAATTTTTTGGTAAGATATTCCGCATTTGCCGTTCTTTTAGCCAGAAAAGACGGTAATTTTTTAAGTTGCGAGCAGCCCAAAGCCGCCTGCCAATCTGTGATTTTCAGGTTAAAACCGATATGAGAATAGGTGTATTTGTGGTCGTAGCCAAAGGGCAAATTTCCAAGTTGCTGCTTAAATCTTTTTCCGCAGACATTGTCTTTTCCGGGCGGGCAGCAGCAATCTCTGCCCCAATCTCTGAAAGACATTATTATTCGGTATAATTTTGCATCGTTTGTAACAACGGCACCGCCCTCGCCCATTGTAATATGGTGAGCGGGATAGAAACTGTAGGTTCCAATATGACCTATTGTCCCGACTTTTTTACCCTTGTATTCCGCACCTAACGCATCACAACTGTCCTCAATCAGCCATAAATTATATTTTTCGCAAAGTTCGGTAATCTTATCCAAATCAAAAGTATTTCCGAGAGTATGAGCCAAAAATATCGCTTTTGTTTTCGGGGTAATTGCTTCTTCAATTTTAGATGAATCAATGTTGTACGTTCCGATTTCGCAATCTACAAAAACAGGAATTAAGCCCTGCTGAAGTATCGGTGTGACGGTTGTCGGAAAACCTGCCGCAACGGTGATAACTTCATCACCTTTTTTAAGTTGTCTGTCACCGTGTTTATGCGAGGTCAAAGCCGATAAAGCAAGCAGGTTGGCGCTTGAACCCGAGTTTGTCGAAAGGGCATATTTTACACCCAAAAATTCCGCAAATTTCTTTTCAAATTCAACGTTAAATCTTCCCGCAGTAAGCCACATATCGAGCGAGGCTTCAATCATACCCGATAAATCTTCTTCATCGAGCAATTTGCCTGATGCGGGGATATAATCAAACTTTCTTTCTCCGCCGTAAACTTCTTTGTAATACTCTTTTGCGGCATCAAGCACTTTTCTTCTTAATTCTAGTTCAAGATTCTTTTCCATTAAAACTCCCGATGATTAAATTGATTCTTTAGTTAAGATATCATAAAATTCAAGATTTAAAAAGTTCTTTTCATTTTGTTATAAAAAACTTTCTTTAATTTTTTGTATTTGTTCTTTAAAGATGATTTCTAAACCCGAATTAGCTTCTTTCGCATTGATACAGTTGTAAATCTTTTTTGTTTTTTCAAGTTTTTCTTTTTTTAATAAATGAATATAGATACCGTTGATTATTGAATATATGTAATGACATAAGACATCAATCTTTATTTTTGATGATTTCAAATAATAAGGCAGCAATAAAAAATAATCCTTTATGGTCTGCTTATCCCAAATATAATCCTTTTCAATATCTCTTATTATTTTTCTGTATAATTTTTTTTGAATGGTTATATCATATTCTTTTTCTATATTATTTTTGTGTAATACATTCAAAATTGAACCTGCTCCTCGGTTTTCAAGTTGTGCAATTTTTGGTAGGTATTTTAAATCTTTTATTTCTTCTTGCCAAAATCTTCTGTTGATTTTAGACACATTATCAAAACTAAAATTAATAACAACCAACGGTGCATTTATAAACAATATATCGGTATAATGGGCAAGACCAAGATAACCACTGTCAAAGGAAGGTTTTACGGCAATTCCGCCTTGTCTTGCAATAACATTATAAAAATTTTTTCCTTTTCTCATAAAGAATACTGACGGATGAAGATAACACGGAAAACTACATTCTGAAACTTTTCCTATAAATTGTGCTGACAAAATCCAGCGAACCCACTCTTTACCTGAAAAAATCTCGGTTAGAACTTTATTTTTGAAATAAGGAAAAAATGAACAACTGCACAAATGACTTGGTATTTTCAAACAATCAAAGTTGGTGTTTACAACAGAAGCACTGCCTAATACGGCAATATCACAGTTTTTGTTTTTCATAAAGGCTGAATTTACAATTTCTAAAGCCTGTGAATTAATCACATCATCATCACCAAATACGCATAAATACTGCCCTTTTGTTTTTTTTACGGTTTCATTGACAACATCGCAAAAATGAATTTCTTGCGACGAGCGCTCATAAAAAAAACGATTATCGTTTATTTCTTCAACTACTGTTTTTGCACTTGGTACCGAACCTCTGTCAACAATCAGCACTTCAAAACTTTTAAAGGACTGGTTTTTAAAACTGTTTAAACAGTCCTTTAATAACTCATTACGATTATATGTAACTATTATTATGCTGAAAATTATATTCGTGTTCATACTTCCGCTATGGTATAATTATTTTGATTAATTCCGAAAAATATTTGTTTTCTTCTAATTCTTCTGTTTCTTTAGCTTGTATTATTTTTTGCGTAATCTGTTCTATTTCTTCAATATTTTTAATTTCTATATTGGTAGATTTTATGACTATTGTCTGAAATCCAAAACTGTTTAAATTCTTTGCAACAAACAAAGATTTTTCTGACAACGAAATCACAATCAAATAATCTGTCGCAAGATTTTTGACAAATTCTGCTAATTTTGTATTAATTTCTTCCGTATAGATAATCGGGCATAAAACCCTTTTTACCGAAAGAGCGTTTTGAAAATATCGACTGTCTATTCTTGATAATTCATTTTCAATTATTATCACATTTCTATTATCAAATTGAATATTTTTTGCTCGTTCTTCAAAAGTTTCAATATCTTCAAATATTAAACTTAATTCTTTCATAAATAATCTTCGCATAATTTTTACTGCAAATAATATACTATATAATTATGGTTAAATCAATAGAATATACCATATTTTAATCATAATCTTTATATTGTTTATACCTTATTCTTATTATGAG
Source organism: Candidatus Gastranaerophilales bacterium (assembly GCA_024695865.1). Lineage (GTDB taxonomy): Bacteria > Cyanobacteriota > Vampirovibrionia > Gastranaerophilales > Gastranaerophilaceae > RUG841. The sequence continues at coordinate 13,264 of JAILHI010000068.1, forward strand.
GTGGTTATGAGCAATATAAAAAAATTATTGGGAGAAAAAATAAAAAGTTTAAGAAAAGCGCAAAAACTCACACAAGAGCAGCTTGCCGAAATGGTGGATATAGACCAAAGAACATTAAGCGCTATTGAATGTGGTATTAATTTTCCGACAAAAAATTTCGTAAAAATTGCTCAGGCTTTAAAGGTTGATTTGAAAGAGCTTTTTGATTTTGATAATACTGAACTTTCAGATGACGAAATTAAACAAGAAATAATAAATCTCTTGGATTGTATCAATTCAAGAGATTTAAAAATCGTTTACAAACTCATAAAATCAATGTTATTGTAAATTTTTCTTTTCCTCATATTCGGATATTTGTGCCATTGTGAAATCGTACATATCCGAATCTTTGTCGTTATAAAACTCTTTATACCATTCGACAGTTTTTATAATAGCCTCGTCAGCCGTATATACGGGTTTCCAGCCCAAAACGTTCTGCGCCTTTTCAATATTCAGCATTAAAAGACCTGCCTCATGTAAATTGTCCTTTCTATGAACAATAACTTCGCCCTGACCGTAGTATTCAACAACCTTTTGGGCAACCTCCGCAACTCGCAGAACACTGTCCTCATTAGGCCCGAAATTAAAGCCCTCTGCATAAGTTTTGCCTTCTTCAAACAACTTTTTACCCAAAAGCAGATAGCCCGACAAAGGTTCAAGAACGTGCTGCCACGGTCTTACGGAAACAGGATTTCTGATTTCTACGGGAAGTCCCTGATTTGCCGAGCGGACACAATCGGGAACAAGCCTGTCTGCAGCCCAATCCCCGCCGCCAATTACGTTTCCCGCTCTTGCGGTTGCCATTGCAAAGGTTCCGTCCTCCTGCAAAAAAGAACGTCTGTAGGACGAGGACATAATTTCAACACAGGCTTTTGACGAGGAATACATATCGTAGCCGCCCATTGCATCGTCCTCTTTGTAGCCCGTTTCTACCTCTTTGTTTTCGTAGCATTTATCGGTTGTTACATTTACAAAAGCCTTTACGCTTTCACATTTTCTCGCCGCTTCAAGAACATTGAGGGTGCCTATTACGTTAGTCTGATAGGTTAAAATCGGCTCCGAATAAGAACGTCTTACAAGAGGCTGTGCCGCAAGATGAAAAACCATATCGGGCTTAAAATGCTTCATAATATCAATGAGTTTTTTAAGGTCAAGAATGTTTGCAAACTCGTTTCGGCAATGGCTGTATATGCTCAATTCCTCAAACATGGACGGCTCGGTATTGGGTTCAAGAGAATATCCCAAAACTTCCGCCCCCATTGATTTCAGCCAAAGAGTCAGCCAGCCGCCTTTAAAACCCGTATGACCCGTTACAAATACCTTTTTCCCGTTGTAAAAATTTCTCATAAACTTAACCCTGATTAAATAATAAACCGCACAATTTCAATATTAATATTATCCGTGTTTATTCTTCAATTTGTCAATTTATTTACATATTCGGGAAACTACATTATATTATCGAGTCCGTAAACAAAAGCATCATGCCCGTAAACATAGTTAACGGCAAGCATAACACCCTTCATATAGCATTGTCTGTCCGAGGTATCGTGTCTGATAGTCAAAATCTGCCCCGAGGAGCCGAAAATGACTTCCTGCGAAGCGGAATACCCTGGCATTCTGACGGAATGGATATGAATTTCGGATTTCGTTTTAGCCCCTCTTGCTCCCTGTAAAAGTTCGGTTTCATCACAGTTGCCCGTTGTAAAATTATCATTAGACTCTGCCATAAGTTCCGCCGTTTTCACTGCCGTACCCGAGGGTGCATCTTTCTTTTGGTTGTGGTGAAGTTCAATAATTTCGGCATTATCAAAATATTTTGCAGCCTCTTTTGCAAACTTCATCATCAAAACCGCTCCCGTTGAAAAATTAGGTGCAATCAGACAGGAAACCTTTTTTTCTTCCGAAAGTTTTTTAAGTTCCGCTATCTGTTCCGGCTTCAGTCCCGTTGTTCCTATGACGGCTCTAACACCCAGATTTATATATTTTTTTGCGTTTTCAAAAATTATTGACGGCTGCGTAAAATCAACCACAACGTCAGGTTTTACTTCTCTGAACGTCTTTTCCATATCGTCTGAAATCATAACACCGAGTTTTTTGTTTAATAAAACTTCGCCGACATCTTTTCCTGTTTCAAACTTGTCTATTGCGGCAACGAGAGTCGTTTCTTCATTTTCAAAAACCATTTTGACAACTTCTCTGCCTACCTTGCCTAAAGCACCTGCAACTGCAACTTTTATCAGATTTTTATCCTTTTTTCTTTTATTCTAACATAAGCAGGACAAAATACTTAATCAAAAATAAAACAATCCGTTATTTTTTCGGCAGACTTTGTTTCTCTTTTAAATATTCTTCAAAAATATCAACGGCATCTGCAACGAGTTCAGGACATGGTCGTTTTTTGTAATATTCGGAAGTCCTCTCACTCGGTGTCGGAGAGTCTGATTTTTCAATGCCCGCAAGAAGTTCTCTGCAAATAATACTGCCGTTTTTTTCCTTAAAGCGCTTTGCAAGTTCCTGAACAATCCCGTATTGACGTTTTTTGTTTTCGGCAGATGCGGAAGTATCCGAAAAAGCAAGTCCCGCCGCCATAAACATTCCGCTGACCGCTCCGCAGACTTCTCTCATTCTGCCCATTCCGCCGCCAAACGATGAGGAAATTTTCATTGCGGTATCAAAATCAAGCCCCAATTCCTCGCAAAAAACACCTAAAACCGATTGCGAACAATTATAGCCCTTTTTGAATAATTCTGCCGCCTTTTCTTTTCTGTTCATAATTTTATCCGTGATGATGATGGCAGTGATGACCCTCGTGATGTTCTCCCGAACAGGTATTTTCACCGCTTTCAAGAGTGTTATCCATATATTTTTCAAGAAGTTCTCTTATGGGCAATTCGGGGCAGCCCGCTACAACCTGAACACCGCTTTGTGCAAAAATCATCATCGGGCGCATTCCCATACCGCCTGCGAGAATAATATTTGCACCCTGCTCCGCAATCCAACTTGCAGACTGACAGGAAATACCGTCTTCGGGAACTTTTTCTTCGATACTTATTATTTCTCTTGTTTCGGGGTTGATTTCCGCAAAAGTAAAGGACTCACAGTTGCCGAAATGTCCGCATAACTTTTCTTCTCTCGTAGGAATAGCAATTTTCATTATAAATCCTCCTTGTAATTTTTCCGTATTGTTTTGAAGCAAAATCGCATACTCTAGCGCTTCCGTATCGGTCATATTGTGGTCTTTGGCATACTGCCTCAAAATTTTTAAAATATTTTCGTTGATACGGCGGTTAAAAGGCACCTTTTTCAGACAGGTTTTCTTTCTGCCCGCCTGTTCACGTTTTCCGCCCCAACCGTGCCTTTTGCAGCAAAACTCTCTGTTGTCATTTTCTTTCATAACAACATTATAGCCCTTTATTTGATTTTGTCAATACAAAATCAAAACACGAAAACCAAACACGTCATTACGAGAAATGTGTAACATTTCGTGGTAATCCTTTTCGGTTTCAAGGATTGCACATTTAAAACAAATTCACTACGCCCGCAATGACAAAAAACAGATGATTACCTAAAATTATTTGAAAAACGGTTTCATAGCCCTTTCGCAAATGCCCAGACAATAGGAAATTGCTATTCCGTAATTTGTTACGGAAACATTTTTTTCCCGTGATTTATTTATTCTCGATAAAATTTCTCTGCGGTTTGTCATACAGCCCCCGCAGTGAACTATAAGTTTATATTTTTCAATATCCGTCGGAAATTCGTGCGACGATACGTTTTCAAAAACAAGTTTTTTGCCCGTTTTCTTTTTGAGCAAATTCGGTATTTTCACCCTGCCGATATCATCTTCAATCGGGTGGTGGGTACAACTTTCACAAATGAGTATTTTATCGCCGTCTTTGAGATTATCAATCTGTTTGGCGCCGTCATAAAAGGTTTTAAGGTCGCCCTTTAACCTTGCAAACAATATCGAAAAAGAGGTTAACGGAATACTTTCGGGAACAATTTCCGAAACTTCTTTAAACGCCTGCGAGTCCGTTATAACGCATTTTGGCGGTTTTTTCAGCGCTTTTAAAGAATTTGAAAGTTGTTTTTCGGTAACAACAACGGTAATGCAGTTATTATCAAGAAGTTCCCTCAAAACATTTACCTGCGGCAAAATTAATCTGCCCTTTGGCGCCTCTTTGTCAATCGGAGTAACCAAAATTACCGTGTCCTCTTTTTTTACAATACCCTCAAGAATGGCGGGCGGATTGATAAAAGAGTCGGGAACACATCTTATTAAGGCTTCTCTGATTTTTTCGGCAAGTTTTTTGTCTGTTTTCGCAGATGTAACGATTACCGAATTTACCTTTTCCGAAATCTTGTCAATCACTGTTTTATCGGGCTGTTTAATGTCAGATTTATTAATAACTGCAATAATCGGAATATTGTTTTTGTTAAATTTTTCTGCAAGTTCAAACTCGTACTTATTCCAACCCTCGCCGTCGCAGACAATAATCGCTGCATCTGTTCTGTCCGAAACCTTTTGTGATTTTTTAACCCGTTCTTTTCCGAGAGAACCCGTATCGTCAATCCCTGCCGTATCAATAATAACGACAGAACCTATCGGAAGCATTTCCATTGTTTTTTCAACCGCATCGGTAGTCGTTCCCGCCTTTGCGGAAACAATTGATGTATCCTGATGCGTAATTATATTAGTTACAGAGGATTTTCCCGCATTTCTTTTTCCGAAAATTCCTATATGCAGCCGCATTGATTTTGGCGTGTTATTTGCCTTCACTCTTTGTATCCTTTTTTATATCATCAAGTTTCACGTTATTTCTTATCACAAAAATAATAAAAATAAAGAAATAAGAAAAGAGTAAAAGTCCCTGCTGCATAATAGATAAAGCAAAGGCGGACGATTTATCAATGCCGAAAATCTCGGAGGCAAGAATAAACGCATACTGGTAAAGTCCCACGTACATCGACGAGGACGGGATAATTGTTGATAAGGCAATAAACGAAAGAATAAACAGTGTAACTAAAAAACTGACCTTTATTCCGAAAGCCAAAATCAGAGTATAAATAAAAATACAATCCGTACCCCAGGCGATAACACTTAATAAAGCCGCTTTAAATAAGGTTTTGGGATTTGCAAACGACTCAAAGCCCGTAATAAACGAATCAAGATAGGGCTGAATTTTATCTATAATATTTATTAATTTTCCGCCGATTGTCTGCGGAAGATAAGCAAAAATCTTTTTCGCAAAATTGCATAAGGCATCAATCTTTTTATATTTATATACCCAAAGCATAAAAAGGAAACTGAAAACAAATAAAACTGCGGCAGAAATCGCCAAATGAACGGCAATTTCGGATTTATTGTGCAGAATAATGCCGATAAGAAGCATTGCCAATACGGTTAAGCCGTCAAAAATTCTCTCTGCTGCAACCGTTCCCAAAACGTTTAACTTTGAAAGATTATACTTGTGTCCGAAATAGCAGCCCCTGAAAATATCTCCCCCTCTTGCAGGCAAAAAGATATTCAGCAGGTTTGAGGTCAGGTAAATTTCATAAAGAGTGTATAACGGGCAGTTGTGTTTCGGCAAAAGAATATTCCATCTTATTGCACGAAAAGCCATTATAATCAATATCGACGGGAACAAAATGAGCAGATATTTCGGATTAAGCAGCCCGAAGGTATCCGCTATTTCCGTCCAATTTACTTTATAAATAACCAAAACCGTAAAAAATACGGTTATGATAAAGGGTATTATTTTGCTGAGTCGTTTCTTCATTTCCATAAGTCTGCAAGAAACATTATACACTATAATGTTATTATAATAAAGTATATTTGAATTTTTTAATAACTTTTTATACGACTACAACCTGAATGTGCAGGGAATCCATTTTTTCTTTCAGGGCAAGTTTTTTCTTTAAAATTTCCGAATGACTTGCGGCAGTAACATTTCTTGCTTCATCAAAGGGCAGAACCTTTTGAATTTTATCCAAAAATCTTTTGGCTTCGCCGTATTTTTGTGTTTTAACAAGCAGAGAGATTTTCAAATCAGACATTTGAGCATAGATTTTAAAATCCTTGTTTGTGTAATTTTCAAATGCAAGATTGATAAAATCCAAAGCGAGTTTATTTTTGTTTAACGCTTCACATACCGTTGCAAGACAGGAAAAGAGCATTGCGCTGTCGGGCTTTAATGCCGCCGCCTGCGAATAGTAATCAAAAGCCTTTGTCATTTTGCCCGTTGAATAATAGATATCACCGAGCATCTTTAAACTCTTTACGTTGTTAGGTTCAAGTTTTAAAACCGCTTTTAATTTCTTTATCGCCAAGTCCTGTCTGTCAAAATAGAAGAAGTAATCCTCCGCTTCTCTGTAAAACCTTTCCGCATCAAGATTTAAAACGTTATCGTCATTAATTGCTTGAGATAAACTAAATATATCTGTTATCATTATAATTTGTCTTTATTTATGTCCCCAATAATTTAATGATAGAGAGTTTTTTTGATATGGGCTACCGCAATATGACTATCCGTTGAGCATAATTTGCCGAAAAAGCATGACACGCATGCTTTTCCATGTTTTTAAAATTTTATTAAGCATGTAAACAATGAAAACAGGTATTTCGGCGATTTTATCCGAAAACCATGTAAACACATGCTTTTCCATGATTTTGTCGTTTTTAACAAAACTTCACATTTTTGGCGCTTTTATGCCAAAAGGGGTTCAGCGGTTGTTTTTTGGTTTGTCAAAAACCGAAAGGTTGATTTTTAATATTGATAAATCTGGTTTGCTTCACCCGTGCCGGCATCCACATCCTCATTGTTATTTTGGGAAGAATATACATCTTGTGTTGAGGGTATGAATTTTGATACCTGCGGTTTGATAACGTTAAATTCACATTCTGCAACAACGCCGACACCGTTAATCTGCTGGGCGGGTGAACCGTCCGCATTGTATTTGGTTTGAGAACAAATGGTTACGGGAACGTTGACAGTTGTAGGCGTGCCGCCGTCAGATATTGTCATTTTGAATTTTTCGGTAAAACTTGTGTAACCGTTACAATAGGTCGGGTCAACGGGAGAACTTCCCAAAACTCTGCAATAGGCATCTTTAAAGGAAAGAGGTGTTTTATTTGCCGTTCTGATTATTGCGGAGGGGTGTCTCATAGAATTGACAACGGCTTGTTTTGCGGCATCGGTATCGGGCATTTCCATTACATTTCTCATTTTGATAACCGCATTGAAATTTTTCGGGTCGGTAGCGGCTTCGCCAATCGGCAGAACTTCACCGTTATCAAAAACGGCAAAGGATAAAATATCTTTTCCGACTTCGTTCGGTACCCCGTTTCCGTTCAGGTCAACCGAAACAACACGGTAAGGTGTTCCCGTAGCGGGGGTAACTTTTTGCGAAATGTAGACAAGATAGCCGTTCATAAGACGGAAATTTTCAACCTTTCCCGAGGCAATGGTGCCATAGGGTGAAGATAAGGTTGCAGAGTTCATATCGCTGTCCGTACATTTGATTTTACTTGCAGTACCGAGATATTTGCCCATACCTTTGCAAAATCCCGCATCTGTTCTGTAATCAAGGATATATGCGTCTTCTTCGGAATTTTTTCCTGCAGCCATACATGCTGCAAATTCCGTCGAACCGACTTCTTCGGCATCTTCACAGGAATAAGAATTTAAACTGCCCGAAACGGTCTGCGCACCCATGTGACCTACCGTGGTTTTTAAATCCCTGAAAAAGTAGTAGCAATTAAAACCAAACTTGTTTCTGTCGTTTATGACAACAACAAGAGTTAAGATAGAAATAACGCCGACAATTGCCAGCATAATTAATATTTCAGCGAGAGAAAATCCGTCTTTTTTCATTTTAACCTTTTTAATATCTTAAAACCTTCAAAATAGTTTTCTGTTTCTATTATACCGTCTTTTAATAAAAGAGTATCCTTTGTTATATTTAAAACCGAAGAATTTTCTTTTATTGCCATAACTATAATACCCTTTTTTATTGCATTTGTAACAATGGACGAGCCTAAAGAATTATAAGGCATAATTAAAGATTTTACATCGTTTATCGTTATAAATTTTTCCTTTAACCCTTTTACGATTAAGGGTGCGTTTTCAAGTCCGAAAAGCAGACAGGGCAAAAAAGTCGGGGTTATGTATTCTGCGGCGGCTTTCGGGTGAACCAAATCGGGTTTTATTGAATAATCCTCAAAGGCGGGAGCATGAACAACGGGAACGCAAAGTTCTTTTGATAAGAAGTGAGAAATAATCGCCTCTGCGCCGCCTACGACATCTACACTTTCACCGTCAGCATAGCCGTCCTCCTCGGCTTCTTCAAATTTGCATACAACGGCTAATACATCGGCTCCGTTTTTTATAAGTTTTTTTCCCGCTTCAAGCAGTGTTTCGGGATTGTTCACTCTGCCAGAGGATATGCCGTTTTCGGTGGTAAAAAATTCCACCCCTGCATTTTTTTTCGAGATTTCATATCCGATAACATTTATTCCGTAAACTGTTTTTATTGCGTTTATGGTATTGATATGGATATTAAGAACTTCTTTTGATATTGCCCTGTCAAAAATAATTCCTATTTTGTTATTTTTTGACGGTTTTAACGAAATATTGCCCTTAAAAAATTCCGTCAGAGCGTAACCCTCAACGTACTGCATGTTTTTTGATATAGCGGAAAAACATGCGGCATTGACGACATTCGGGTTTACTATAAGCGGAAAATGTTTTGCAAATTTTCGTGCAATGGCACCCGCATCGCCCGCAAATCCGCCGATTTTTGCGCCGATACCCGTCGGAATATTAAAAACATGGTACTGTTTTTTTTTCATATCAGAAGGTTAACACTTCGTTTGCAGGCATAATGTGACAGGTTTTGCCCATTTCTTCAAGAGCCGTTTTAAACTCTATCGGGTCTGCGGCTATGACATCAAAGGTATTGTAGTGCATCGGGATATATTCTTCTGCATTTAACATTTCGGCAGCAATTATGGCTTCTTCAACACCCATAGTGTAATGGCCCCCGATTGGCAGCATTGCGTAATAAGGTCTGTATAACTTTCCGATAAGTTCAAATTCTCTTGTTAATCCCGTATCGCCCGCATGGAAGATTTTCACGCCGTCAACATCAAGAAGAACCGAAGCGGCAAGTCCGCCGTATTCACCGTTTGGCAGGCTGTTTGTATGTGTTGCGGGTAAAAATCTGACCGAACCGAAATCTGTCGGGATAGCGGAGCCCATTCCGACACCGACGGAATTTAAACCCATTTTCTGACAAAAGATTGCCGTTTCAAAAATTGCAATAACTTTTGCGTTCGTTGCTTTTGCAATGTTGACAGTATCGCCGAAGTGGTCACTGTGGCCGTGGGTGAGTATAATATGAGTAATTTTTTCCCTGTTAATGTCAAAGGTAACATTCGGGTTATGTAAAAACCACGGGTCAATCAAAATTCCGTATTCGCCCGATTTAATGTAAAAGGCGCTGTGTCCTAAATATTTTATTCCGTCTGCCATTTTTAATTCTCCTGTTTTTTATGGATTTTACCCGCAGGTTACCACAAAAATAAACCTGATACGTCACTGCGAGGGCTTTTGTCCGTGGCAGTCCTTTTAAAAGTTTGGGATTGCCACGCTCACTTTGTTCGCTCGCAATGACAATAACCATAAATATTTAAAACTGTTTTTGTGGTAACTGTCAGATAATCACCTTTTTTATTATATTACAAAAATCATTTTTTCGGTTGTTGACTGTAAACAAAAATATCATTAAATTACAGACATAGAGAATAATATGAGGTAAAAATATGGCACAAGGTTATGCACAAAATTTCAAAAAAAGAATTTCCGTACTTGTTTTTCTGAAAAATTCGGTAGCCCCTTTGGTTTTATACTTTGACAATCCTTATGAAGAATATAACAATCTTATGGAAATATGCAAAACACAAAGTGCGGTTTCAAAACTTATAGAAAAAGAAACGATAGGCCCTATCAAAAAAGTAGCATTTTTGTCTAATCAGATATCAGCGGTTGCTCTTCAGGAAGAACCTGTTGTGTCTTAAATCTTTCAAGTTTTTCCTGCATTTCTTTGAAGGTTTCTTCATAGCCGTATCTGCCCATTTGGGCGCAGATGTAGTTTTGCAGCGTTTCCGCACCCACCCAGTTAAACGGGTTGATTTTATATAATAACGCCTGAATAACCATATCTATCATATACGCTGCTATAAAACTTCCGACATAATACGGGGTAATTTGAGGAAGCGTTATTGTGATATTCGGACATTGATAATCGGTTAAAACCATTTTCATGGCTTCAATTTCCGAATCCAGCAAATATTTAAAAGATTTTCCGCCCAGATAACCTATCGGGGTGTAATTAAAAACAGACGGTATCAGAAAATCTTCCGAATATTTTTCCGCCTTTACAAGAGTAACAATTTTATTGTTCTTACCTTCAATAACCATTTTCAGCAAAGCGTTATGGTTGTTACAACTTTGAGAAGCGATAGAAATTTGTTCCGTCAAAATCGGTTTATTGTCTATATCGGTTTTTTTTGAAAGCATTGATGCTCTGTATTGTCCGCACCATAGTGGAAGTTCTCTTATTTCCGACGAAAAAGATGTCATTATGTGGACGGTTTTTTGTTTTTGAGTTGAGAGAAGATAATCAATTAGCGCAAGTTGTGCAACGGTATTTTGTCTGATATCGGGGTTTTTTGTATATTCAACGGTATCTTTTGCGCCCGCAAGCATTTCCTTAATATCTATACCCGCAAGAGAAAGCGGTAAAAGTCCGCAGGTGGACATAATCGCAAAATTTCCGACAGTTTCATAAGGGACTACAAAACATTTATACCCCTCCTGTTCGGAGATTCCGTGCAACAGAGAACCCTTTTTGGCGCAGGTTACCATGTGCATTCTGTAATTTTCGCCGATTTCTTCTTCCATTACACTTCTTATCGTCATAAAAAGCGCAGTTTCTTCGGGCTCATTATCAGTTTTTGATATAAAAATGAATAAAGTTTTGCTTGAATTTTGGGAACGATATACTCCCCTTAAATAATCAGGGTCAATATTAGTAATAAAATGAAATTGCGGGAAGCCGTTCCGCTGTTCTTTGCTCAAAAAATTCCAATAGGGTTTTAAAATCGTCTGAGCCATTGCCTTTATGCCAAAAACTGGGCCTGACAGACCTATAATGTTAACGTATTCAAATTTTCCCCTTACAAGTTCGGAATATTCCAATATCTCGGAAATAATGTCTTTTTGGTAATCACAGCCGAACCATGAATCAACTTCTGTATAGGAATAAACTTTCTGTAATATGTTTTTAATCTGCTCGGAATAATTTGAAAACTCAAAATCAAGGTCAAGCCCGTGTTCATTCCCTATTACTTCCTGTCTGACGTTATTATAATCAATTTGTATCATTGTTTCCGACTCTAACGATTATTTTCTGCTTTCAACATTTTAAAAACAATAATTTAATAAAAATAATTTACAAATATTATCATATTGCTTGTTTTATGTTAATATCAGACTATGGAAGAATTGAAGTTTTTGGAAATAATAAAAAGCACCCTGTCCGACAGTCACTATATCGGTGATGATTGTGCAAATTTAAAAGAAGTCGGAATGTTTATGACACAAGACTCTCTTGTAGAGGGTGTTCATTTTGATTTGTCAACGACAACACCCTATCAACTCGGGGTAAAAACAGTAGCGGTCAATATCAGCGATTTGGCAGCCGCAATAGCCACACCCGTTTATATTTCAATCGGGTTATCAATGCCCCGTAATATTTCGGAAGATTTTGTAAGAGAGTTTTATCGGGGTGTAGATTTTGCCTGCAAAAAATATAACGTTGTTGTAACGGGCGGTGATATTACGGGGGCGGATAAAGTCTATATTTCGGCTGCAGCACTCGGAAAAAGACGCCACGGCATTGATACGTCAAGAAGTTTTGCAGCCGCAGGAAATTTTGTTATTTCAACGGGCAACTACGGAACAAGCGCCGCAGGTCTTTTCGCCCTTAAAAACAATTTAAAGGTTTCAGACGAAATCATAAACGCTCATCTGATGCCCGAAGCAAGATTATACGAAGCCTTTGATGTCGGTTATCATGTGGAAAACAACATTGCCGTCACGGATACTTCGGACGGTCTTGCCGATGCTCTTTTCAAGATAGCGGAAGCATCAAAAGTCAAAATCAAAGTTAATTTTGATGAACTGCCCGTTCTTCCCGAAGTAAAAGAACTTGCAAAAAACAATAATGTCGATTTAAAGGATTGGGTTTTATGGGGCGGCGAGGACTTTGAACTTCTTTGCTGTGTTCCTTATTACTACTTTGCAATACTCAGCAGCAAGGGCTTTAAATACGTAGGCTACGTTGAAGAAAGCACCGATAAACCCTGTGTTGTCGTAAACGACGGCGAAAAAGAAACCGTTATAGACAAAAATCTTTTTGATACAAAAGGTTATAAACATTTTGGAGGTTAAATGGCGGTTTTTAAGGTTGTTTTAACCGCAGGCGGAACATCAAGACGGTTTGGCGGCTCAAATAAATTATTTGAAAATCTGAACGGAAAACCTGTTATTTGCCATTCTGCCGATGTTTTTACGGAAATGGGGCTTGAAATTGTTATCCCCGTCCACAGAGATGCCCTTGACGATATGCAAAAACTTTTTGCGGACTATAAAAACGTGAAAATAATTGAGGGCGGAATAACAAGACAACAATCCGTTTTCAGAGGATTGCAGGAACTTGGTGATTGCGATTATGCAATAATTCATGATGCGGCAAGACCTCTTGTTACAAAAGAAATTATCCAAAGAGGAATGGACGCCGTTTTGGAGAAAAAAGCCGTTATCACCGCCGTTAAGACCACAGATACCATTAAAAAAGTCGATATAAACAAAAAAATCATCGCAACTCCCGACAGAACAGGGCTGATAAATGTTCAGACACCGCAAATCTTTGATTATCAAATGATTTTATCCTGCCATTCCAAACATCAGGATAAGAGCATGACAGACGATGCCTGCCTCTGCGAAGCCTCGGGAATAGACGTTTATTATACGGACGGCGATTATTCAAACCTTAAAATTACAAACAAAATCGATATTTTGTATGCGGAATTGCTGATAAAAAATCAAAAAACAGGAGATTAACAAATGAGTTTAGTAAAAAATATTCTGAAGATTGCTCTTTGCACGGGTGTTTTAATCGGAAATACCTGTTATTTAGGTGCCCAAGAAGTTAAGAAAAACCCGTTTTCAGAGAACGTTTATCAGTCGATTTTTTACGTAAACGATACGCACGGTCAACTTCCCACAATGACTAAAATCAACAGTGCGGCGGCACAGTTTGATGCCGTAACATCGGCAATGCCGAAGGTTGATGCTTTCAGATTGTCGGCGGGTGATATAATGATTGGCGCAAACGAAAAAGCCGATTTGGCTTCGGCCGCTTTTATGAATGTTTCAAACCTTCAGGCAACGGCTGTCGGAAACCACGAATTTGATATCGGAGCAACAACTCTCGCAAAGGTTTATGAAACCTATAAGCATCCTAAACTTGCAGCAAACTGCACTATTCCCGATAAAAATCCTTTAAAAAAACAAATTATATCATCGATGGTCTTAACGGGGAAAACGGGGGAAAAATACGGGCTTATCGGCGCACAATCCCCCACTCTCATTGAAAGAATGAAGGATAAATCACTCTTTGAAGGAATTGTCATTTCGGGCGGAAAAAAGGCGTATGCCGACTTGCAAAAAGAAGTCAATAAACTGCAAAAGCAGGGAATAAATAAAATTATAATGATTTCTCACTCGGGTTATGAGGAAGAAAAGGAATTTGCAAAAAACATTTCGGGTGTTGATGTCATTATAGGAGGACATTCTCACGATTTAATTTTTGATATAACGGAAGGCGCAAATCTTCAATACTCGCCAAAGGGTGAACCTGTTGTCATTACACAGGCGGGCCGTGACGGCAAAAATTTCGGAATTTTAAATGTCGAATACGATAAAAACGGTGTTATCATAAAAGCCCAAAATAACGTTTTTAAAACCTCTGATTTCGGCAAAGGACTGATGATGCTGACGGCTACCGACGTAATTCTCGGACAGTCCCCCGTAATTGCAAAGATTGAATCGATTGAACCGCTCACGGACAGAATGAATGTCGAAGAAAACCCTTATATCGATGTGTTTATGGATATGGTTAAAAAGGAAACGGGTGTCGATATCGTACTTGTAAATTCTGCCAATTTCCGAGGCGGACTTGAAAAAGGAAAGGTTACGGAACGTGATATTTCGGGTATTTTCCCCTTTAAAAACAAAATGTGTATCGTTGAAATTCCGGAAAAAAATCTGATAGATGCTCTGAATTTCGGCGGAAAATCGGTTCTCGCTCCCGATTTAAAACCGTCAATCATACAGGTTTCGGGCATGACTTATACTATGGATAAAAACGGTAACGTAACTTATGCGGCAATTATTGATAAAAACGGAAAAAAGAAAGAGATTTCCGTAACTAATCCGTCAAAAGACAAAATCTATACTGCGGCTTACGACGATTACCTTGCAAACGGCGGAGACGGCTTTAAGATGATGAAAGATGTCAAAGTCTTAAAAGTTTTTGACTATGATAAAGATATGATAATTCTTCAGCATCTGAAAAAATTTAACGGAAAAAATTTAAAATCCATAAACATAAAACGAGACGGCCGTATTAAATTTGAAAATTAAAAAGGTGTTTACATTATTGCAGACGAAGCGTAGCAATCCCGTTCGGTTTTAGGGATTGCTTCATCACTTCGTTCCTCGCAAAAACGGCATTTATAAACTTTTGTCATTGCGAGCGTAGCATGGCAATCCCGTTATATGTCACAAATAATTTTACAGATTTCATCATAAGCGTATTTTTGTAAATTTTTGTAACAATAAAACAAAAATTAAGCGGAAAAAATTCAAGAAAACTCATGAAAAAGCCGTTCTTTAAGCATGTAAGTACTAAAAAAAGTGTAAGTGAATGGATTTTCAAAGTTATTTACAAAGAAGAATATCAGACGGTTCCTACAACAGAGCGGCTTTTGGCGGCTTAACGGATAATGCCGTTGCAGACAGACTTAAAAATCTTTCACTTTTTTCATCTGTTTCGGCAGAAGATTTACAAAAAATTGATTTTGAAAAACTTTTTGCAGGAGAAGTTAACGAAAATGCTTCTTCCGAAGAAATGCTTGCCGCTGATGTAGTAAGTTCTTTATTTGAAATGGAAGAAGTTCAGGCTGCCGCTGATTTGGACGGCGACGGCGAAATCAGCCAGTATGAAGCACAATCTTTCCTTGCAAGCATTATGGGTACTGACGGCGAAGCAATGGACTTATCGCTTGAAGATATTGAAGCCGCAATTGAAAAAATGAACATCGACCTTGAAAAAGTTGCAGAAGATGCAATAAACGAAGTTCTTGAAGCGGCAAAAGAAGAAGAAGCCCAGAAAGCAGAAGAAGCGGCACAACAGGCTCAACAGGCACAGCAAGCGCAACAAGCACAGCAGGCTGCTTCCGCAGGCGGCGGCGCTCCCGCAGCAGGTGCAGCACAAACCCCTGCTTCAAACAAACCCACAGGAAGCCAGACTCCCGCAACTGCTACAAAACCTGAAACTCCCGAAGAAATTAAGGCTTTAATCACCGAAAAAGAAGGTGATATCGAAAAAATCAACAGCGATGCGGAAGACGCTATTCAGGAACAGGAACAGGCTAAAACAGATGCCGTAAAAAGCAAAGGTATTACAGAAGCACAACAAAAAGAATATCAGGAAAAAGAAGATGCGTTAAACGAAAAAATCGAAAACGCTGAAAAAGATGTTCAGGATAAAGAAAAAAATATTTCCGACTGGAAATCTTCAATATCTTCTAATGAAAGTTACATCTCAAATTTAGAATCACAAATTGCCGCAAACAATTCAAGATTAAATTCTATTTCTGATGATGATGAAAATGCGTCAACAAAGAGATCTGAAATTCAGGCTAAAACCAAAAATTTAGAAGATGAAAAGAAAAGAGTTGAAGACGAAAACAAAGATTTGCAGAAAAAGGTTGATGATGAAGAAAAATCACTCAACGAATTAAGAAATACGACTATCCCCGGATACGAACAGGATAAAGCAGATTTATTAAAGACTATGATGCAGAACAGCCCCATAGCACATGGCGGTGAAGCTGCTATCAACAGTGCGGTTAACGATTTACAAAAATATGATACAAAAATTGCCGAAATCAAACAAAAGAGAGACACCGATATTCAGGCAATCCGTGCAGAAATTCAGGATTTACAGGTTCAGTTAAAAACTGCCGAAGCAAAAGACGACAGAAACAATTTAATCAGAGAAAATTCAGCCGAAGCACCTTTGTTTGACCCCAATCTTGAAATCAGCACACAATACATTACAGACGGAAACATGCCTTATATGTTAATCGGCCCGAAAGATGCAGACCCGAACGAAGAATTACCCGTTCTTGTTTACCTGCACGGTATGGGCGAAGTCGGAAAAGGCGAACAGGGCTTATACAGCGCTCACGGCCCCGGCGGTATTGTTCCCGATTGGGATTTACAAAACTTTAACGGATATATCATTTGTCCTCAATTAGCAAGCGGCAGCTGGGAAAACAGCACAGCAGAAGCAAACCTGAGAGCCTTGATGGACGACTTTAACGCAACCCACAACACAGGCAAAAGCGTTATCATGGGCGCAAGTTTAGGCGGTTCTGGCGCAATCTATATGGCAGGTCAAATGGGTTCCGAATATTTTGATGAAGCGGTTGCTTTAAGCGGCTACAGAGGCGGTGTTGCAAATATTGATATTCCTATCACAGGCTATGTCGGAAATGCTGATGACTCTAAGAGTATCAACATTATGAGAGGTCAGTTCGGCGATGATTTGAAAGTCTTGAACGCTACTCACGGTACACTTCCCAAAACATTGTTCACAATGGATGAAGACGGTGACGGCTGTTCCGATTTCTTACAGCAACTTTACGCAAGAAAATATTAATATTTTAAATTCATATCAGAAAAGGGAAAATATTTATTATTTTCCTTTTTTTTGCTTAAAAATTTTACCTATTATTATATTCATGGTAAAATAAATGTGTTTTGAACGGATAATCAACATGCAAACAGAAAGAATAAACGTAACAAAAAGTTTTTTACCTCCTCTTGCGGAATATGAGAGATATGTTGAGGCTGTTTTTAAAAATTGTCATTTGACGAATAACGGCCCGTTATTAAAGGAACTTGAAGTTAAACTTTCGGATTATCTCGGTGTTCATAATTTTCAGTATGTTACAAACGGAACTATAGCGTTGCAGCTTGCAATAAAGGCTCTCGGAATAGAAGACGGCGAAATCATAACAACCCCGTTCAGTTACGTTGCAACGACATCATCAATTTTGTGGGAAAAGTGCAAGCCTGTTTTTGTGGATATTGAAACCGACAATTTTACGCTTGATGCAGATAAAATCGAACAGGCGATTACGGATAAAACAAGAGCCATCATGCCCGTTCATGTTTTCGGTTATGTTTGTAATGTTGAAGAAATCGACAAAATAGCGAAGAAACACAATTTAAAAGTCATATATGATGCGGCACATTCTTTCGGTTCAAAGTATAAGGGGAAATCGCTTGTAAGTTACGGCGATATTTCGACACTGTCGTTCCATTCGACCAAACTTTTCCATACGGTCGAAGGCGGTGCTTGCATAGTAAAAGATGATGAGGTCAATAAAAGATTATCGTTAGCAAAGAGTTTCGGACACATCGGTGATGAACATTTTGCTCTCGGCATAAACGGAAAGCAATCCGAAATGCACGCCGCAATGGGCTTGGCAAATTTTCCTCACATTAAAAGAATTATTGCGGAAAGAAAAGAACTTTCAAACATTTACGACGAAGAATTTGCGGGCTGTTCAGGTATTCAAAGACCTAAAAAACAAAAAGACCTTGAATACAATTATGCTTATTTTCCGATTGTCGTAAAATCAGAGGAAGTTTTACTCAAAATTTTTGAAGAATTATCAAAAGAAAACATATATCCGAGAAGATATTTCTATCCGACTTTAAACAAATTGCCTTATGTCAACGGTGAAAGTTGTCCGAATTCCGAAGATATAACCTCGAGAATAATGTGCCTGCCTTTGTTTGTCGGCTTGAACAAGGATATAGTTTATAAAATCACAAAGATTATCAAGGAAAATTTATAAATGAAAATACCGATTCTTGTTGATATTGAGAGGGGTTTCAGAAAACTGAAACTTTATATAAAAGACAGAACGAACAAGGTTCGCAAACAGCAGGAAGTTTTGTTTAATAAAAATTTTGCCGACACAAAAAAGATGATTGTTTTTGTCAATTTTCCGAACAATGAATTTTGCGGCGGCATAATGATGATGTTTTATTTTGCAACAGCATCAAGAAATATGAAAAACATTCACGGCTGCGATGTTCTTCACGCTAATTTTTTTAATCACGAGGCAAAATATTATTTAAGTCAGGATAATTTTAAGAACGATGAAACAATTTATAATATGGAACTTGTAATGCAAAAGGCGAAAAGCCTTGATAAACTGATTTTGCATGTTCCCGAAATGCTTGCGGCTGATTTAGCAAAAGAATTAAAAAAATATAAAAAGGTTTTAAAAAATATCCCCGATTTTCAGATAAACTTTTTAAATCAGAATATAGATGTTTTTTCACCGAAAGAAGAATGGCAGAGTTTGTATGAAATAACTCAAAATATTACACAGACTACGGGTTTTGAAAGATATACAACACAGGAAATTTGCAATAAA
The DNA here is from genome assembly GCA_024695865.1 of Candidatus Gastranaerophilales bacterium. Classification (GTDB taxonomy): domain Bacteria; phylum Cyanobacteriota; class Vampirovibrionia; order Gastranaerophilales; family Gastranaerophilaceae; genus RUG841. The sequence goes on from JAILHI010000068.1 coordinate 32,174, forward strand.
TGGAAGATTCCTTTATATTATCTGCCACCTTTTCACGAAGCAAACAATGTAAACGATTACGGCAAAAAACACTATAAAGAGAAAGAAAAATTATTTATTTATTCTCCTGATGAAAAACCTTTAAAAGCAGAAATAATAGCAAAACTACAAAAAGAATTGCCCGATTTTAAAATTCAGGAAATAAAAGGTCTTACGTATGAAGAATATTTGAAAACCGCTCAGAGAGCAATGTTTGAGTTGACTTTCGGTGAGGGTTACGATGCCTATTTCGTAGATGCAAGTCTTTTGGGCGGAATAGGATTTTCCGTTTATAACGAAAGGTTTTTCCCGTCTGCAAAGTATAAAGATGTCGAAACTGTCTATGAAAGTTATGAGAAAATCTTGGAAAATTTGGCAGACGATGTTAAAAAATACATTGAAAATGAAGATTTGTATAACGAATTATCCGAAAAAATGGACAATCTAAACCACGAGTTTTCGTTTAAACCCGATAAAACTTTAAAAGGATTAGAAAAATTTTACAAACGAATCCCGACTTTTGTACCCGAGGAGAGCAAAAATGATTAAAACAGCAATAATGCAGCCTTATTTTTTCCCTTATTTAGGATATTATCAGATGTTCAATGCAGTTGATAATTTTGTTCTGCTTGATGATGTTAATTTTATTATGAGAGGTTATATCAACAGAAATACAATTTTGGTAAACGGTCAGCCGCACAAGTTTTCAATACCGCTTGAAAAGCCCTCTCAAAACAAACTTATTAACGAAACAAAATTAAAATTTGAGCAGAAAGAAAGAGAAAATTTACTGAGAACTTTCCAATTAGCCTACAAAAAAGCACCGTTTTTTAACGATTTTTATCCCGTTCTTGATGGTATTGTTAATTTTGAAGATGACGATTTGACATCATTTTTGAAAAACTCTTTTGTAAAAGTAAAAGAATACCTCAATCTTGATACCGAAATTCTTGTTTCTTCCGAAATTGAAAAGGATAACACTTTAAAGGCACAGGACAGAATTATCGAAATTAACAAACAACTCGGAACAAATACCTATATCAATGCGATAGGCGGACAGGAACTGTATAACAGAGATGATTTTAAAAATGTCGGTATGGAACTGAAATTTATAAAAATGCTTCCTTATGAATATAAACAATTCAAAAATGATTTTGTTGCAAATCTTTCAATGATTGACGTTTTGATGTTTAATTCAAAAGAAGAAGTAAAAAAATTACTAGATAATTACGAATTAATATAAAAGGAAAAATATATGGGTTTTAAAGTCGGACAAAAAATTATAGATAAAATAAGAGGGAAAAAACACGAACTTGTAATACCCGAGTCCCAAAAATCAGCCTCTTTTGAAAGTAAAATAAAAGCACTTTTGAAAGTCTGTGCAGTTTATCATTATCCCGAAACGAAAAATGATTATGTCCCCGATTTTACAAAGCCTGTTCAGGTCGAAACAGTAGAACTTTTGAATGAATATGCTTACAAAAGGGCCTTGGCGGAACTTGAAACGTTAGATATGGGGCTTCTTGAAGAAACTTATCGCAATTTATCCGATGAATATTCAAAAGAAATAATGTTACAGGTAATTGCATATAACTGTTTTGATGAACCGAAACTCAGATTTCCGATTTTTTATTCACCCGATTTGGAATTGAGCGATTATATAAGCACTCTCGCAGTTGACGATGAAAAAATTGATATCTGGAACAGCAATTTAAGTTTGAGTAAATTAAACCTTTCAAAATTGGGATTTAACATTACCCTATGGCAAAATCCACTCGGAACAATTATTGATTTTGTTCAGGAACAATACAAATATAAACACGTTGTTGAAGCCCAAGAGGGTGATGTTGCTCTTGATGCGGGAGCCTGCTACGGTGATACCGCATTGTATTTTTCGGAAAAGACAAAAGGTGCAAAAGTTTATTCGTTTGAATTTATACCGGAAAATCTTGAAATGTTCAGAAAGAATATTGAATTAAACCCGCAGTATAAAGACAATATTGAACTTGTTCAAAGACCTATCGGCTCGGTTTCGGGCAACAAATTATACGCAGTTCCGAACGGCCCCGGCACAAACCTGACCGACAAAAAAACCGATAATGCTATTGAACTTGAAACAATTACAATCGATGATTTTGTAGCACAAAATAACATTGAAAAAATCGATTTTATAAAAATGGATATTGAGGGCAGTGAAGAAGATGCACTTAAAGGGGCAAAAAAGACTATTTCAAAATTCAAGCCGAAACTTGCAATCTGCGCTTATCACAAAAAAGACGATTTATGCATTTTGCCGCAATTGATTAAATCAATTGTTCCCGAATACAAACTGTATCTCAATCACTATACTATTAATGCTACGGAAACGGTTTTGTTTGCAAAGGTGTAAAAATGGAAAAACCGATACTTGCCGCCATAATTTTTACATATAACCACAGAAATCACATCGCAAGATGTATTGAAAGTCTTGTCAATCAAAATACAACGTACAATTATCAGATAAGAATTTATGACGATTGTTCGACAGACGGTACCACCGATATTTGCAGAGAATATGCGGCAAAGTATCCCGAAAAAATAAAATTAACCGTTCAGCCCGAAAATACTTTTTTGAAGCCGTATAATGAAATGCAGTCTTACAAGGCAATTCAGGACATTGATACGAAATATTTCTGTATAATTGACGGTGATGACTGCTGGTGTGACGAAAATAAACTTCAGATTGCCCTTGATTTTTTGGAAAACAACCCCGAATATATCGGCTTTGCCCATGATACAAACCATATTTGCACCTTTACGGGCGAAGAAATGTCTTATGTTCATGAAATAGGCAAATGGAACGACATTAAAAACCCGATGCCGCTTGCCGCAACACCGTATTATTTTACATCATCAAGAATATTCAGAAATTTGGGCTTTAAGGAAAAACATCTTATTCCCGTTGATTATCTCATATACTTTTTCCACGCACAAAAAGGCCCTATTTACTTTTATGACAAAATAATGGCAAATTATTATGTCAGCGAATACAACAATTTTTCCAATATGGAAGATGCCGAACAGAAATTTTTACTTTCATCTTTCGGTTATAAAATAGCCAAGTTTTTTGACTATAAGGAAGATGCTCTTGCAATGGATGTGCAGGCATACTATAACAAAGAAAGTTGTAAAACCATCGAAAAATACAAAAAAATCTTTGGTGTAAAAGCAGGCTGGAATATATATTTTCTTGTAACTTTTGTTCCGAAATTCGGATTTGAAGCCTTTGATTTAAACTGGGTCTGCCCGAGAAAACTTATTAAAAAGAGAGCCGATACCAGACTTGAACAGGAAACAAAAAGAATGCAGGTAACAAAAACCGTAATCAGAAACCACATGAAACAGTTAAATAAACAAATTCGTCTTGTTAAAATAATTGATTTTCTGCAAAGTCATAACCTCATAGGCAAAGAGGGCTCTTGGCTCTATGATTACATAGAAAAATCCAGAGAAAGAAAAGTCAAAAGAATTGCCGAAAAACAAGACTATATTAAAAAATTACATCAATTAGTCTTACCGTCAAAAAAAATTATTCACAGACTTAAAACAGATAACAAAAAAGAAAATACATAATAATCAATAACGGAGTAGAAAAATGAATTTTAAATGGCACAAAAAGGGATTAATATTTTCACCAAACGGACATTCAGACTGGATGTTCAGTCACGCACAATGCCCGTTTACACTTGATTTTGGTGATTACATAAGAGTATATTTTTCAACAAGAGAAGATTATAAAAACGGCATGAGCAGAGCACATGGCGGCTGGGTGGATTTGGATAAGAACAACCTTAAAAACGTTCTCAGAATAGCCGAAGAACCTATGGTCGATTTGGGCGGTATCGGTGAATTTGACGAATTTGGTTCTATGCCGAACAGTATCGTAAAAGTAGGCGATGAATATTACCTGTATTTTTGCGGCTGGACAAGAGCAGTTTCCACCCCGTACAGTTGGGAAATCGGTCTTGCAAAAGGCACCGATGCAAAAAGATTTAAAAAAGTCGGCAAAGGCCCTCTTATCGGCCCGACACTTTATGAGCCTTATCTGCACGCTTGTCCGCAGGTTTACCGTCTTGCTGACGATGATTGGCACATGTTTTATTTATCGGGACAAAGATGGCTTCAGGGAGAGGAAAAAATGGAATCTCAATACGTTCTCGTTCACGCAACCTCAAAAGACGGTATAAACTGGAACAGAAACCCGAAACCCGTTTTAGAGGAAAAAGTGGAATATGAAAGCCAGACAAGTGCCGCAATAGTTAAAATTGACGATATGTATCACATGTTCTTCTGTTACAGATACGGTCTTGATTTCAGATATACAAAGGGCAGAGGCTATGCAATGGGCTACGCATCTTCAAAAGACCTCTTTAACTGGACAAGAGATGATTCAAAGGTCGGCATTGATGTATCAGAATCAGGCTGGGACAGCGAAATGATTGCTTATCCTTATGTTACCAAAATAAACGATAAATATATTATGCTCTACTGCGGCAACCACTTTGGCCGTGAGGGCTTCGGCTACGCTGAATTAGAAATTACAAAATGAAATTAACCGATTATATTGTTAAATTTTTAAAAGAACAGGGTATAAATACTGTCTTTGGATATACGGGAGGCAGTATTGCAGACCTTGTTGACTCAATTTACAAGTCGGATATTAACTTTGTTCAAAACAGGCACGAACAGGCAAGTTCTTTTTGTGCGAACGGTTATGCGGAAATTACTCAAAACTTCGGTGTTGCAATTTCATCAAGCGGCCCGGGTGCCTGCAATCTGATTAACGGGATAGCAAATGCCTATTTTGATTCCGTCCCCTGCCTTTTTATTACGGGCAATGTTCATTCTCTAGCCGAAAAAAAATCGGATAAAATCAGACAAAACGGCTTTCAGGAAACGGATATTGTTCCTATGGTAAAAGGGATAACAAAGTTTGCCGTCAAAATGAAAAACGCAAAGGATATAGCATATCTGCTTGAAAAAGCCGTATATCTCGCAAAAGAGGGCAGAAAAGGCTCTGTTTTGATTGATATTCCCTACGATATACAAAGAGCCGATATTGATGAAAAAAGCCTTGAACATTTTGCCGCACCTGAAAAAGAAAATTTTGACAAAACTGTTATTAAAGATGTGGTAAAATTGCTTAGCAAGGCAAAAAAGCCCGTAATTTTGGTCGGTGGCGGGGCAAAATATGCTAAAAACGAAATTGCGGAACTTATTAAAAAGGTAAAAATTCCTATCGTTGCCTCTCTTTGCGGACTTGATGTGCTGAGTCACGAAAATGATTGTTTTACGGGCTTTATAGGTACTTATGGCAATAAATACGCAAATCTTGCTCTCCAAAACAGCGATTTGATTTTGGTTTTGGGCTCAAGACTCGATGAACGACAAATCGGATACAGACGAAACGAATTTGCTCCCAAGGCAAAAATCATAAGAGTTGAAATCGACCCTGTCGAAATCAACAGGACTGTTGATGAAACTATTAGTGTTAATGCCGATGTAAAAGAATTTCTACAAAATCTTTTACGGGAAAATTTATCCGATATAACTTATTCCGATTGGTTTAAAACCGTAAATGAATGGAAAAACGAATTTAAAAACGGCAAAAATGTTTTCGGCGAGTTATCCGAATATATACCCGAAAAGGCGGTTATATGCTCCGATGTGGGTATTCATCAGATGTATCTTGCAAGAAATCTTAAAATCAAAAACGGACAAAAACTCTTAAATTCTGCGGGCTTCGGCTCAATGGGATATTCTTTGCCTGCCGCAATCGGCGCCTATTATGCGGATAAAAATAACTGCGTTGTTTCCGTAAACGGCGACGGCGGTATTCAGATGAATTTACAGGAATTACAAACAGTTTCGGCAAACAATCTTCCCGTTCATACGGTTATTATCAACAATAAATGCCTCGGTATGATAAGAATGCTGCAGGAAAACCTTTTTAATGACAGATATTACGCTTCGGTTGATGGTTTTGATGCCCCCGATTTTGAAGAAATTGCAAAGGCATATAATCTGAAATATCTGAAAATTGAAAAGGTTGAAGATATGAACAAAACTGCCGATATTTTTAACTCGGACAAACCGAGTATTATTGAACTTTACATAGATTATGAAACCTTAAACAATAAGGAGGCGGACTGATGAAAACCATACTTGTTTCAGGTGCTTCGGGTATTGTCGGTTACGGCATTTTACGCTCTTTAAAAAGTTGCAACTGCAAACTTATCGGAACAACCATTTATGAACATTCGCCTGCCGATTGTTTTTCGGATATCGTTCTCCACCCGCCTATGACGGTCGATGAAAGTTATATCCCGTGGCTTATCAAAACCATAAAAGATTATAAAATCGATATGATTATTCCCGCCATTGAAGCGGATATGTCCTGTTGGAACAAAAACCGTAAACTGCTTGAAGAAACGGGCGCCTGCGTTCTTTTAAACAATCACGATTTGGTCGAACTTTGTCTTGACAAGTGGAATTTTTACAAATACCTGAAAGACAACGGTTTTAAATACCTCATTAAATCCTCGCTTAACCCCGATTTTGAACAGTTTGAACTGCCGATGCTGCTAAAACCCCGATGCAGTTTTGGCTCAAAAGGTATTGTAAAAGTCGAGGACAGAGAAACTTTTGACAAATACAAGTCTGAAATCGGCGAAAATCTAATGGTGCAGGAATTTGTCGGAACGGTTGACGAGGAATACACGACAAGCGGATTTTTTGACAAAGAAAGCAATCTTAAAGCGACTCTTGCAATGAGGAGAAAACTCTCAAAACAGGGTTTTACGGAAATTGCCGAAGTCGTGGAGGAAAACAGCCTTACCGAGATTATTAAAGAACTTGCAAAGATTTTAAAGCCTGTCGGGGCAACGAATTTTCAGTTCCGTAAACACAACGGCGAATGGAAACTGCTTGAAATCAACCCGAGAATTTCTTCTTCAACTTCATTAAAGACCGCTTTCGGCTATAATGAGTGCAAAATGACGGTTGATTATTTCCTTAACGGACAGGAAATCGTTCAGCCGAAAATCAAAAAAGGCAGAGCGATAAGATATACAGAGGACTACATTTTCTATGATAGCGATAATATCTGATATTCACGGCAATTTTGAGGCTTTGAAAGCCGTTTTAAACAAAATCGATAAAATGAAGATTACCGAAATCTACTGCCTTGGTGATGTTGTCGGCTATTATTCGCAGGTCAATGAGTGCTGCGATGAATTAAGACGGCGAAAAGTCAGGTGCGTAATGGGAAACCACGATTGGTCTTTTGCGGCAGACAGTTTTTGCCCCCGTTCAAGAAGCGTAAACGATTGCCTCGCCTATCAGAGAAAAGTTATCACAAAAGAAAACAAAGAGTGGGTTTCGTCTTTTCCCGTGATAATTAAAAATGACAGATTTTCAATGGTTCACGGAAGTTGGACAAACCCGATAGACGAGTATTTTGAACCGACGGAAGAATATATTTCAAGACTTGACGGCAGGTTATTTTTTTCGGGACATACCCACGTTCAGAGGTTAGATGTTTTTGGAAATAAAAAATACTGCAACCCGGGTTCTGTCGGACAGCCGAGAGATTATAACCCGAAAGCCGCCTTTGCAACACTAGACGGTGATGAGATAACTCTCCACAGGGTTGAATACGATATTGAAAAAGTCGGAAAACTAATGAACGATGCAGGCTTTAACGACTATTACTGGGGCTGTCTTTTAACGGGAAACAAAACACTCTGCAAACCCCCAGAAAGATAAATATAAATTTTTAAGAAGTAAAGATTTGATAAATAACGAATTTTTTATATTGAAAAACTTATCGTATTGTGATAACATGATAATATGATTAAATCTTTTAAAGACAAAGAAACCGAAAATATTTTTAACGGTATACATTCAAAAAAGTATAATGTAATTCAATCAGTAGCAAAACGAAAACTTGATATGATACATTTTGCTTATGCGGAAAAAGATTTAATCGTACCGCCTGCAAATCGTTTTGAACATTTAAAAGGCAATCTGAAAGGATATTGCTCAATAAGAATAAATGACCAATTTCGTATTGTTTTTAAATTTCAGAACGGAAATGCGGAAAATGTTTATATAGATGATTACCACTAAATTAATTATTGTTATTGAAAGTGAGGCGGACAATGAACAGACCCTATACCCACCCCGGAGAAATATTACTTGAAGAATTTGTTAAACCCTACGGTTTGACACAAAAAAAGTTGTGCGAACTTTTAAATGTCGGAATAAAGACAATAAGCGAAATTTATAACAAAAAAAGAGGTATTTCGCCCGTAATGGCTTTGAAACTTGCCAATTTATTCGGAACAACACCTGAATTTTGGATGAATGCCCAATCTGCTTATGATTTATATATTGCATATTCAAAAGAAAAAGACAAAATTGACAGCATAAAAAAGATTGCGTAAAAAATACAAAAAGACGATTTTTGCATCGTCAATAATCTCAAAAAAAGAACCTGCCTTTCGGCAGGTTTTAAATTATTTTTCAATATCCAGATTATCAGTTAACTGAATATAAATTTTATCACCGGGTTTAGCCTTGTAGTGAAGTCCGGGGGTGCAAAGACCTGCAAGAGCGCCCACTGCAATACCGACAGGCAGACCGATTGCAAAACCGCCAACAATTACAGCACCTGCTGCAGCACCGATACCACAGCCTGCACCTGTTGCGATTGCACCTGCACCGAGTGTCGTTCCTAAACCTTTTCCGAGTGCGTTAAGTTTTCCTCTCGATAAGTAATCTTTTTTAGAGTATAATTTTGCGCCCAAATCGATTTTGCTGCCGTCGGGCAAAACTACTTTATCAAAAGAGAGAACAACTTTTCCGCTTCTGTTGAAGGATTTCGGTTTTTCAATACTGACTACTTCAGCCTCAATCTGTGAACCGTCAGGAAGCAAGGCTGTTCCTTCTTGTGTTCTCAAACCGCCTTTGATAAGAAAACCTACTCTGTCACCGACTTTTGCGGTTTTTGTCGAGAAATCCTGTGCAAATTCAATCTGTAAAACATTGTATTCGATAACCGTATTCAAAGTGGGTGAAGTCAAAACTATATTTGTAGGAGTTTTTTTGGCAACTTCTTTATTAACCTTTAAGTGTTCCGTATATACGCTTCTTGTTGCCGCAAAAGCGCTGCAATCACATAATGCCATTAACAAAAGAAAGATTGCAAAAATTCTTTTTTTCATTTTTTTCTCCGTTCTTTTTCAGATAACAATGATATTAAAAACCAAAAATGCTGGTTTTGTAAATAATTCAAATGAATTATTTACATTTTTAATAAAAACATTAAGATAAAAATATGAGAAAGTTTATCGGATTAACGGGGATATTATTTTTTTGCGCCACTGCCTGTTTCGCCTATGAATCAGCGCTTGATGACGTAGATACGACTGATTATACTCATACAACCCAGAATTTAAAATATTTTACCGAAAAAGAATACCAAAAGGCAATTCAGGATTATAAAAACCATTTTCATGCGCCTAAAAAGCAAAGAAAAAAAGATATAAAAACTCCGACAACACCGTTCAGCGACGCAGAGTCAAACCCTGAATACAAGGTGCTTGACGAAGTGCTTAATCATAAGGGCTCCATAATGATTCCCGCCGTATGCGAAACGGATAACGGTGAAGTGGTTGATACCGGGCATTATTCGCTGGAATATTACGTTGACAAATACAATCAGGAATGGCTGATTTTGTCGCAGGGCTCAATGAATAAGATTAAAATTGCGGCAAAAAAATCCAAATCGTCTGAAAAAGAAGACACAATTAACTACGCTTACGCAATCGGCAAAGGCGATACGGTAAAACTTTTATACGGCAACATTGATGTAGCCGTTGAGGCAAATTTACACGTTATAAACTAGTTTTACATTTTTTCTGCTTTAACTAATTCGGGTACAATCTGATTCCATGCATAATATGACGGATGAGCATCTGTTTCGTTTATGCAAAATTCTTTTGAATACAACTTATCTCCAAAAATATCCTCAAGACTAATAAAATCGATACCCAAATCTTTTATTTGTCTTATTCGGTCATCAGTAAACAAATCACTACATTGTGATTTATTATAAATAATAAAAACAAATTTTGCTTTTGGATATTTTATTTTTATATTTTCATTTATTTCCCGAAGATATTGCATAAAAAGATTAAATTTTTGTTCATC
>JAILHI010000075.1 GCA_024695865.1 Candidatus Gastranaerophilales bacterium
TCAACGTTTGTATTGTCGGTTATGTCTTTAATCTCATCAAAAGTCAGTTCTCTCGGAAGAACAATTCTTGAAATACCGCAATCCTCAAAGAATTTTGCGTTTTCTTTCGTGAAACACATTGCATTCGTTGAAATAATCATCGGAATAGGCGGCAAGTCAAGTTCAAGTATGCCGATATCCTGTACGATTAAGCCGTCAACACCCATTTCATAAAACTCTCTAATCATTTTTTCTGCGAGTTTTATATCGTCCTCGGTGTATAAAAGACAGTTTAACGGGATATAAACTCTTGCCCAGTATCTGTGGGCATATTCAACAAGTTCTTTGATATCCTGCAAGGTATTTCCGTGTTCGTGACGAAGTGAAAACTTCGGAGCGCCGATGTAGATTGAATCTGCGCCGCAGCGGATTGCTTCTTTTGCGTAAAAAAGATTTTTACCGGGGGATAATATTTCTATTGTTTGAGCCTGTTGTCTTTTCAATTTATTAATCCTCGTACATTTTGTCAATAACGTCTTGGTAGGTGTTGATAACTTTTCTGTATTTGATTTTTAAAGTTCCCGTCAGCATACCGTTTTCAAAGGTAAATTCGTCTTTCAGAAAATATACCTTTTTAATTTTTTCATAATATCTGTAATCTTTTTTTCTTTTGATTTTTTCGTTAATCTCTGCGATTAAAAATTCTTTAAAACTGTTGTTGTCGTTAGGTTCTGTGTTTTTGCAGCCGTTTTCTTCGCACCATTTTTCATAGGCTTCCCTGTCGGGAACGATTAAGGCTGTTAAATACGGTTTTCCGTGACCTGCTATTGCAAGTTGTTTGATGTATTCGGAATCCTTTGCCTCGTTTTCGAGAAGCGGTGTATAAACGTTATATCCGTTATTCATTACGATAACATCGTCATATCTTGAAAGAACAATCAGATAGCCGTCGTTGTCTATATAGCCCAAATCACCCGTGTTTAAAAAGTGTTCGTCTAAAATAGCCTTTTTTGTGGCTTCTTCGTTGTTGTAATAACCCCGTAAAATTTCGGGGCCCTGTAAGGTAATAAGACCGACTTCTCCTTTCGGCATTTCGTTTCTCGTTTCGGGGTCGATAATTCTGACTACCGTTTTGCTGAAAGGAACACCTACTGTATAGGGGTGTTTTTTCTGGCTTTCGATTGTGTTGCTCACATCAAGCCCCGTTGTTTCGGTTAAACCGTAGTGCTGAACGTGTTTGATGTTTATTATTTGAAGAAAATCTTCAAGCGGTTTTGCAAGATGTGCAGAACCTACAAAAATCGTTGCTTCGTCTTTAACGAGAGTGTTTCTTATCTGTTTGTAAACTGTTTTGTCCAAAAGGTTTTTGATAAGGTTTACACAGCCTGTTAAAAAAGTCATTTTGTTTTTATACAGATATTCTTTTTCAAACTTCAGAATTTTTTCTGAAAATTTGTAGGAAATATCAAATATTTTTTCAAACACAGAGCCTTTGTTTTTTACCGCCGTCATTAATTTTGAGTGCATGGTCTGAATAATCTTCGGCGCACAGTGGAGATAATCGGGCTGATATTTTTCAAGCACGTCGTAAAACTCTTTGTACGGCGTGTACATAATTCTGCAGCCTTTTGAAAAACAGAGCAGGTTGAAACTCTTTCCGCCCGCACTTGAAAGAGGAAATGTAACAACAAAGGTTTTGTCTGCGTAGATATCGTTAAAGGTTTGTAATTCTTCGACAACGTAACTCATACCACCGTTTGGAAGCATTGCACCTTTAGGGCTTGATGATGTTCCCGAGGTGTAATTGATATAGGCAATATCATCGGGATTTTCTTCCCAATCGGTTTTAATTTCCGTATCATCGTTTAAATCTTTTAAAACATCGTCAAGACGGTAAATTTTATCGTTTTGTTCAATCTGTTCCGTACCCGTGTATAAAATAAATTTTGCATTGTTGAGGAAATTTTCGTCCTTGTTCATAAAGTATTTAACAATTTCAAAATTATCGGTAATCAAAGCGATAGACGAACTGTTATAAAAGACGTAGTCGAGTTCCTTTATATCTATTTCTGAAGTCTTTGAAACACAGATAGCGCCAAGTGCAATAACCGCTTCTTCTATTATCAGCCAATCGGGCGAATTAACTGCAAAAAGCGAGAGGTGGTCAAATCTTTGCAGCCCCTTTTTCTGAAAAAATTCGGCTAAAAAACAAACCTGCCTGAAAGCGTCTTTGAATGTGTGTTTTTTATTTTCTTTGTTATCGGAAAAAGCAATTAAGTCAGGATACTCGACTGAACTTAATTTCCAGATATCAAACAATGATTTGTATTTCATTTTGAGTCCTTCTGTCTTTATTATAGTACAAAGTACATTTTGGGGTCTTTTTTTTTATCAAAAAATACATATTTTTTACAAAAAAAAACATTTTTGCTAAAATCATAAAATGAGTTTATTTGAACAGGTTAAAAAGTTAATTTCGACGAAAAAATATCGGGAAGCGGTTGATATTTTTGCAAATCTTTCCCAAGAAGAATTTACGCCCGAAATTAAAGGTCTTGCGGGTCAATGTTTTTATGAAATGAAAAATTTTGACCTTGCTCAAGACTATCTTATTGATTCTCTTGTTGAAAAATACAACAACAAAAATGCAAAACTTCTTGAAAATATTTTAACCTCTCAAAATAATAATGATGCGCTTTTGGGTTTGAAAATAATGATGCACGAAAATAACCCGAAGGATATTTTTATTTTGAGGGATATAACCGAACTTGCGCAGAAAATCAAAAATTACGATATGGCTGTTCAGTATTTTAATGTTCTTTTGAACAAATCTCCGAACGACTACGTTGCATGGAATAATCTCGGTTTGGTGTACGAAGAAATCAACGAATGGGAAAAAGCCGAAAATTGTTACAAAAAAGCCCTTTCCTTAAAAGATTTTTTCAGCCCGAATTTTAATCTCGGAATAATATCAAGAAAACTTCATAAATTTGATGATGCAATCGGCTATGCCCAAAAGGCAGTGAAACAAAACCCCGAGTCGCCCCAGCCGAAATATTCGCTCGGAATGACTTATCTTATGATGAAAGATTTTGAAAAGGGCTATCCGCTTTATGCAGACCACATGACAAAAATTATGCCGCACTATTACAAAAACGAGTGGGACGGCGAAAAACACACGGACTCATCGCTCTGTATTTTTGTCCCCGGAGGGCTGGGCGATATGATTATGTTTGCAAGATATCTCGATTATGTCAGAGAGTGTTTTCGCAAAATTTATATTATTTTGCCGAAAACCCTGCACAAATTGTTCAAAAACAATTATCCCTTTCTGGAAATTATTGACTCTTCCGAAATTTTTACGGACTACGATTACGCAATTACCCCCATGCACCTTTTGAAGATTTTTAATCTCGATTTTAATGAATTTGTGCCGTATACAAGCGGATATATGAAAGCAGATGAAACTCTTTCGGAAAAATTTAAACAAAAGTTCTTTAACCATAATAAAATAAAAATCGGAATAAACTGGCACGGAAACAGAGAGGGTACAAGAACTTTTTTTAACCGTTCAATGCCTTTGGAATGTCTTGAACCCGTTTTTGAAGTTTTCAAAGACAAAGCGGTTTTTTATTCCGTTCAAAAAGATGACGCTCACACGGATTGCGCAAAATATCCTTTTATTGTCGATTTGTTTGATGAAATAACAGATTTTAACGATACGGCATCAATTTTTGAAAATCTTGATTTTCTAATCTCGATTGATTCTTCGCCCGTTCACATGGCAGGAGCCGTCGGTTTGCCGACTTATATGCTTTTGCCCTATGCAAACGAATGGCGCTGGTTTATTAACGATACAAAATCAATCTGGTATGATTTTGTCGAAATCGTAAGACAGGATAAAGAGGGCGATTGGGACTCTGCCGTTCAAAAATTATTAATAAATTTTAAAAATTTTCAAAAATTTTAGCAATTTTTTGCAGCAAAAATACTTTATATACATGCAACGGAAGAAGTTGCGCAGTTACCTCGCACAGCGCGTCGGCAACCTTGTGTAAAGTGAAAAAAGTGAAAAAGTAAGAAATTAAACAAAAAGTGTATTGTAAAGTGTGTGAATTAGACCGCTTAATCGGTCTTTTTTATTGCTCATTTTATTTAAACGCAAATTATTGTAAAATGTTGGTATGGCATACAGGTTTTTAAACGAAAAATTGAACGATTTTCTCTCTTCGGCTACTGCCGCAGGAAGTTTTATGTTTGCAAGAAGTCTGGATTACGATAGTTTTAAAACCGAATTTCCCGTTGCTCTTTCTGATATTACGGAAGAAATTTTATCTCACGATTTTGAAACCTTTTCAAAACTTTTAAACTTTTTAAACGGTTCTTTAAGCACCTACATTCTGCATGGTTTTATGGGCAGCGGAAAATCGGCAATGATAAACCTTTTGCCCGAATGTATAAATTCCGATGTTCTTTATTTCAGAGTAAATTGCTTTGAATCAACCAATCTCGATGATGTTCTGCTTTCTCTGCATACGGACTTCGTAAATTATCATAACGAGAAAAAAATAATTTTGCCAAAGGTTGAATCTAACGGCTTTACGGACAGAATTAATGCCTATATCAAAAGCGGCAACAAGCCGATGCTTTTTGTTTTTGACTCCATTGACTCCGAAAAGTATCCGCTTCAGAAAGAAATTGTCAATTTTATCAAACATATTTCCCAAATTGACAAAATTAAGGTAATTATTGCATCAAGAAATCTTGCTTCCGATGATTTGCCGAACGATTCCTCGTCAAATTTTGCCGTCATAAAACTCTGCGGAAAAGAAGAAGTAATAGCCCTTTTGAAGAAATACGGGCTGGAAGCCGACGATGAAACCTACGAAAATATTTTTGTTGCATCAAAAGGTCATTATCTTTACATCTCTTTGATAATTAACGTTGTAAAACTCTTGAATATCTCGCTTAAAAGCCTTTATAACGACTACGCAAAGAAAAAAATGACCATCTTTGATTACCTGATTTCAAAGGTTTTGACATTAATTCCCGAAAAGTTTTTCAAACTTCTCTGGTTTTTAACGTTAATAAGATGCGGTGTCCGTGAGCAGTTTCTCATAAACGAAAAGTTCACTACTCATGACCAACTTGAATACTTAAAAGAACGTATGCTCCTCTGCCGTGAGGGCTCAAATATCTATCTTAAAGACTATGTAAAACAAACCGTCGAAAATACAATCAACGCACAGACAAGAAAAGATATTAATCAATATCTCTATGAACTTTACGAATCACAACTTCCGAAAAAACCGTCGGAACGAGATTTGATTATTTCAAGAAGTACAATGCGCAGAGAATCCGCCTATCACAAGGAAGAAGCCGATAAGGTCGTTGTAGAATCAACGCAGACTTCACAAGGTTCAAAAACCAATTTTGATTATAACTATCTGAGTTATTCAAACAGTATAAAAAAGGATTGGAACTTTGCAAATTCGTCAATAGCGCCAAAACAGCAGCAGCGTTTCATCAAACCCGCTCCGAGAGGTCTTGAAACCCGTATTCAGAGTAATTTGCGTTCAAGACAGTATGAACTTTCAAACGAAGAATTGTCGCTTCTCAACCAGTTGAATATGAAAGTGCCGACGGGTGAATTTGTCCGTCCCGACAGAAATTATGCTCCTCAAAACAATCTCCGTGCAAATAATATGCCGAATAACACTAATAGTGATTACAATTTTATCAAAGACAACAATATGACATCGGAACAGTTTTATCAGCAGACTTTGAGAAGAAATACCCCTCAGGACAATTCACCGCAGGAAGCGGAACAAAGTTTTCAGCCGCAGGAAAAGGTGGAAACACTTGCTACAGTTATGCAGGAAGCCCGTGCGGCGCAGGATGAATTTAACTATGAAAAAGCCCTTGCAATCTATGGCAAGGCATACAGCATGACCGAAGAAGCGGGCTACAACGAGGTAAAACCGATAATTATGCTTCAAACGGCATACTGCCATAAAAAAATGCAGAATAACGACGAGGCCTTAAAATGTTTTGATTCCGCTTATAACCTCTACGGCGCCTCAAATCCCGCAAAGGCAAATGAAGCCCTGTTTAATATGGCTGAAATTTATTCCGAAATTTACAGTTATATGCAGGCAAAAAATATTTATGAAAAAATTCTCTCCTCGGGTGAAAATCTTGAAGAAACCTTCAAAATCAAAGTGCTTTTAAATCTTGCCGATTTGGAAAATAACAATTCAGCCTTTGACAGAGCATCTCATTATTACAGTACGGCGATTAATCTTGCAACTCAATCGGATAACAAACCTCTTATCTGTGAGGGCTGCTTTAAATACGCTTTGGCGTGTGATGATATCGGCGAAACAGAAAAAGCCTTTAAATTGTATTTGCGCTGTGTTAACACCTCGAATGATGTCGGCATAAATTCATATCTTTCCTCTGCTTATTCTAATATTGCAGAAATTTATGAAGACCAAAATGCGCCCGACAAGGCAATAAGATACTATGAAGAAGCCGCAAAGGCAGACGAGCAGCAGCAAAACTGGGACGGCTTGTATTTTGAATGTACCAAAATAACAGCCTTTTATCAGAAGAAATCTCACGCCGTTGCAATGAGTTTTGCGCAAAAAGCCCTCGATGCTGCAAAAAATCTTGAAAATTCAATGTATATCGCATCATCTTACGTTCAGTTGGGCGATTGTCAGTATCAGAACAAACTTATTAAAGAAGCCTTATCCTCCTATCTTAATGCAAAACTGAGTTTTTCGGGCGAAACAAATTCATCGTTTACCGATAAAGTTGACGTAAGAATAGAAAATGTTAAAAAACTTCTGCCCGAACAGGTTGTAAGTCAGATTTATGCGGAACTCGGTATTTTCAATGGATAAATTTGAAACTTTTGAACGATTGTTTTGTGAATACAATCTGCATACAAACCTGATGAGCAAAAATGATGTTCAAAAAATCAGAGAAAAACATATCCCCGATTCTCTCGCCATAGAACTTTTTCTTGAAAAATACGGGCATGATGTAAAAAATATAATCGATGTCGGAACGGGAGGCGGTTTTCCGTCCGTTCCGACCGCAATAAAATATGAAAATCTCAACGTAACCGCATTAGACTCAATTGCCAAAAAAATCAAATTTGTTGAACTTGTGAAGAATGAGTTAAATCTTGAAAACCTGTTTCCAGTTTGCTCACGGATAGAAGATTTTGAAAAAAGAGAGTTTTATGATGCGGCTGTTTCAAGAGCGGTTGCTCCGCTTTCTTCTGTTCTTGAATACTGCACGCCGTTTGTAAAACAAAACGGATATGTTGTTGCCTATAAAGCCGCAACTGCCGATGAAGAACTTTTGCAGGCCCAAAAGGCAATCGGAATATTAAAATTGAAATTTGTTGAAAAAATTGAATATTGTTTGTCTGAAAAGGACGGAACCCATTGCCTTTTGGTTTTTGAAAAATTATCTCCGACATCAAAAAAATATCCCCGTCAAAATAATCTTGTAAGAAAAAATCCGTTGTAACGGAAAGGGATTGCCGCAAAATGATGGCGCATTTTTCGCAATGACGGTATTAAGATTGGAAAAGCAAAAAATCTTTTTATTATTTTATTTGTTTGATTTTCTTCAAAATTCAAATCGGCTGGATTCTTCGGCTCCGCCTCAGAATGACAGATAGTAGGGTGCAAAAAGCGATAGCATTTGCACCGAAAAGGATTGCCGCAAAATGCTGGCGCATTTTTCGCAATGACGGTATTAAGATTGGAAAAGCAAAAAATCTTTTTATTATTTTATTTGTTTGATTTTCTTCAAAATTCAAATCGGCTGGATTCTTCGGCTCCGCCTCAGAATGACAGATTGTTTTTTGGAAAAAGGATTGCCACGGGCTTATGCCCTCGCAATGACGGTATTTGGACAAAAAATATGGTCTTGGTTTTTGTTTCACGGCTTCAAGTTGCTCACTTTGTTTTGCTATACGCAAAACTGTCATTCGCTATTTCGCCGCTGCAACCTGTGAGCAGAGGCTGAAGGGTCAAGGCGATGAGCCTTGCCCGTAACGCCGTTTATTGCGAACAGGTCAAGACAAGTTCGGACCGGGTTCGCTATCGCTCACACGGCGTCCTACACAAAAACCGCAAAAAAATACAACAATGGTTTCCCGTTGTTGTATTAAAAAATCAAATTCCATTTTTACAGATTACATCATTAAGTTAAGTTTTCTTCCGAGTTTCTTCTGAATTTCGTCAGAACCGAAAGCGTTCATCGGGTCTTGAGCCTGCATAGGCTGTACGCCCTGAGCGCCCATCAAAGTTTTGTGCTGTTCGTCAAATTTGTTCATCATTTCAAAAATATTGTTAGTTGCGTTGTGGTTTGATGCGCCGCCTACTTTTGCCTGAGCAAAAATATTGTTTTCGGCATTGATGCCGTTTACTCTGTTTTGACTTTGCATAAAGATGTTATTGTTGTTGTGAACATCTCCTGCTTTTGCTCTGTCAAAAATGCTCTTTTGTGCAGCGGCTCCGCCTGTTTTGTTATCTCCGACGACTGAACCTGCTGTCTGGTTATTGGGGTCGATGTTGTGCTTTTGTGCCCATTGCGGGTCTTTAAGTAAACTCTTCAAACCAAAACCTAATGTTTTCATTCACAATTCCTTCTTCACAAGTCTCACATATATATAAAAAATTTTTGTAAACTTCGATTTCAAAACATGTTCATTTTCTTAACATTCTTAACATTTGAAACCTGCGTAAAATCGTCAAAACGTTTGTCATTATTGCTTTTTAGACATCGAGGCAATTTTTTGCACCATTTTGTTTTGTGGGTTCAACTTAACAAACTTAACATAGTTTGTGTAAGAGGTACACTTAATATTTGTTACAAAAATCGGCTGAAAGGTGCATAAAATATGATTTTTGTTTTTCAGTGCTATTTTCAAATATGTTTCTTGAAAAAATAACATCAATAGTTCATAATTATTTTATGGAGAATTCGGAAATTTTAAACGAGGTCAAAAGGATAACGGGAAAGCCGCTGCGGTGTATGGTGCCTTTTACCCAATTGCAGTTATTTGCGGACGGAAATGCTTACGGTTGTTGTCCGTCGCTTGTGAATAAATACAGTTTCGGCAATCTTCTTGAAAAAGATTACGAAGAAATATGGCACGGCGAAAAGGCAAATGAGTTCAGACAATCCGTGCTTGACGGAAGTTATAAATTTTGTAATTTGGCATCATGTGTTTCTCTGAACTGCCTGCAATCCGACTCAAAATATAACTCTTCCGATGAAGAATGGGAAAAGGTTATAAGAAGAAAAAATCCGAAAGAGGTTCACTTAAATATAGATGTTGCCTGTAATGTCTGCTGCGTAACCTGCCGTGATAAGTATTGGACAATGCCCGAGGCTGACGAATATGCAAAAATTATTGATACAAAAATTCTTCCGCTTCTGCAAGATGCTGAAATGGTCTATCTTAACGGTACGGGCGAACTTTTTGCCAGCAAATTATGCAGAAACCTTGTAAAAAAAATTACGTCGCAATTTCCGAAAATCAGATTTAACATAATCACCAACGGCATTTTGGCGGATGAGAAAAATTTAACCGAGTTGGGATTAATAAACAGAATTAATTCGGTGGAAGTTTCCGTTCATGCCTCTACAAAAGAAACCTACGACAAGATTGTAAAAGGCGGTAATTTTGACAGACTTATGGAAAATCTTAAATATTTGTCTGAATTAAAAAAACAGGGTGCTATCAATTTTATCTGGTTAAATTTTGTTGTAACGGTTTATAACTATAAGGAACTGATTGATTTTCAGAAGTTTGCGGACAAACTGGACGTTAATACGAGAATTTGGGAATACAGAATTTGGGGTAATGCGTCTTTGGATAAGCATTACGATGAAGTTGCGGTTTTTGAGCCAAATCATCCCGAGTATCCCGAATTTGTCAAAATCATCAGCAATAAGATTTTTGAAAATCCGAATTGCGACATAAATAACAAATTACGCCCGTTGTCACAGAGCGGAGATAAGGTCGTTCAGGGTGTTTAATGCTCTTTTCGACATAACTTCCGTTTTGGCTTTTTTGTTTTTTAATATTTTTCTGTCGATACCGTCTTTGTTGATGATACCCCAGTTTGAGTTTACGGGCTGAAAATGTTCCTGTCCTTCAAAACTGATGTAGTGCGTTAAAGCGCCGAGCATCGTCGTTTCGGGAAGTTCTATTAAAGGTTCGTTTTTTAAAAATCTTACTGCGTTTTTACCCGCAAGAAGTCCCGTTGCAATTGCTTCGGTATAGCCTTCGGTACCCGTCAGTTGTCCTGCAAAAAAGATGTTCGGATATTTTCTCATATTCATTGTCGGGTTTAAAATTTTCGGTGAATTGATAAAGGTATTTGCGTGCATAACGCCGTATCTGACGATGTTTGCGTTTTCAAGTCCGGGGATTGTCTGAATTAACTCTTTTTGCGCCCCCCATTTTAAATTTGTCTGAAATCCGACGAGATTGTACAATTCGCCCGCTTTATCGTCTTGTCTTAACTGAACGACGGCATAATTTTCCTCTTTTGTTCTTTCGTCAACAAGTCCGACGGGCTTCATAGGACCGAAACGCAGGGTATCCACACCTCTTGATGCAAGAACTTCTATCGGCAGGCATGATTCAAAAAACTTCTTTTCAAAATTTTTAAGTTCGATTTTGGGAGCATTAATCAGAACCTTGTAAAAATTTTCATACTGTTCTCTGTTCATAGGGCAGTTGATATAATCGTTTGTACCTTTTCCGTATCTGTTTTGGTAAAAGGCGATGTCAAAATTTATTGATGATTTTTCAACAATGGGAGCGATTGCATCAAAAAATTTAAGTTGATTTTCGCCCGTTAAGGTCAGAATTTCCCGTGCAAGAACTTCCGAGGTTAAAGGCCCTGATGCAATGAGAACTGTTTCGTTTTCGGGAATTTTTGTTATTTCTTTTCGTATGAAATTGATGTTCGGGTGTGCTTCAAGCATGTCCTGAATTTTTTGGGAAAAGCCTTCTCTGTCAACGGCAAGAGCGGCGCCTGCCGGAACCTGAGAGTCAAAAGCCGTTTTTATGAGGTAAGAATTTAAAATTTTCAGTTCTGCCTTTAAAAGTCCGCTTGCAACCGTTTCGTCAAAAGAGCCTAAACTGTTTGAGCAGACAAGTTCTGCGGGTTTTGAGGTTTTGTGTGCGCCCGTTGTTTTTTCGGGGCGCATTTCATACAAATCGACTTCTATTCCTGAATTTGCGGCTTGCAGTGCGGCTTCCGAGCCTGCAAGACCTGCTCCTATAATTGTTAATTTCATTTACACTCCGTTTTGTCTTTATATTAACAAAAAAGAAACATTATAGTAATATATTTATATGGATAAAAAAGTTGAGATTTTTATTATAGACGGAGATGAGCAGTCGGCACAGATAGTGAAACACTTTGTGCAGGATTTACCCTACGTTTCCGCCGTTAAAATTTTCGGTTCGGTTTTGGAAACCGAAATTGAGTTGTCGGAAGAAAATCTCAATTTATTCATAGTCAGTGCTGTTGATAATGTTGACAGAATTATTGAAGAAGTAGATTATTTTGAAAAAAAATACGGGAATTGCAAGTTTATCATATCCTCGCCCCGTCTGAAACCCGATTATATTGTGCGTTTTCTGCGAACGAGCAAGAAAGATTTTATTGAAAAACCCGTTATAAAAAGCAATCTATTAAGCATAATAAACGAGATTGTCGAAAAAAAGACGTCTGTTCAGGATTTTTCGGGACAGGGAAAGATTATTGCGGTTTTTTCAAACAAAGGCGGACTCGGAAAAACCACGGTTTCGGTTAATCTGGCTAAACAACTTGCAGACAGAGAGGTGTGCGAAAAAGTTGTTCTTGTGGATATGAACATGTTCTTGGGTGATGTAACTACTTTTTTGGATATGGAACCGCCTTACGATTTGGAATATATTGCGGATAAAGTCAATAAAAACGAGGATATTCAGGACATTCCCGAAAGATATGCGGATTCAAACCTGTATGTTATCGCAGATTCTCCTTACCGTGATTTTTCAAACAACATCGACAAATCATCAATTCTGAAACTGTTTAACGTTTTGAGAAAACAGTATAAATACACGGTTGTAGATTGTTCTTCGTCCATAACCGAAAGAACGAAGGTGCTGTTCGATTTTTCGGATATGATTGTGTTAATCAGCGAGGCAAATCTGCCTACTCTCAGAAACTGTAAAAAATGTCTTGATTTGCTTGAAAGAATAAATGTTGATAAAAAGACGGAACTTGTGTTAAACAGATATTCTTTTGATGATGATTGTACCGTTGACGATGTCGAAACGGTTTTGCAGAAAAATATTTTTGCCGTTATTCCTAATGACTGGCTGAATATTACCGATTCTATAAACAGAGGATTGACCTTGGGCGACAGTAATAAAAAAACAGCGGTTTATGAAGCCTTTTCTGAACTTGCATCAATGGTGTCGGAAAAATTATGTCATTAAAAAGCAGATTATTAAAAAACAGAGAACTGAAATCTTTATCGTCAACGCAGGATTGTTCGGATATTGATTTAATTGCCTATTTTAAAGAAAACCGACAAATTGATAAACTGAATGTTTATGCTTACAACAAAATTTTTGCCGAAAAAAACGGAACTGCTATACAGGTTCCCGTTAATTTTACGACGGAAGAAGCCTATCTTGATGAAATAAACAGGATTATTCAGGTGAATGACGGTGATTTAAAGGAAAAAAGACTTGTTTTTAACCGAAAAAATGACATAATAACGATTTTAATGCCGCCGATAATAAAAAATGTTCCGTATTTATCCATTGAAAGAAAAAAAGATATCTCATATTCCGACTATTTTGATGACAGGCTTATAAGCAGTGAGATTGCGGCTTATTTTAAGGAGGCATTATCCCGTAAGGCAAATATTTTTATAGTCGGAAACGCCGATGTCGAAAAGAGTCTGGTGCTTAATTTTCTTCTTGATTTGACGGGCGAGAATAACAAAAACCTCATTTATGACAATCTGGGCAAAATTTTTGTCAAAAGATTGTGTAATATTAATTTTTCTCAAAATGAACTTGAAAATATTAAATACACTGATTATGACAACATCTTTTGTTCTGATGTATCCTCAAAAGATTTGACACAGATTTTGAGCCTGATAACTTCGGGTTACAGAGGTTTTGCCGTTTCGTTGTCGATAAGAGAGGATATTGATACATTTGCGGCTTTGAGAAACCTTATTTTGCTTGATAATATAAATCTTTTTGAGGAAAATGCCGATTTTCTGACTTCTTCGGCTATTGATATTATTGTCTTTACCGAAAAAGATGACAGGGAAAAAGTTTGTATCACAAAGGTTTCCGAAGTTATAAAAAACAAACAGAAGAATTTGGTTTTGAAGGATATTTTTGTGGTAAATTCCGTCGGAACCCACGTTTCAACGGGAAATGCTTCAAAGTTTTATAATCAGGAAAATACAAATTCATATCTTAAAGAGTATCTTGAGGACGACCATGTTCACAGTTATGTTTCGGGATATAAAAGTGTTAAAAAGCAAGAGCCGAAAGACGAAACGGCAGTTACCGAAAAGAAATCCAAAAAACAGAAACTGAAAGAAAAATTAAAACGTCTGAAGCAGGAAATGTCAGGTTTAAAACCGCTGACGGCAGAGGAAAATACTTTAAAAATTGATGAAAAAACGTTTGTTCTGCCCGAGGCAAAAGAGGAAATTCCAAAAGCGTCGGTTTCTGCCGAAATAAATATTCCCGATTTTCCCGTTGAGGAAATGGCAGAGGTGGCGGAAAATACGGTTGAGACTGAAAGTGTTTTTGTTCCTGATGAGATTTTGCCAGATGATAATGAAATCTATCAGGAGCCGCCTTTGGCAACAAATGAGGGTCTGCTTTCAAGTGATGATGATTTTGCAAAAGAGGACATTATCGATAATACTTTGTATTCGCAGACAAAAATCAGAAATATTTTTGATGAAGCGGACGAGCCGTCCGAGGAAATTGCCGAGCCCGAAGTTGAACCCGAAGTTATTGATGCTGCCGATGTAACAGAAGTTTCGGATTATGAAATGCAGGAGGATTTAACAAAAAAATACGCAGAAACAATAGAACCGCAGATTATTGAGGAGCCCGAACTGTTTTCGGAAATTACCGAGGAGGAAGTAGCATCGGCGGAGGACGATTATCTTAGTATTGACGATGAAGATATATAAAATTGTAAATAATTTTGAAAAAATCGGAAGTTAAAACCTTAAAACATTGACATGAGCATATTTTGGTCGGATTATATAAACAGGTCAAGAGGAAAACTATGAAAAATTCAATCTTAAACCGTTCGGTTTTATCAAATGAAAATATGGCATTGTTAGCCGAGATAAAGGCTCAGAACGAAGCGGAGAATACGGAAGTTCAGCAGCAGGTAAACAAGGAAAGCGTTGTTCAAAAGCGTGATGAACTTGATATTTTATGGCAGAATTTTAAAATATCGGGCAAAGAGGAAAAATCCCCCGGAATATATATTTTGACAGGTTTTATTGCAGGCGCATTAAGCATGTTTTTGATGACGGCAATGCTCAGCATTACAACCTTTTCAAACTCGGAAAATTCGAGTCTTTTGAATGAAAGAAAGATTGTAAAAAAGGCGCACGGCTCATTTTTTGCGGCACAGGAGGCTGCTGAAAGTGAAACGGCAGAAGAAACAACCGATGAAACAAAGATGACCCCCGAAGAAGAAGTTATGAGCACCCCTGCCGTTATTAACGACAGATATAAGGTTAAGGCGGGCGATTCTTTGGAAGCGATTTCCGTTAAGTTTTACGGAAAGGCATCACCCGAGAATACAAAAAAATTACAGGAAGCAAATGAACTTGCAAGTCCGCATGCTATTTATGCGGGACAGGAATTGTTAATTCCTATGAATTAGATTTGGAAAAGACTGTTATTTAACGGGCGGTGATTTTCACCGCTTTTTTTTGCGAATTTTGACAAGGCTGACCTAGTGAAACGAGGGAACGCCGTCCT
The DNA here is from genome assembly GCA_024695865.1 of Candidatus Gastranaerophilales bacterium. Lineage (GTDB taxonomy): Bacteria > Cyanobacteriota > Vampirovibrionia > Gastranaerophilales > Gastranaerophilaceae > RUG841. The sequence continues at coordinate 15,059 of JAILHI010000075.1, forward strand.
TGTGAAAAATCTGACGGAATGACAGTTTTTACGAAAGTAAAAACGGAAATGAAGTGAAAGATTTTGAACCGTCAAAATCCAAGACAGCGCCGCCCGAGCAGAGTGCGAAGTGAATACGAACGGCGACGAGGAGGCGGCGGCAGTATTCACGTAGGCACGTTTATTGCGAGGGTGGTAAGATGATTTTGTGTAGGACGCCGTGTGAGCGCAGCGAACCCAGTCCGAAGTAGCGGCGAAATAGTGAACGGAAGTTTTGCGCTCAGCAAAACAAAGTGAGCGGCTTGAAGCCGTGAAACAAAATCAAAATCCATTTTTTAAAGAATGGCGACAGTTTTTACGAATAGTAAAAACGGAATGAAATGCAAAGATTTTGAACCGTCAAAATCCAAGACAACACCGCCCGAGCAAAGTGCACTCTGACATATCAATAAGTATTAGTTTCTAATAACTAATACTTATCTGTACGCCTGCTTATATGAGTATAACTCCTCAAATTCGACGGCCTGATACATTTTATAGGCGGGCAGAAAATCCTTGTCGCAGGAAGCATTTACCTCTGACAGTTGTCTTTCGCCGTTGATTACGGTCTGACAGATATCCGTTACAACCGATTTCAACAGATATATGCCGTAGGATTTGCCTCTCATCTTGTCTTTAATTGCGACAAGCGGTATGTTTGCGATGGAATTGTTTGTCAGGTTTGCAAAACACAGCCCGACGAGTTTTTCCTTGTATAACAAAAGTTTTGTTTCGTCTTTTAAAAACGTTCCGTAAAAGCCTGTTACAATCTTTGCAACAATGTCTTTTGAGCCCTCTTTTGAAGCAAAGCGGGGGTCAAATTTTGCATCAGACCTTTTTCTGAACGATTCATATATAAGGTTTACGGCATCGTTAAAATATTTGTCGTCCCACGAAGTTGTTCTGAAACCGTTATTGAGTCTGGGAAGCGGTTTCTCTCTCAGTTTTTCTATTGATTCATTGTTAAGAAAATCAAATTTCATAACAGATTGATTTACCGTTGTAAAGCCAAAGGTTGAAAGTTCGGGAACGATTTCCTCCTGTTTTCCCAAAACGGGATATGTAACGACTTTTTTTGAGATCAAATCAACATTTTCTTCAAGAAATTTTTGCATCAAAAGACATCTTTTCTGAATAGTGTTTTCATCGCCCATGACGTGAATCATGTTGAGTTCGAGAGATTCCGATATAACGGTTGTATATGTTAAGAAGCCTGTCGGTACGTCCTGTTCAAAAAGGATAATACATTTTACAAGTCCTTCCTGCACGGACGTTACAAAATCGTTATATTCCAGCGGGGTAAGTTCAAACTTGTAATCAACGGCAGCCCTTTGTTTGAAGTCGTTGTAAACACCCGCAAAAATCTTGTTATATTCATCTTTGTAATTATCAAAAGTATAGACGTTTATGTTAGCCATACCAAATTCCTTATATTTGTATCTTACCATAAACATTTTGTAAATAAAAAACTTGTAAAAGATAAATTAATATAATACAATAAATTTATAAAAGGAGTTAATCATGGCTATTGCTTATTTATGTCTGGGTTCAAATATCGGTGACAGAGTCGGATACGTTCAGCAGGCGACGAAAATGCTCGTTGAATCGGGTGACGTTACAATTGTCAGAAGTTCTGCTCTCTATGAAACAGAACCTTGGGGAAAACCTGACCAGTGCTGGTTTTTAAATGCTGTTATCGAGGTTAAGACTACTTTGAAGCCGAAAGAACTTTTGAAACTTTGTCTTGAAACCGAAAAACATCTCGGCAGAGACAGAGAAAAAGAAATTCACTGGTCATCAAGAACCATAGATATAGATATTCTTTTATATGACGATTTGATTTATGAAGACGAAGATTTGGTTATTCCTCACAAACATCTTCATGAACGTGCTTTTGCGCTTGTTCCGCTTTTGGAACTTGTGCCCGATTTAATCCATCCGAAATATAAAAAGTCCCTGCTTGAATTGCACGAAGCAATAGAAAACCCTGAAGATATAGTTCTTTTTGGAACGAGGTTTGACGAACTTTAATGGCTTTGCATAATGTCGGTATTGTAGGTGCGGGGCCGGCAGGTGTATTTGCTGCGCTTTCGGTGTGTGACTTTTATAATGCAAGTGTAACGGTTTTTGACTGGCAGGAACCGTTAAAAACACTGTTTCCCACAGGCGGCGGAAGATGTAATTTTTCTTATTTTGAAACCGATAACAGAACCTTTGCAAGTTACTATCCGAGAGGTTCAAAGTTTATGTTGTCTGTTTTAAGCAGATTTAACATGAACGATACCGTTGATTATTTTGAAAAAATCGGGATAAAATCTTATGTTCAGAACGATAACAGAATTTTTCCGATTTCAGACAGTGCCAAAACAACGGCAAGAATTTTGCTCGACAGAGCGGAATTATACGGCATTACCTTTAAAAAAGAACGGGTGAATAATATTATCCATGACGGCGTTAACTTTATCGTTTCAACGGAAAAAGACGATTACAAGTTTGAAAAACTTGTTTTGGCAACGGGCGGAAAGAATTTTAAACTTGCAAGAAAATTCAGACATCATATTGTAACACCTACGTTTACTCTTGCACCGCTTGAAATCGCCGAAACGGTATATTACGCTTTGTCGGGCATGTCGCTGAAAGATGTTTGGGTTAAAGTCTTTTTTGAGAACAAAAAGATTTTGAATATATCGGGTGATATGCTTTTTACACGCAATTCTATTTCGGGCCCCGTGGTTTTCAAAATATCCTCAATCTGCGCTTACGACAAGTATTCTGCGGAAAACCCGCTTGAACTGAAAATCAATATCGCAAAACAGAGCATGCAGTATCTTGAAAACTATATTGACGAATTCAGGGAAAATAATCCGAGAACGGCAATAAAAAACGCCTTTACCGAGTTTTGTCCGAGAAAACTGTTTGATTTGATTTTGTCCGAAAACGGCATAGACCCGATGAAACAGGTCGGACAGATTACCAAAAAAGAAAAAGAACTTATCCTTAAAAATCTGACGGAATTTACGCTTCACGTTACCGAAAAGGTAATCGGTGCGGGAATTGTAACGGCAGGCGGCGTGGATACGGACGAGATTAATTCTGCAACCATGGAATCAAAAATCATGCCTAATTTGTATTTTGTTGGCGAAATGATAAACGTGGACGGCTTTACGGGCGGTTTTAACCTGCAAAATTGCTGGTCAACGGCAAGAGTGGCGGGTATGAATATTTTTAAGGACGAAGAAGAATAACGGCTTACCGTAATGACAACCGCCGTCATTACGAGGAACGAAGTGACGAAGTAATCCCTGAAACCTAACGGGATTGCCACGAAATTGCAAGCGATTTCTTTCAATGACGTAAAAATGCAGGTTGGGTGAAACCCAACAAAAATTTCACAGACCCTGAAACAAGTTCAGGGTGACGAATAAAAAGTCATCTGTCATACTGAGCGGTAGCGAAGTATCCAGCCGATTTGAATTTTTGATAAAACCAACAAATAAAATAATCAAAAGATTTTTTGTTTTCAAGATAGGTGGAACAAAATCAAAACAGTACGTCATTACGAGGAACGAAGTGACGAAGTAATCTCTGAAACCTAACGGGATTGCCACGAAATCGCAAGCGATTTCTTTCAATGACGTAAAAATGCAGGTTGGGTAAAATTTTCCCAATACGTATTCCGAAAAACTATGTCAAATTTCTGTTAGCGACAGAATTATAAATTAATTCCGATGCTCTTACGATAAATTCTTTTCCTGCGGGGTGGTTGTAAGGTCTTTTAGCCATCATACAAACGATATATTTGTGTCCGTCGGGGGTTACGACAATACCTGCATCACCGAGAGTATGACCGATATCACCCGTTTTGTGATAGAATTTTGCGTTGGGGTTTAAACCTGCGTGAATTAATCTGTTATTCTTTACGTGACCCATATAGTCAAGAATTTTATCTTTTGATTCTTTTGAAAGGAAATTTTCGTTTTCGATATTGAACAACATTCTTGCCAAATCTTCGGTAGTTGTAACGTTTGTTCCGCCCATATCGGGGAGCCAGTTGTTAACTTCGGTATTTTTTAAGCCCCATGATTTTACGGCTCTGTTAACATCATTCATACCGCCTATCGAGGACATAATCATATTTGTAGAAGAATTGTCAGAAATCTCAATCATTTTTCTTGCGAGAGAATCTAATGTGTAGAGATTGCCTTCTTTTTGAAACTGTAAATCGCCCGAGCCTTCTGCTCTGTAATAATCCGTTAAGGTCATTTTATCGTTAATATCAAGTTGACCTGCTTCTGTTGAGCGGAATAACTGCAAAAGAACGGGAAGTTTAATAATGCTTGCTGCGGGATAAGCCTGTTTTGAATTGTAGCCCGCATATTTTCCCGTTTCATAATCCCAGACGAAAACAGAAGGAGAAACCATTTTGTATTCGCCTGCCAAAGCGGCAAGTCTTTTTTCAAGGACAGGCATGTTTGATGTCAGTTTTAATTCGTCCATTACGGCATTTTGTGTTTTTGCTCCGATTAAAAAGGCCGAACCCAAAAATTCATTATTGTGCAAATATGAACTTGTCGGAGAATAAATCTTTTCAATATCCACCCTGAAAGGATTGGGACTTGCAAATAACGGCATAAAGAAATTTTTGTGCGCAAACGGCAAAACAAAGGTTGAAACAAAAAACATAAGTAATACTACAAAAACCGTAACAAGCGAATTAATCTTCTTTTTGACGGGAACCGTTTTTTTAATCGGTTTTATAAACCCTTGTGTATAAGTATATGGATAAGTCTGTGTAAAATTTATGTTCTGTACCATGTCTGAATCTGTGAATACCCCGTTCTGCGCCATTCTTGCATTTGTTTTTTGCAATTTTTAATCCCCCGAAACTAAAAATATTATACAACAATTTGTATAGTACACCACATTTTTACATTCTGTCATAATCCGAATGTATGAAAATATAAAATTAAATTTAAAAAATTTTGAATATTTGTATTTTTTTGTTAGAATAATTTTATAAAATGTATAAATGAACAAAGGATATCACTAATGAGAAATGTTATTATTTTCAGCGACAGACCGTCATCGGAAATACAGTTTGTTTTAAAAGACAATGATGATTATGATGTTAGGGTTAAAAGCATAAACGAATTAAAGGAAGCGGAAAAATACAATCCGTCAGTTATAATTCTTGATATTCCCGAAGAAAAATTAAGAGAAATATCAATGGTAACAAAATTGCCCGTTCCGACTCTGTTGTATGCGGAAAAAATGTATGAAAATTTAAAACTCAGAGGTGATGTTTACGATTACGTGTTCAAGCCCGCAAACGAACTTGAACTGAATATCAGACTCAGAAATATGACAAGAGTTAAGGAACTCAGAGAAAAGGTATCTCTGGTATCGACAACAGACGAACTTACGGGGCTGCATAACAGAAGATATTTGCAGGAACGTCTTGAAGCCGAAATTTCTCGTGCAAGACGTTACGGAACAAAACTTTCCTGTCTGCTCTTTGATATCGACTTCTTTAAGGTTGTAAACGATATGTACGGATATGACTGGGGCGATGTTCTTCTCAAGAAAATTGCGGAAATGTTATCAGGCTTTATCAGAAAAGAAGATATCTTAACAAGATATGGTGATGAAGAATTTGTTGTTATTCTTCCGAACACAAAAGAAGAAAATGCATTTATTTTTGCAGAACGTTTCAGACGTGAAATCGAAAAGATGGAATTTATCCCCGCAGGTGAGGAAGAAAGACACCCCATCACTATTTCGGGCGGTATTTCCTCGTTCCCGTTCTTAGAAAACGTTGACGAAAACGCAAATACCTTAATCAGATATGCCGAACACGCTTTATATAACGCAAAAAAACGTGGTAAAAACAAAGTCGTTTTATTCTCTCAGGTAAATATTGAATACTAATTCGGAGAAGGTAATGGAAAAATTGCCCCGTTATTTTGCCTTTGCAATAACAGACAGATGTCAGTCGCATTGCATGACCTGTAACGGATGGCAAAGTCCGAAAGAATATATGTATGACGAACTTTCAACAAACGATTGGAAGTTCGTTTTATCATCTATGCACGATTGGCTCGGAAATTTCGATTTTATTTTCACGGGCGGCGAGCCGTTTTTGAGAGAGGATATCTTTGAATTAGCCGATTATGCCGTCTCTTTGGGTTTGATACCAAAAGTTATTACAAACGGACTTGCCCTTAAAAATAAGTGCGAAAAACTTATTGATTCGGGCTTTAAGGATATAACGGTTTCTTTAAATGCCGTTAAAAACCCCGAAATTCACAATAAATCAAGGGGCTTGCCTCACGCTTTTAAGATTACAAGTGATGTTATCCAAAACCTTGCTTATCTGAACCGACAGAAAAAAGCGGGAAAGACTATTTTAATTGCTTCTGTTATCATGCCGTCAAATCTGACGGAAATGGTTCCGCTTGCGGATTTTGCACATCAGAACAATGTCGGAATTAATTTTCAGCTTCTGGACGGCGGGGATTCTTTCTTTACTGCCTGTGATATCCAGACAGAAAGCCTCAGAATGTTTGACGATATGAAACATCAGACCGTAAAGGCTATTGACGAATTAATTGATTTAAAAGCAAAGGGATATCTGATTTATAACAGCAATAATCAACTTTTGGCTTTTAAGGATTTAATTGTTAATTCGGAAACAAATACAGACAGAAAAATTTTTAAAACAATGGAAGCGGAGGAATACGACCCTGATTTTTACGAAAAAATGACGGACAGAACGATTACGGATAAGATAGACAAAACGTTAATCAGAAATATTATCAATAAGCCGTATGCGGAACTTCACCCCGAAAAAGCGGCGGTTGAAACCGATGCAACCTGTCAAATCGGACATTTCAACTTTTTGGTTGACCCGTACGGAAGTGTCAGGGTTTGTTTTTCTTTTGAACCGATAGGTTCACTTATTACCACTTTACCGCAAAACATCTGGAACAGTGCGGGAGCGGAAAGAATAAGACGTCAGATAGTACAGTGTGATAAGTCCTGCAAACTCTTGAATTGCAATTATCACGAAGGAGATAATTAATGTCGGAATATATAAGTTGTGATTGGATAGAAGGCGGAATGGATTTTGATGTCGGAGTTTTCGGCTCTAACATTATGATGTGTTGTTACGTCAGCTGTCCCGGCGGCGGAAATATTATGCTCAAAAGAGGTTTTGACGGTTCTCCTATTGACTGGGACGAGTTCTGGCGGCTTAAAAAGCATTACAAAGACATTCAGAAATCGGGCGAAACGATTAAAGAGTGTACCGATTGTGTCTTTTTGAGAAAAGACAAATGGCGTGATAAAAATTATATCGACAGCATTATTTTCGACCATTTTACAAAGTGCAACTGCGATTGTGTTTACTGCTATACTCACGAGGACAAGAAAAAGTACAATTCCGTTCAGGGTTATAACGTTCTGCCCGTGATAAAAGATATGGTGGAAAGAGGTATTTTTATCCCCGGCGGTCAAATCGGTTTTGGCGGCGGCGAGCCGACTATGCTTGAAGAATTTGAGGATTTAATTCACTACCTTTTGGATAACGGGTTTGATAATATCAGTATTCCGACATCTGCCGTAAAATATTCGCCCGTAATAGAAAAAGGTGTTTCTCAGGGTAAAATCCACGTAAAAAATTCGATAGACAGCGGCTGCCGTGAAACTTTTGCCATGATAAAGGGGCTTGATGCTTTTGATACCGTTGTTAAAAATATGAAAAGGTATGCTTCGGTCAAGATTGACGATTGCGATGTTATCAGCAAATACATAATCTGCCCGGGATATAACGACAGAAAGAGCGAAATCGACAAATGGCTCGATACCTGCAAAAAGATAGGCATTGAATACGCCGAGGTTTCGGTTGAAAACATCTGGCTCAGAAATCACAGACACGAGGGCAATGAAGAAGTTATAGAACTTGTAAAATATATTCTGGATAAAGGCGGCTCGATGTTCAATATCTGCAAGGGCGAAAACCATGTTATGCAGTTATTGGCAGGTGTGAAAGAATGACCTCTGTTTATTTTTTAAACCAAGGTTTAAATTCGTCAATTTTTTTATATAAAGTCGAGTAATTACCCTCAAAAGTTATACATCTGTCATCAATATAAACCCAGCAGAGATCTTTGGTATTTGTAACATCTGAAATGTATTCCGATAAATTATTTTCCTGAAGCCATTTTAAAGTAAGATTTTTTTCTCTTATTGTAAAGATTTTAATTGAATAATTTTCAGACAAATTTTTTAAAAAATCAAAAGCACCTTCTTTTGCAGGCGGGATATAGTTTTCAGTATAATTTCCGTCATAAGTGTTTAGCACGCCGTCTAAATCAATTAAAACACTTTTCTTCATTGTGTTGCATCAATTATTTGTCCGTGTGACAGTTTGTCTGTTTGTCATTATAGCGGACAATTGTTTTGTGGACAAGAAATTATTAAAGAAAGTTGCAAAAAGAATAAAAAGTTTGCGTAAAGATTTTAAATATACGCAGGATGATTTGTCCTATCATTCGGAAATAGCACGTTCAACAATCGGTAATATAGAAACCGCACAAAATGACGTGACTTTAACAAAATTGAATAAAATAGCAAAGGCTTTTAATTTATCTTTGTCCGAATTTTTAAATTTTGATAATTAAGGCAGAAGTTTCGCATAATTTTTGAAGGGTGTAGTACGTCAATTTTTTTGTTGCCGTTATTACAAATTGTTATTTTTTGTATTGAAGTGTGTTTAAAAATATAGTATAATGTATATACAAACTAATACAAAGGAGGCTTTTATGTCTAAAACTATACAGGTAAGAGTTGATGATGTTTTAAAATCAAATGCAGATAATCTTTTTGCAAGTTTAGGCTTGGATACATCAACCGCAATAAGAATGTTTCTGACAATTTCAATAGAAAACGGCGGTATTCCTTTTGAGGTAAAATTACCTGATAATTCTTTGCTTCAGGCAAGGAATGATGTTTTAAACAGAAAAAACTTGAGCAAGCCGTATAATAATGCTATGGACGCAATAAATGCAATGTTAGAGGATTAGTTTTGTACACTTTAATTTATACCAACAGAATGAAACGAGATGTCAAACTCATTAAAAAAAGAGGAAAAGACATTAAAAAATTAGCAGAGGTTATTGATATTTTATTAAAGGGTGAAAGTTTGCCCGATAAAAATAAAGACCATCAATTGCAGGGTGAATGGCAGGGATTCAGAGAATGTCATATAGAACCTGATTGGTTGTTTATATACAGAATTGAAGAACAAGAACTTATTCTTTTTGCAACTGCAACAGGTTCTCATTCCGATTTATTTGGAAAATAATCAATATTTTTTAAAAGCAGTTTATACAGCCTGACAAAAAAGCATAATTGCGGGATAAATTTTTATATGTACTTTGATTTGTCTTTATAATAATATTATTTATGTAAAAAAGACTTTAAAAAGGTGAAAAATTATGCTTATATCGCTTGAATGGCTTAATGAATTTGTTGATTTATCGGATAAAAAACCCGAAGAGATAGCGGAAGCTCTTACAATGAGCGGACTTGAAGTTGAGGATATTGAAAAAACGGGGGCAAAATTTACAAACATTGTAACGGCTGAAATAAAAGCCATTGCAAACCACCCCGATTCAGACCACTTGCATTTGGTTACCATAGATAACGGAACGGCAACAAGAACTGTTGTTTGCGGCGCTCAAAACATTGCCGTCGGACAAATAATTCCGTACGCATCTGTCGGTTCAAAGGTTTTAAACAGAAAAACGGGCGAACAGTTTGAACTCACTCCCGCAAAAATCAGAGGGGTTGTTTCAGAGGGTATGCTTTGCTCACAGGACGAACTCGGACTTGAAAAATTGCAGGAAGAGGACGGCATTTTGGTTTTGAACAGACTTTTTGACAGGGTTGAACTCGGCATGCCTCTTGAAAAACTTTTCAACATCAACGAAGATATTGTTTTCAACGTTGCACCCACCGCAAACAGAGGCGATGAAATGTCCGTTATCGGTGTTGCGAGAGAACTTTCTGCGATTTACAAGAGAAAACTTAATTTTTCACCGCTTGAACCTGTTCAGGAATATTCAAATGCGGGCTTTGAAGTCGAAATCAAAGATGAAGACACTTGTACTTACTATTCTGCGGGTATTTTGGAGGACTTAAAGGTTAAACCCTCTCCCGACTGGATGAAAAGACGTCTTGAAGCCTGCGGTATCCGTTCGATTAACAATATCGTTGATATTACGAACTACGTTTTACTCGAATACGGACAGCCTTTGCACTCATTTGACAAGGACAAATTAAACGGATATCTTTGCGTAAGACGTGCAAACGAGGGCGAAACCATTGTTACGCTTGACGAAGTCGAAAGAAAATTAACACACGATACGGTTTTGATTGCGACAAAAGAAGCGCCCGTTTGCGTTGGCGGTGTATTTGGCGGAAACAACAGCGGTATTGACGATAATACAAAAAATATCGTTCTTGAAGCCGCATATTTTACCCCTGCCTGCAACAGAAAGAGCGCAAGAAGTATCGGTTACAGAAGTGAAGCAAGTGCCAGATTTGAACGTGGTGTCGATATCGACAAAGTTAAACCTGCACTTTTCAGGGCAATTCAACTTTTGGTTGAACTTGCCGACGCAAAGGTTGTCGGAATTGCCGAAACGGGTTCAAACAAACTTCCCGAAATTGAAATCACTTTGAGATTTTCACAGATTAACAAGGTAATGGGTATTGAAATCAATCCCGATGAAACCGTTGATATTCTTGAAAGATTAGGCTTTACAATGACGGGCAGAAACCAGATGGCTGCTAAATTTTTGGTTCCGGGGGCAAGACGTGCCGATGTTTACAGAGAAATCGATTTAATCGAGGAAGTCGCAAGAATTTACAGTTACGACAAGGTTGAGGCTACTTTGCCGAAAAACACTATGGCGCCCGAAATCACTTACGAAGCAAAGGTTAGAGAAAAAATCGAAAACCTTTTCCTCGGTCACGGTTTTTATGAGGCGATGTCATCGTCTTTAATCGGCGAGCCGCTTTTGAATAAATTTGGTCTGAAATACGATAAAGAACAGGCGGTAAAGGTTAAAAACGCACAGTCCGAAGACCACACGATGTTAAGACAGACGTTAATCGTTAATATGCTTGAGGCTTTCAAAAGCAATTATGACAACGGAAATAAGGACATAAGACTTTTTGAAATCGGCAAAACCTATTTTGCGACAGAGGCACCGACGAGAGAAAACAGCGGTGTTCAGGAAAGACTTATGCTTTCGGGTATTTTGACGGGTAACGTTGAAAAAGGTATCTGGAAAACGAAGTCCGAAGTTGATTTTTACACATTGAAAGGTGTGCTCGAAAGCCTGTTTGATATGCTCGGACTCGGCGAACGCATTAAACTTTCTCTTTGTGAGGATGTTTCTTATCTTCACCCCGGAAGAAGCGCAAATGTCAGCCTTTTGGCAAAGGGTAATCCCAAAATTGGCGTATTTGGTGAAGTTCACCCGATTTTGACGGAAAAACTGAAATCCAATCAGAAAATTTATATCTTTGAATTTGATTTGGAAACGATTTTAAAAGAAGTTCCTCAAAACGTAATCAAGTTCAAAAGACTTCCCCAATTCCCCGAAATTCAGAGGGATATCGCCTTTTCAATCAATGACGATGCTACTTATGAAAAAATCAGTGCGGCAATCAAAAAATCTGCCGACAACAAATTGTTCAAAAATCTTGAATTATTTGATATTTATAAGGGCGAACACATCGAAAAAGGCTTCAAGAGTATGGCTTTCAGAATAAAATTACAAAATGCGGAAGCAACTCTCACCGATGAAATTATCGATGCGGAAATGGACAAAATCAGAGCAGGCATTAAAAAAGCCTTCCCGCAGGCAAATTTCAGATAATGAAGATTTGTCTGTATCAGGGAACGTTCAATCCGCCTCATTTGGGGCATTTGCAGGTCGCAAAGTTTGCCTGCGATGCTCTGCATTTTGACAGGGTGTTGTTTATCCCCGCCGCAAAACCGCCTCATAAGGCTTTGGCGGAAACAAAAGAACAGGCTTTGCACAGGCTCAGAATGACGGAATTGCTTGTAAAAGATTATCCGCAGTTTGAGGTTTCGGACATTGAGTTTCAGAGGGAAACGCCGTCTTATACACTTGTTACGATACAGGAGTTATACAAACAGGGTGTTTTGACGGAAAAGCCCGCCTTCATTATCGGTGATGATGCCTTTGCCAAGATTGACACGTGGTATCACGCAGACGAATTTAAAGAACTCATTGATTTTGTGGTTTTGCCGAGGGGTAACGATTTTGACAAAGAAGTTTTCGACAGACTTGCGGAAAAGGGCTATAATTATACAAGACTCGATATGCCGAAGATAAATATTTCATCAACGGAAATAAGAGATTTGGCGGGTTTTCACAAAAGTCTTGAAAATCTGACGACAAAAGAGGTTGAAAAATATATTTATGATAACAACTTATACAAAAATGACAACAGATGCAATTTTGCAAAACCTCAAAAACGACCTTAACGAAGAACGTTATGAACATTCGATAGGTGTTGCGGAGATGGCGAGGGAACTTGCCGAAAAATTCGGCTGCGACCCCGAAAAAGCCTATGTTGCAGGACTTTTGCATGATTGTGCAAAGTGTATGGACTTTGAACTTTCGAGAAAAATTGCGCTTGAAAACACACCCGACCTCGATGATACGGAAAAGGACAACCGAAAGACAATCCACGCACCTGTCAGCGCTTATGTTGCATGGGAAAAATACGGCGTAACGGATAAAGAAATTTTGTCGGCGATAAGGCTTCACACTATCGGAAAATGCGGTATGTCGGTTTTTGAAAAGATTATTTTTATTGCGGATAAGGTGGAGCACAGAACGAGAGAAGTCGAGTTTCGCTCGCAGATTGAACAATATTTGGTAGAAAAGGACAATCCGCTTGATAAGGCTATGCTGAAATCGTTTGAAATGACGATTGAAAGCCTTGTAAAAAGACAACTTCCGATTTGTTTTGTTACTATCGGTGTTTATAACGAAATGCTTACAAAATGTAAATAAGTTTAATTATATTGATTTTTGAATAATAATAGAATTAATATATTTGTCATTCCGAACTTTTAAGGGCTGTTTTGGCAGAAACTTTTTCTGGCACTATTAGTGATACAGGCGGAATCGGATATATTAAAACTAACAGGAACGCGGACAATGTTTTTGGAACAGGTATTATATCCCGTTGTGGTTAATATAAATAAGTATTTATCGAATTACCTTCTTGTCTTTATGCTTGTGGGGGTCGGTTTATGGTACACAATAAGGACAAGATTTGTGCAGATACGCTGTTTTAAAGAGGGTTTGAAACACTCTTTCGGCAATTTTCATTTGTTCGGAGAAAAGCACGAAGGCGGAATGACGCAGTTTCAGGCGCTTGCGACGGCGATAGCGGCGCAGGTCGGAACGGGTAATATTGTCGGTGCGGCGGGAGCGATTTTATTAGGCGGCCCGGGGGCGATTTTCTGGATGTGGCTGATAGCGTTTTTCGGAATGGCGACGATTTATGCGGAAGCCACGCTTGCCGTTAAGACGAGGGTGAAAGATGCAAACGGCGAATATCACGGCGGGCCTGTTTATTATATAACGACGGCGTTTAAGGGAAAATTCGGACAATTTTTGGCGGGATTTTTCGCAATAGCGATTATTTTGGCGCTTGGTTGTATGGGCTGTATGGTGCAGTCAAATTCTATCAGTTACAGTATGCAGACGGCATTTGGAATACCCTCTTGGGCAATCGGTGTAGTGCTTGTGCTTGTTTGCGGGTTTATTTTTATCGGCGGGGTGAAAAGGCTTGCTTCGGTGGCGGAAAAGATTGTGCCGATAATGGCATTGTTGTTTATTGTCGGCTCTTGTATAGTTTTGGTTGTAAGGGCGAAGTATCTGCCCGATACTTTCGGAATGATTTTCAGGTATGCGTTTGAACCGCAGGCGATTTTGGGCGGCGGTTTCGGTGCGGCGATACAGGCGGCAATAAGTCAGGGCGCAAAGAGGGGCTTGTTCTCAAACGAGGCGGGTATGGGCTCGACACCGCACGCACACGCACTTGCGCATGTTAAAAACCCGCACGAACAGGGCACGGTCGCTATGATAGGCGTTTTTGTGGATACTTTTGTTATTCTGACTCTCAATGCGCTTGTAATAATTTCCACTCTTTATACGCCTGACGGCTTGCTTGCAAACGGTTATAAGGGCGCAATAACTGAAACACTCAATAATACAAACCTCGTTCAGACGGCTTTCGGAACGATTTTCGGTACGGAAATCGGGGCAATATTTGTCGCAGTCTGCCTGATGTTTTTTGCTTTTTCGTCGATTTTGGGCTGGAATTTGTTCGGCAAAATCAATGCCGTGTATCTTTTTGGCAGAAAGCACCACAAGAGAGCGGTTTTTATTTATATGCTCGTTGCCTTGGGCTTTATAATGCTCGGAACGCTGGTATCGAGCAACTTTGTCTGGGAACTTGCGGATATGTTTAACAACCTGATGGTTCTTCCGAACGCCATCGCCCTCTTTGCCCTCACGGGCATGGTGCTGAAAATGCTTGAGGATAAGGATAAAACGGAAGAATAAACAATAGCAGCAATTTAATTAAGGTATTAAACTTTCAGGATATTCAAGTCCTGTGTCAAATCTACAATAGTAGAAATTTAATTAAGGTATTAAACATATTAAAGAATTATTGTATAGTTTAGATCTACAATAGTAGAAATTTAATTAAGGTATTAAACGTCAAGACCTGTCTATTGCAGGGAAAAATCTACAATAGTAGAAATTTAATTAAGGTATTAAACACAGACAAATTTTGGACAAAAGGAACAATCTACAATAGTAGAAATTTAATTAAGGTATTAAACTTAATGGCAAAAAGATTTACAGACAGTATCTACAATAGTAGAAATTTAATTAAGGTATTAAACATACAAAATCAGACTACATCTGCCCAAATCTACAATAGTAGAAATTTAATTAAGGTATTAAACAGATTTACAATTCATCATCGCAGACAATCTACAATAGTAGAAATTTAATTAAGGTATTAAACTTTGAACTCAATAAAAACGGCAAATGATCTACAATAGTAGAAATTTAATTAAGGTATTAAACTCTCGAAATTTCGGTCTTTAAGCGCCATCTACAATAGTAGAAATTTAATTAAGGTATTAAACCCGCTTTTATACAATCGTCTGCTGTTAATCTACAATAGTAGAAATTTAATTAAGGTATTAAACGCTAAACTTGAATTAAAGGGCTGCAATATCTACAATAGTAGAAATTTAATTAAGGTATTAAACACGAAATCGAAGAATGGGAAATTGAAATCTACAATAGTAGAAATTTAATTAAGGTATTAAACCACATTGTTTTCAAAAACACCGCCCTCATCTACAATAGTAGAAATTTAATTAAGGTATTAAACTGTTATCTTGTTAATATGATGAACGAATCTACAATAGTAGAAATTTAATTAAGGTATTAAACTAAATGGGCGCCGATAACAAAATATACAATCTACAATAGTAGAAATTTAATTAAGGTATTAAACTATTTTACAAATTTGTCGAGGCACTTATCTACAATAGTAGAAATTTAATTAAGGTATTAAACAATTGCTGATACTCCAATCCCATATAGATCTACAATAGTAGAAATTTAATTAAGGTATTAAACCATAGACTATTATGCGGTGATAGCACATATCTACAATAGTAGAAATTTAATTAAGGTATTAAACAAGGTACGGGAAGTATGGC